>CACFNI010000004.1 GCA_902567765.1 uncultured Pelagibacteraceae bacterium | reverse complement strand
TTTTAAATTATATGAGTGATCTTCATCTTTAGAAAAAATATAATTAATAAAATGATTTACTAAAGTAGATTTTCCAATTCCTTTAGCCCCAGTTATTAAAATTTTATTTGCAAGTTTCTTCTTTTCATAAAGATTAATCAGTTCTATTAAATGATTGTTGAGTTCATATAATTCTGTTTGTAAATTTATTTCTGTTTTCATTATAAAAGACTCATTACGTTTTTAATTATTATTTGTCTATTTTCTAAAATAGTTTTGTTAGTATCGATTATTTTATACTTTTTTTTTTTAGATTTTGAAATTTTCATATAACCGTTCTGAACTTTTTTATAAAATTTTATATTAAATTTATCATAACGGTTAAGATTTTTACGCTTTGAAAGTCTTTTTTTTAAATTTTTAAAATTAACCAAATTCAAAAAAGTCAAATCAATTTTAATTTTTTTGGTTAAATAATAATTTAAATTATTAATAAGTTTATAGTCTATACCCATTCCATAATGTTGATAGGCCAATGTAGAGTCTATAAATCTATCAATAATAATTATTTTTTTTTTATAATTTTTTTTAATTAAATTTTCTAAATTCTCATTTCTTGCTGCTAGATATAAAAATAAATCAGTGATTTTATTAAACTTTGATTTATTGCTTAAAATAAGTTTTCTTATTCTTTCTGAATTTATATTACCACCCGGTTCTCTTAACTTAATAAATTTAATTTTTTTTTTTTTTAAATAACTAGCAAGAAATTTTGAGTGAAGAGTCTTTCCAGAGCCCTCTATCCCTTCAAAAACTATAAGTGGTTTATTATACATCACCCCAAATTAAATAATTTACCGATTTTATTAATCTGGAGAAAATATTTACCTTTTTAACATCCTCAAAAGCTAAGACTTGATATTCATTAATTAATTCGTCTTTATAAAAAACTTTAAAAGTTCCTAGAATATCATTTTTTTTAATAGGTGCTTTAATTGGTCCATTGTAATCAATGATTGCTTTAAGATATCTTTTTCTAGCCTTTGGTATAGTTTTATAAATATCTTGATTTATATAAACTTTGACAGAATTTTTGTTACCAAGCCAGACATCGAGTTCTGCAATTTCAGTATCTTTTTGAACTATTTTTATTAAATCAAAATTAGTCATTCCGTATGTGAGTAATTTAGCTGACTCCCTTGATCTTTCTCTTTTGGTTTTAAATCCACTACCAACACCAATAAGTCTTCGATCTTTTCTCTTTAGAGAAGCAGCTAATGAATACCTTTCAACAGCCAAGTAACCTGTTTTAATACCATCAGCGCCGAAATTTTTATACAATAATGGATTTCTATTCCCCTGAGTTATAGGATCGCCTCCTGTACGATCCCACGTAAAATCTTTTATTTTATAATATTCATAAAATTTAGGATAATTTTTTATAAGATAATTTGACATTATTAAAATATCTCTAACAGTTGAGTAGTTATCTGGGTCGTTTATTCCTGATGAATTTGAAAAATTTGTATTAACCATACCAATTTCTTTAGCTTTTGTGGTCATTAAAACAGCAAACTCCTCTTCAGTGCCAGCAATTCCTTCGGCTAAAGCAACACAAGCATCGTTTCCAGATGCAATTATTATACCTTTAAGTAAATCTTCAACACTTACTTCATCGTTCACCATTATAAACATGGATGAATATCCAGATTGAGATAACCTCCAAGCATTTTCTGAGACCATAAATTTATCATCTAAACTCAAGTCTCCTTTTTCGATTAATTCAAAGGCAATTATAGATGTCATAATTTTTGTCATAGATGCTGGATAAATTTCTCTATCTGCATCTTTTTCAAAAAGAACTTCTCCTGAAGAATAGTCTTGAAGTATTGCCGTACTAGCTTTAATATCAAATTTAGCATTAACTACACTTGATGTGACAAAAGTCAGATATAAAAGAATAAAAATTTTTTTAATCATTTTTAATAATTTCTATATTTTCAAATTTTAACATGCTTATATCATTAAAAGAACTTTTTAGTGAATTTAAGTTATCAAAAGGGCCTAAAAAAACTCTATAATTTGTATCGGATAGTCTTTCTAGGTTTATTTTCTTAATTGGTGTCTCATTTGTAATTCTTTTTACTAATAAATTTGCAGAATCTTTAAAGTAGAAATCTGCAATCTTAATTATATATGAAAACTTTTCATCATTTTTTATTTCAGTTTTTTTATTACTAGAAGTTAAATCATTTATAGTAATAGACTCAACGGGTGCTTTGTTAGCAACCTTTTTTTCTTCTTCGAAAGTTTTAGCTTTTTTTGCTACAAAAGATGATTTGTTAATTATTTCTGTAATCTCTACATAAGGTTCGTTTAAATCTAACTCAATAGCACTAGCTATTCTTTTTGTAACTACTGAATTATTAAAATGAGGATAATCAGCTTTTTTTCCAACAGTAGCTATAACTGACTTATTGTTTTTGTTATTTTTTATTTTTACTGTAGAATTTTTTTTCAAATTTTTTTGAAAAATTACCATATCTCTATCATCAAGTTTTGAAGAAATAATTTTTTTTTTATACAAGGTCTCACTATAAACTAGTGTGAAACCGTTATTTTTAAACGCACTTTTCCCTAATAGTTTATCTTTTTTAATAGCAGAGGTTTCGATTGAACAAGAAGTTAGTATAAATACAAATATAATAAGTAAAATTTTATAATTCATTGGCAATTTTTTCTTTTAAAGTACACACAGCCAAAGCAAATCTTAAAGACCTATTCCACTTTAATACTAATTCATAATTATCAAATACTATGTACGCGGGACTTAAATTTTCGGCTTCTGGAATTATGTCTTTGTCAGGTGTTATAATACCAACTATAGTTTTTTTATCTGAAATAGGTGCTTCAAATTGAGATATATATTTATTGATTTTTTTTATAGAGGTTTTGTTTTTAATTTTTCTCGCTGAAGTATTTAAAAATTTTTTTGGTACATTTTCAGAAAGGGATACTTTTAAAAAACATAATTCATTTCTTTTCCACCCAATTTTATTAATATAGTTAGCTGCCGATGCAAATGAATCTTCAATTTTTTTTAATTCAATAATATTATTATTATCATAGTCTAAAGCATAATTTTTTATCGTTGTTGGCATAAATTGAAAGTTTCCGAAGGCACCAGCCCATGAGCCATAAAGTATATTATGATCAATTATATCATTTTCAATTAACTTAAGAATAGTCATCAATTCATTTGTAAAAAAATCTCTTCTTCTTTTATCGTAACTGAGTGTAGCTAAAGAAGATAAAATATTCATTTTACCTAAATATTTCCCAAAATTGGTTTCAATTCCCATTAATGCAAGGAGCAATTCTTTTTCTACAGAAAATTTTTTTTCTATTTCATCGATTAAGAACTGGTTCTGCTTATAAATTTTAATAGCATTTTTAACTTTTTTATCTGATGCTCTTTTATCAATATAAGTTTTTGTATCTTCATAAAATTCAGGTTGAAATCTATCATATTCAATTACTTTTGGGTTGAAATTAACTTTTGACATTGTTTCATTAAAAGTTTTTTCTGAGATGCCATTTTTAATAGCATAATTTTTAAATGATTGAAGCCATAAGTCAAAAGTTTCACTTTTAACCTCAGAGGTAAAAAAAATTAAAAAAAATACAAGTAAAAATTTATAATTTTTTTTCATACAAATCTTTAAGATATATAAATACAGCTATCCATATAATAATAAAACTTATTAACTTTGTTCCTGTAAAAGGTTCATTATAATAAAAAAAACCTAGTAAAAATTGACTTGTGGGCGTTATAAAAAATATTAGGCCTGACGTAGCCATCGTAGTTTTTTCTAAACCCTTAATAAATAGAAACAAAGGAATTACAGTCATTGCCCCAGCCATAAATAACATCAATATATTAAAAGGAGATTCAAAAGAAAAATCATTATTACCAGTTTGATAGATAAAATAAGCTATCACTAAGCCGATTGGCAAAATAAAAAGGCTTTCTATAAATAAACCTACATCAGTGTCTACATTTATTTTCTTTCTTAGAAGATTGTAAGAGCTCCAAAATATAGCAACCAAAAATCCAACCCATGGAAAAGATTCCAAATTGAAAAGTAAATATATTGAGGATAAAAAAACTGAAGAGATGGCTAAAATTCTTTTCTTATTTAATTTTTCCTTTAGAAAAATATAACCTAAATAAACATTTAATATTGGAAATATAAAATAACCATAGCTTGCGTCGATAATTTTATTAATTGATATTGCATAAATCCAAGTGCCCCAATTTAAAAAAATTAGTATACTTGTTAAAAATAAAACAAATAAATTTTTTTTTTGTTTTAAAATTTTTTTTAAAATATCAATTTTTTTAAAACAAAGTGTAGATAAAAACAATATTACACAGGTCCAAATTAATCTATGTACAGTAACCTCAATAGCGCCCATGATTGAAATATACTTAAAAAATATTGTACCTAATACGCCCCACCACAAAGAACCCGTACAAGCATAAAAAACACCTTTTTTAAATTGAGATTGTTTCATAAATATATTGATATAAATTTCTTATACTATTATTTAGTTGAATTTTAAAATTATACTTATAAAACCTAGCTCAAGGAGAGATGGCTGAGCGGTTGAAAGCACCGGTCTTGAAAACCGGCAAAGGGGCAACTCTTTCCTGGGTTCGAATCCCAGTCTCTCCGCCATTATAAATATATTTTATATTCTAATTTAAAATTCTAGAAAAAAGATTAATTTTTTTATTAATTCTATTAGCTATTATTTGATTCATTTTTAATGTTTGGTGAATATCATCACAAAACAAAGTATCAATATCATCTATTTTTTTTTTAAAAGTCAGGTCAATTATTTTTACATATGGGTAAAATTCATTTTCAATTTCTTTTATAGATTTTTCGTAAAGTTCAAATCTAAGAATTTTTTTCTTAAACAGATCATACTTGCTGGGCAGAGATATTATATAAAACTCTTTAACATCATTTTTTTTAGAAATTTCTATGGTTTCTATTAAGTTTAATTCAAAATTTTTGATTGAATATTCAATATCAAGATTATTAATTTCAATGTTAGATAAATTTATTGGTCCTTTATTGTATAAAATTGACATAACTCTAGTAAAAATTTTATCAAGAAATGAATAAGAAATTAAATAAGATTTTAATGTTTTATCTATTCTTTTTATATTCAAAAAAAAGTTTGTTTTTCTAGAATGTGGAAAATCATATTTTAGTATATTTTTATTTCTGTAATCTGTTGCTCCATATATATATTCAGTATTAAATTTACTAGACCACATGATAACATCGGGAGAACCCCTTTTAAGGTTTTGGTAAAGTAAATTAATTAATTGATCAGATGTTGCTCCGCCAAATGAAAAGTTTTTATAAAAAAAATTATTATTTATTTTTGATAACTCTGAAGGCCAGGACGAAGAAAAAGCACCCTTGCATCCATAACCTTGTGTTGTAGAACCTCCAAAAATCCACACATTTTCGTTCGAAACTTTCTTTTCCGAAATTTTTTTACTTTTATCTGTTACATGTATTTGAAGTTTTGATAAATCTACTATATCAAAAATTATATTCTTTTTAAAACCATATTTAAAAACCTCTATATTTGTAGGAAAAAAAATTATAACTCTAAATAAAATTTCTATAATTAAAAAAAAAATAATTACATATAACAAGTAATAAAAAGACGAAAGAAGAGTTTGAAAAAAATATTTAAAATTAAATGCCATCTAAAAAATTTACTTTTTAATTTTAAAAGATTTAAATTGGTCTGTAATATAGTTTTTGGGTATATTCACTGTTGTTTGAATTCCCCTATAAAAATTAAATATATTTTCATCGTCAAAACTCAAAAAATTACATAAATCTATTAAATCTTCAATTTTTAATATATTTATATGTTTTTTAACAAAAGAGGTTAATAATATATCTATTTCCTTAGCTCCTCTATAGGAAGCTCTATACATTATTTTATTTTTAAGATCTTCTTTATTCTGTGTCATGACTATATAAACAGTATATGCTTTCTCTTGATTATTTATTATCCAATATCAATAACATAGATGGTGTAGGAAATAAAACTGCTAAATTATTTAAAAAAAAAAATATAAATACGGTTTTTGATCTTATTTTGACTTTACCCAAAGATTTTGTTGATCGAAGAAATTTAACAAAAATAAATGAATTACAGATAGGTAAAATTCAAACTATAAATGTAAATGTGGTTAAATATAGCTTTCCAAGAATAAGAAATTTACCAAATAGAGTAATCTGCAAAGATGATACAGGTGAAATAGATTGTATTTTTTTTAATAGTTTTGAGGGTTATATAAGAAAAATTCTACCTTTAACCACAAATGTTACGATTAGTGGTAAAATTAATTATTTTAGGAAGAAATATCAAATTATTAATCCTACATATGTATCAAATGACATGAACTCTATAAAAAAAGTTTTTTCAACATATAGCCTGACAGAAGGTTTAACAGAAAAAAAGTATCTAAAAATAATTAACAATGTTCTTAAAAGAATACCAAATCTTAAAGAATGGCATGATGAAAATATTTTAAAAAAATTTAATAATATTTCATGGAAAGACTCGCTCTTAGAGCTTCATAGTCCACAAAATTCAGATAAAAACGCGCCCTTTTTAAAAAGACTTATTTTTGATGAGATTATGTCTACATTTTTAATCAATTCAAATATCAGAAAAGCAGTAAAAAAAAATAAAAAGAACAGAAAGTATTTTGATTCAATTCCATTAGAAAAAATCAAAAAAAAAATAAATTTTGAGCTTACTAATGATCAAAATAAAGCTCTCGAAGAAATAAATAAAGATCTTAAATCAAATCAAAAGATGTTTAGATTATTGCAAGGTGATGTTGGAAGTGGAAAAACAATTGTTGCTTTAATAACATCTCTTAATGTGGTTAGAAGTAATTATCAGGTAGGTTTTATGGCACCCACTGAAATACTTGCTAAACAACATTATGATTTAGCAAAAAATCTATTTGGGAAAACTGTTAATATGTCACTTTTAACTGGTAAAACTGAATACAAAGAAAGAAAAAAAATACTCAACGATATAAAAGACAATAAGATTAATATTTTAATTGGAACACATTCATTATTTCAAGAAAAAATAAAATTTTATAATTTAGGATTAATAATAATCGATGAACAACATAAATTCGGTGTTAAGCAAAGGAAAAAATTATCTGACAAAGGAGGTAATAACTGTGATGTCCTTGTAATGTCTGCAACACCAATACCAAGAACTATGATTATGACAGTTTTTGGTGATATGGATACATCTATAATAAAGCATAAACCAAAAAATAGAAAAGATATTAAAACTTACAGTAAAATCGACACAAAAATTGATGAAGTTATTTCATTTGTAAGAAAAAAAATTAATACAGGAAATCAAGTTTTTTGGGTTTGCCCTCTTATAGAAGAGTCTAAAAAAATTGATCATCAATCATCAATATTACGATATGAAAAGTTAAGAAAACAATTCAAAGATAAAATTGGTTTATTGCATGGTTCATTGGAGAAGAATGAAAAAGACAAAATATTACAAAAGTTTTTAAATAAAAAAATAGATATTCTTGTATCTACAACTGTAATTGAGGTTGGTATAGATTTTCCAAATGCAAATGTTATTGTCATAGAGGATGCAAATAAATTTGGACTTTCCCAATTACATCAATTAAGAGGAAGGGTTGGAAGAGGCTATAAAGAATCTTATTGTATTCTAATGTTTAAATCCAATCTTAGTGAAAATGCAAAAAAAAGAATAAATATTTTGAAGAAAACTAATGATGGTTTTAAGATTTCTGAAGAAGATATGAAACTTAGAGGATATGGAGATTTGCTTGGATTTAAGCAAAGCGGTATACCAAGCTTCAGATTAGCAGATCCAGTTCTTCATGAAGATCTATTTTTATTAGCTGAAAAAGAAATAAAAAGAATTGAATTAGAAAATCAAAATTTAGAAAATTATCTACCTTTAATTAAAATGTATGATCGAGCTGACATTTTAAATGATATTGTTTAGCTTTTTGGATTTGAAGTACCAGCTGAAACAATAAATTTTGAGGCTTCCTCAAAAGTCATATCTAAATAGATAAGATCCTTTTTTGGAAACATAATTAAAAATCCACTTGTTGGATTTGGAGTGGTAGGAATGAATACGTTTACAAGTTGTTCTTTTGTTTTATTGGACATTTCTGTTTTATTTTCCTTGGTAGCAAAACCAACGGCCCATGAACCCGCTTTTGGATATTCGATAAGGACAACAGATTTTTTACTATTATCTTTTTTTGTAAATGTTTCAGTCATTTGTCCAATAGCTGAATAAATTGTTCTTAATATCGGTATTCGTTTAAATAAATCATCTATAAATTGTAAAAATTTTTTGCCTAAGAAGGATAGTGATAAGCCTCCAATTATTGTAATGAAAATTATTGATAAAATTATTTCAAGTCCTGGAATTGAAAAATGCAAATAAGTATTAGGGTTAATTTTTTCAGGGATTAACTTTGATGAAATACCAATGAGAAATTTTGTTAAATATAAAGTAAAACCAATTGGTATTAAAACTACAACTCCAGTAAAGAAATAATTACGTAGTCTTAAAGCTAATGATTTCTTTTTTTTTTTAACTGCCATAGTTTATTGAGATTTACACTAATTTATATAATATATCAAAGAAATGGATAGAAGAAAATTTTTAACTTATATGGGATGTGGTTGTTGTAGTTTAATACTACCATCATGCGGAACAACGCCAATAACTGATAGAAAACAACTAAAACTTATTCCTGAAGGAAAATTAAATGCTCAAGCTGCACAGATTTATGAACAAATCAAACAGAAAGAAAAGCTTGTAAAAGAGTCAAAAGAATTAGCCCAAATTAAAAACATAGGTAAAAAAATGCAAGATTCAATAAGTGAGTATTTTTATCAAACTAATCAAAATGATCCAACTTCTCACTTTGATTGGGAATATATTCTAATTGATAATAAAAAAATTAAAAATGCTTGGTGTATGCCTGGAGGTAAAATTGCTGTTTATACAGGTATGCTTGAAGTAACAAAAAATAAAAATGGTTTAGCTGCTGTAATGGGTCATGAAATAGCTCATGCTGTGGCTAAACATTCAGTCGAAAGAGCAAGTCAACATACGGTTATTAATGTAGCTACACAACTTACTGACGTTCTCACAGGTGGAAAGCTTTCTCAAGTAAATAGAACCACTGGAATGAATACAGTTGGACTTCTTACTAAAGTTGGTATTTTTAATCCCTTTAATAGAAAACAAGAAAGTGAAGCAGATTATTTAGGGTTAATTTTTTCATCTCTTTCTGGCTACGACATAAGAGAAACACCTCTTTTATGGGAAAGAATGAAAGAAGCAAATAAAGGTAAAAGCGTTCCTGAATTTATGAGTACACATCCATCACCAGATAATAGAATTAAAAAAATTAACGATTGGATTTATGAAGTGATGATCGAATATCCACCAAACAAAATTACTTAATGTAAATTATATGGTGAGCCGTGCTGGATTCGAACCAGCGACCCATTCCTTAAAAGGGAATTGCTCTACCAACTGAGCTAACGGCCCACTTTAAGAAATTGTTATAGTGATTTTTTTTTTATTATCAATGTGAATTATTATAACTTTCCAGCATATTTATTATAAAATTGATAGAAAGTACCTTTTTTGATATTATTTCTTATTTCAAACATTAACTCTTGATAGAAATTTATATTGTTTAAAGTGAGTAACATGGATCCTAACATTTCATTTGTATTGAATAAATGATTTAGATAACTTTTAGAATATTTGTTTAAATCAAATTTTTTTACTGATGCATCCAAGGGTGAATTATCCCTTTTATGCTTAGAATTTTTAATATGCACTCTACCCTTCCATGTAAAAGCAAGACCTGTTCTTCCAGATCTTGTTGGTAAAACACAATCAAACATATCGATACCTCTTTTAACAGCTCCTAAAATGTCTGATGGTGTACCCACACCCATTAAATATCTTGGTTTATTTTCTGGTAAATGATCTTTTAAAAAGTCCAAAACTTTAAACATTTCGATTTGTGTATCTCCTACTGCTAGACCGCCTACAGCATATCCATCAAAACCAATTTGTGTTAAATCATTTAATGATTTTAATCTTAAATCATTAAAAAGGCCCCCTTGGATTATTCCGAAAAGAGCTTTATGAGGATTTTTTCCAAAAGCTTTTTTTGATCTTTTAGCCCAGTATGTAGAGAGATCTACTGATTTTGAAATAAGATTATAATTTAAAGATTTTTTTGGACATTCATCTAAAACCATAACTATATCAGAGTTAAGTTTTTTTTGAATTTTTATACATTCCTCTGGACTCAATACAAATTTAGCTCCATCAACATGTGAATTAAATATAGCTCCTTTTTCTCTATCAATTTTATTTAATTTTGATAAAGACATAATTTGATATCCGCCTGAATCAGTAAGTATTGGAAGTTTACAATTCATAAATTTATGTAAACCTCCTGATTTTTTAATTCTATCAGGACCAGGTCTTATCATCAAATGGTAGGTATTGGATAATATGATTTGACTGCCAGTTTTTATAATATCATCTATAAAAGAGCCTTTTACTGTTGCCTGAGTACCCACAGGCATAAACGCTGGCGTATCTATATTTCCTCTATGAGTTTTAATAAGACCTAATCTTGCATATTTATTTTTTTTTAAAACATTAAAACTAAATTTTTTTAATGCCATTAAGCTTAGGCTACTCTGATTTAAAACTTATAATCTTATCAGGGTCCTCTACGGATCCATTATTGTTTGAGTCACCTCTTTTTATTTTATCTACAAATTCCATTCCCTCAATAACTTTTCCAAATACAGTATACTGTCTATCTAAAAAAGGAGCTGGTTCAAAACAAATAAAAAACTGACTGTTTGCACTATTGGGATCTTGTGATCTAGCCATTGATAAAGTACCTCTATCATGAGGAAGATTATTAAACTCTTGTTTTAAATCAGGTAAATCAGATCCACCCATTCCAGCACGTCTCAAATCAAAACTTTCAGCTGATGAATTACCAAACTTAACATCTCCAGTTTGAGCCATAAAACCATCAATGACTCTATGAAAAACTACATTATTGTAAGTACCATCGTTTGCTAATTTTTTTATTCTTTCTACATGATTTGGTGCTACGTCAGGGAATAATTGTATTTTAACATCTCCATCTTTTAATTTTAGTATCATTTTGTTTTCATCTCCTATTGTATTTGTTGTTGTTAAAAAAAATAAAATTAATAACTTAAATAAAAATTTATTCATACTTAATTTTTAAAGCTTTAATTGTATTTTTTGTTGTAAATTTTTTAATATCTCCACCTAATGATATTATTTCTTTAACAAAATTAGATGAAATGATTTGATTTTCGACATTAGACATCAAAAAGATTGTTTCAATATTATTATTAAGTTTTCTATTCATCCCAGCTAACTGAAACTCATATTCAAAATCTGAAGCAGCTCTTAAACCCCTTAAAATAATATTTGAATTTAGTTTTTTACAAAGGTTTGTAGTTAATGATCTAAATGTAATAACCTTTATTCTTTTTTTACTTAATTTAAGATCCGTGTATAAAGCTTTTTTAACTATATCGACTCTTTCATCTGAAGAAAATAGATAGTTCTTGTTATTTATATCCGATATTGCAACAACTACTGAATCAACAATTTTTAAAGATTTTCTTATAACGTCAATATGACCATAAGTAATTGGATCAAACGTTCCTGGGTATATTGCAGTTTTTTTCATTATAATAAGTTATCATCAATTTTAGCTGCAGAAACAACTTTTTCATCTCCTGATAATTTTATAATTCTTACACCTTGAGTGTTTCTTCCTGCTATTCTAATCTCTTTAACTGCAACTCTAATAACTCTACCTTTGTTTGTTGATATTAGAATTTCGTCTCCTTCATTTACTGGAAATGAAGAAGCAACGTTTCCATTTCTTTCTGAATTAACAATTCCTATTATCCCTTTTCCTCCTCGATTTGTTACTCTAAAGTCATAATGAGATGTTCTTTTTCCAAAACCATTTTTCGTAATTGATAATATAAATTTTTCTTTGGCTTTAAATTCAGATTTATCGTCTTTATTTAATTTTCCATTTTTTTTATTATCTTGATCAATTATAGAAAGTGAAACAATACTATCGTCATTAGATAGATTAATGCCTTTTATGCCTTTTGAAGATCTCCCTTTAAAAACTCTAAGTTTTTTTGAGTCAAATCTAATACATTTTCCATTTTGTGTACTTAGTATTATATCCTGGTCATCTCTGCATATTTTGACGCCGACAATTTTATCATTTGTATCCAATTTCATTGCTATCTTGCCTGATGTATTTATCGATGAAAAGTCATCT
The DNA here is from genome assembly GCA_902567765.1 of uncultured Pelagibacteraceae bacterium. GTDB lineage: Bacteria > Pseudomonadota > Alphaproteobacteria > Pelagibacterales > Pelagibacteraceae > Pelagibacter. Next base: position 65,639 of record CACFNI010000004.1, on the reverse strand, counting down.
AACTGATTTTTTCTAATTTTCCCCTTAGAAGTTGCAAATACAATACACAAATTTTTCCAATCTGACTCATTCTCTGGAAATGGCATTATTGAGCTAATAGATTGATGATTTTTTAAAGGTAAAATGTTAAATAATGACTTGCCTTTTGATGATGCTGAGCCTTCTGGTATCTTCCATGCTTTAATTTTATAAACAAGACCCTCTGTTGAAAAGAACAGTACAGGAGTGTGTGTATTTACAGATAATGTTTGAACAACAGAGTCTTCATCTCTTGTTTTAATTCCAGACTTTCCTTTTCCACCTCTTTTTTGTTGCTTAATACTACTTAGAGCTCCTCTTTTAATATAACCTTGCAAAGTAACAGTTAAAATAACTGCTTCTTTTTGAATGGTCTCTTCAATATCGTAATTTAAAACTGCATCGATTATTTTAGTTCTTCTTGGAACTGAAAACTTTTCTTTAATATCTGATAACTCTTTACTTATAACTTTTAAAAGCTCTTTTTTTGAATTAATAATTTTTTTATAGTGTAAAATTAACTCTGATAATTTTTTAATTTCAGTTTCAATTTCATTGATACCAAGAGCAGTTAACTTTTGAAGTCTTAACTCTAAAATAGAGTTTACTTGACTTTCAGACAAAGAATAAACATTTTTAGATTTTTTTTCATGAATTAAGTTTATTAACTTAAGGGACTTATTAATTTTCCATTTTATTTCTAATAATTTTTGTTTAGCATCGTCTGGATTCTTTGAATTTCTAATTATTTTTATTACTTTATCCAAATTTTCAACACTAACTGATAATCCAATTAATATATGTGCCCTATCCTCTGCTTTTTTTAAATCAAATTTGGTTTTTTTAATTACTACATCTTCACGAAATTTTAAAAAATTTTCTAAAAAATCTTTAAGATTACAGTTTTTAGGCTTGTTATCGACAATTGCCAGTGTATTAAATCCAAAAGAACTTTCTATTGAAGTAAATTTAAATAATTGTCTTTTAACAGTTTCAGGTTCTGTGTTAGATCGAAGATCAATTGCGACTCTAACCCCTTCACGGTTAGATTCATCTCTTATATCTCTTATGCCTTCAATCTTTTTATCTCTTACTAGTTCAGCTATTCTTTCATTGAGAACAGATTTGTTCACTTGATAAGGAATTGAAGATATGACTAGTCTTTCTCTTCCGTTCTTCATTTGCTCAATTTTAATATCTCCTCTTATTTTAAAAGAACCTCTCCCAGTTTTATAACCTTCCTTGATTATATTTTTACCTATAATAATACCTCCGGTCGGAAAATCAGGACCAGGAATGTGCTTCATAAGCTCACTCAGTTTTATATCTTTATTATTTATAAGAGCTAATGTTCCATCAATAACTTCACCTAAATTATGTGGCGGTATACTAGTTGCCATACCTACAGCTATTCCACCTGCACCATTTACTAAAAGATTTGGAAATTGTGCTGGTAAAACAGAAGGTTCTTTTTCTGTTTCATCATAATTACTTTTAAACTCAATTGTATTTTTTTCTATATCATCGATTAGAAACTGAGAAACTTTTGAAAGTCTAGTTTCAGTATATCTCATAGCTGCTGGAGGATCTCCATCAACTGATCCAAAATTACCTTGTCCATCAATTAACGGTAAACTCATAGAAAAATCCTGAACCATTCTTACTAAAGCGTCATAAACTGACTGATCGCCATGAGGATGATATTTACCAATAACATCTCCAACTATTCTAGCTGATTTTCTAAATTGTTTTGACCAATCATATCCTCCTTTATGCATTGCATATAAAATTCTTCTATGCACTGGTTTTAAACCGTCTCTAACATCTGGAAGAGCTCTACTAATAATTACGCTCATAGCGTATGATAAGTATGATGAACTCATTTCATCATGCATCGATATTAGTTTTATATTTTTATCTTTGGTGATTTCGTTTTTTTCCATAAAAACTAAAACGGGATATCATCATCTAAATCATTTGATGATTGTGGAATATCTTCTATGTTTTTTGAGGCAGTTTGGCTTTTGTCATTTTGTATGGAAGAAGTTGCGCTACCCCCACCAAGCATTGTAAGAGAAGAATTATAACCTTGAATTAATATTTCTGTAGAATACTTATCTTGACCAGATTGCTCGTCTTTCCATTTTCTCGTAGATAGCTGACCCTCGACATAAATTTGAGCTCCTTTTTTAAGATATTGTTGAACTACATTTACTAAACCTTCATTAAATACAACTATACGGTGCCATTCAGTTTTTTCCTTTTTTTCGCCTGTGTTCTTATCCTTCCAGGATTGACTAGTTGCTAAACTTAAGCGGGCTACACTTTTGCCGTTAACCATTTGCTTAATTTCAGGATCTGCGCCTAAACGACCAATTAATAACACTTTATTTAAACTTCCAGCCATAATATTTTAATATTTTTATAAATTAATGATGTAAAATTATATCATAATTTTAATCTCATTATTGATTTTATTAATTTAAAGCAACTAAAATTATGCAAAAAAAGATAGTTATAAAGGGCGCAAAAGAACATAATTTGAAGAACATATCTCTAGAACTTCCAAAAGATCAATTTGTTGTAATAACAGGGTTGTCTGGATCAGGAAAATCTTCTTTAGCTTTTGATACAATCTATGCAGAAGGTCAAAGAAGATATGTTGAGAGCTTATCAGCTTACGCAAGACAATTTTTAGATAAAATGAAAAAACCAAATGTAGATTTGATTGAAGGTTTGAGCCCAGCAATTTCGATTGAGCAAAAAAATACATCAAAAAATCCAAGATCAACAGTTGCAACAGTAACTGAAATTTATGATTATATGAGAGTTTTATTTGCTCGAGTTGGAATCCCTTATTCACCCTTTACTGGTAAGCCAATTCAGTCGCAAACAATATCCCAAATAGTCGATAAAATAAAAAGTCTACCAAAAAAATCTACAATTTATTTATATTCGCCTGTCGTTAGAGGAAGAAAAGGTGAATATAAAAAAGATATTCTAGGATACAAAAAAAGAGGATTTAGAAAAATAAAGATTGATAATGTACTTTATGAAATAGACAAAGTTCCTGAATTAAATAAAAAAGTCAAACACGATATATCTGTATTAGTGGATAGAATTATTTTAAACTCAGATTTAGGAAATAGACTAGCTGAAAGTATAGAAACATCAATTAATCTCTCTAATGGTCTTTTATTTGTTGAGTATGAAAATGAAACTTTACCTAAAAAATTTAGAAAAATAGAAAAAATAATATTCTCTACCAAATTTGCATGTCCAGAAAGTGGGTTTACAATAGAAGAAATTGAACCTAGATTATTTTCTTTTAACAGTCCATATGGAGCATGTGAAGAATGTGAAGGTATCGGAATTAAATTAAATGTTGATCCTAATTTAGTGATTCCAAATGAAAAAAAAACTATAGCGGAAGGTGCAATAGAGCCATGGTCTAAAACTACTACAATGTACTATGCACAAACTTTAGCCTCACTCTCCAAACACTATAACTTTTCTTTAGATGAAAAATGGAACAAATTAAGTAAAAAAATAAAGGACATAATACTTTACGGTTCAGATGATGACGAAATAAAATTTTCTTATGACGATGGATATGAAAAATATTCGTATAAAAAACCATTTGAGGGCGTGATAAACAACCTTGAAAGAAGATACCTTGAGACCGATAGTGACTGGAAAAGGGAGGAAATCGCACAATATCAATCAGATACAGATTGTGAAAAATGTAATGGGCAAAGACTTAAAGATGAAGCTTTATGCGTTAAAATAGACAGTTTAAACATAAGTGAGGTAACAAAAAAATCTATACTTGATGCTACATCTTGGTTTAAAAATCTGGAAAAAAAATTATCTAAAATTCAGTTAAAAATAGCTGAACATATTTTAAAAGAAATAAATGAAAGATTAAATTTCTTACTCAATGTCGGTCTTGACTATTTAACTTTATCAAGGGAGTCTGGAACTTTATCCGGTGGTGAAGCACAAAGAATTAGGTTGGCTTCTCAAATAGGTTCAGGTCTTACGGGAGTTTTGTATGTTTTGGATGAACCATCTATAGGTCTTCACCAAAAAGATAATGTAAAATTAATCGATGCTTTGAAAAGATTAAGAGATTTAGGTAACACTGTTATAGTGGTTGAGCATGATACCGAAACAATGGTTAATGCTGACCATATTATTGATCTAGGTCCAGAAGCAGGAAGTAAGGGTGGACAAATTATTGCACAAGGAACTTACGATGAAATTGTGAAAAATTCTAATAGCATAACGGGAAAATATTTATCAAATAAATTCTTTATACAAATACCAAATAAAAGAAGACTTGCAAAAAATGGTAGATTTTTAGAAATAAATGGCGCAACTGGTAATAATCTTAAAAATATCAATTTAAAAATTCCACTTGGAAGTTTTACATGTGTCACAGGAGTTTCTGGTAGTGGAAAATCAACTTTAGTACTTCAAACTTTATATAATGCTCTGAATTTGACTCTTAACAATAACAAATCAAGAAAAATTCCAAAACCCTTTAAAGGTTTTAAAGGAGTAGAATTAGTTGACAAGGTTATTAACATTGACCAGTCACCAATAGGAAGGACTCCAAGATCTAACCCTGCTACTTATACAGGTGCATTTGGTCCAATAAGAGACTGGTTTACGGCACTGCCTGAATCAAAAAGTCGTGGATACAAACCAGGAAGATTTTCATTCAATGTAAAAGGTGGAAGGTGTGAAGCGTGTGAAGGTGATGGTGTAATAACTTATGAAATGCACTTTTTACCAGATGTTTATATACAATGTGATGAATGTAAAGGAACAAGATATAATAGAGAAACTTTAGAAATTAAATTTAAAAATAAAAGTATTGCAGATGTTCTAAATATGACTGTTGATGAAGGGTGTGAATATTTTGAAAATATATCTAATATAAAATCAAAACTTCTTACACTTAAGAAAGTAGGATTGGGGTATATTAAAATTGGACAGCAGGCTACAACATTATCTGGTGGTGAAGCTCAAAGAATAAAATTGGCAAAAGAACTTTCAAAAAGATCTACAGGTAGAACAATGTATATTTTAGATGAACCAACAACAGGTCTTCATCAACATGATATTAAAAAACTATTAGAAATTTTACATACTTTTGTAGCATTAGGTAATTCTGTTGTTGTAATTGAACATAATTTAGACGTGATTAAAACTGCTGATTATATAATTGATATGGGTCCTGAAGGCGGTGTAAAGGGTGGTGAGATTGTCGCTAAGGGCAAACCTGAGGAAATTTGTGAAGTAAAAGATAGCTATACCGGTAGTTTTTTAAGGCCTTTACTGGATAATAAATATAAAAAAACTGCTTAAAATTATATATGGATTGTGTATAAATAATTTATGGGAAATTTTTTATCATCATTACCAAAAACAATTCATGGCTCATTAGGTCTAGCTGTATTGCTATTTCTAGGCCTTTTTTTTGGAAATGATGGTTTTGAATTTGATAGGTATTTTTGGAGTTGGTTTGTTAGATTTATACATGTAGTTGTTGCAATAATGTGGATTGGATTGCTCTGGTATTTTAATTTTGTACAAATACCAAACATGCCGAAAATTCCAGACGAGCAAAAGCCTGCTATAGGAAAGGTTATAGCACCAGCTGCGTTATTTTATTTTAGATGGGCTGCTTTCTTAACAATAATATCAGGTTTAGTTTTAGGACATTTGAATGGTTATCTTCATGAATCGATGACGTTAGGTATTGGCTCTGGTGGAGGAAGAAATACAGCCATAGGTATTGGTATGTGGCTAGGTCTTATAATGGCATTTAATGTATGGTTTGTAATATGGCCAAATCAAAAAAGAGCTTTAGGAATAGTAGAATGCGATGCAGAAAAAAAAGCTAAATCAGCAAGAACAGCAATGTTATTTTCTAGAACAAATACGCTTCTTTCACTTCCAATGTTGTTATCAATGGTAGCAGCACAAAATCTTTATTAATCTTTTTCTTCTTTTAAAATAGTTTTTTGAGATACTTGTAAAAAAACAAGTATCGGATTTGCTATATATATTGAGGAATAAGTACCAAAAAAAACTCCCAGTATCATAGCTAAAGAAAATCCTTTTAAAATTTCACCACCAAACAAAAATATAGAAAATAAAGCTAGCAAAGTTGTTGCTGACGTAATTATTGTTCTTGATAAAGTTTCATTAATTGAGATATTTGTAAGATCAAATATTTTGATATCTGAATATTTTCTTAGATTTTCTCTTACTCTATCAAAAATAACAACGGTGTCATTCATAGAATAGCCAACTATAGTTAAAACAGCTGCTACTATTGACAGATTTATTTCTAAACTAAATAAAGAAAAAATCCCTAAAGTTATTATTACATCATGAAACAGTGCTAAAATTGCACCCAAACTAAACTGCCATTCAAAACGTATCCATATGTAAACTAGCATAGCAGCTAAAGAAAGTACTATTGCAATTATTCCTGATTTTAATAGCTCAGAACTTACTTTTGGTCCTACATTCTCCACTCTTCTAAACTCGAAACTATTTCCTAAAGATGATGCGAGTTTATTTTTAATATCACTAATAAAATCAGGATTATTAAAATCTTTTTTTTCAAATTTAATTAAATAATCTTGATCTGTACCAAAATTTTTAACTGAAACATCTCCTAAATTAAGTTGATTTAAGGAGTCTCTAATATTTGAAACTGAGATAATTTTATCTGTAGTTCTAAGTTCAATTAAGGTACCGCCTTTAAAATCGACACCAAAATTTAATCCTTTAAAAACCAAAAGAACAATCGATAGAATAATTAGCAGGGATGAAATAATGTTAAATAGTTTATAGAATTTATTGAAGGATATTCTGTTATTCATATTAATTTTTCTTTGTGTTTATTTTTGGTGACATATAATGATGTCAATAATCTTGCGATAAAATACACTGAAAATAATGTTGTAAAAATTCCAACTCCAAGTGTAACTGAAAAACCTTTTATGGGACCCGATCCCATAAAAAATAAAATTACTGCTGCAATTAAGGTAGTAATATTTGCATCTATAACTGCTGTTTTAGATTTTTCATATCCACTATCGAAAGCAATTAATTGATTTTTCTCACCTTTTTTTTCCTCCTTTATCCTCTCAAAAATTAATACATTGGCATCTACAGCCATACCGACAGTCAAAATTATACCTGCTATACCTGGCAACGTTAAAGTAGCTTCAAATAAAGTTAGAATTCCTACTAAAAGGAATAAATTTAGAATTAAAGTGATATTTGCTATTAATCCAAATATTCTATATTTGAAAAACATAAATAGTATAACTAATAGAAATCCTATCGCTAAAGCCATTATCCCAGCATTTATAGAATCTTGACCAAGGTCTGGACCTACAGTTCTCTCTTCAATGATATTAAGAGGAGCTGGTAAAGCTCCTGATCTTAATAATAAAGCTAAATCTGTAGCAGATTGAAAAGTGAAACCGCCACTTATTTGTCCCGATCCACTAACAATAGCGTCCTGAATAACCGGTGCGCTTATAATTTTACCGTCTAAAACAATGGCTAGTCTTTTTCCTATACCTGTGGAAGTTGCTTTGCCAAATCTTTTTGCACCAACTCTATCAAGATTGAACGTAACAACTGTTTCACTCGTTTCACTATCCATAGAAGGTTGTGCGTCTAGTAAATTATCCCCACTTAAAATAATTCTTTTACTAACAATTGCTTCCTCAGATCCATCCTCAAATTCTAATTTTTCTGAACCAAAGGTTTCCTCTGAGCCTTTAATAACAAATCTAAATGTTAAATTTGCGGTTTTCCCTAATAGATTTTTTATTCTAGAGGGATCATCTAAACCTGGCAATTCAACGACAATTCTATCATTACCTCTTTTAAGAATATTAGGTTCATTTGTACCTATTTCATCAACTCTTCTTCTAATTGTTTCAAGAGCTTGACTTTGTGACGAGTCCTTTATTTCAACCAAACCATATTTAGAAAAATTTAATTTGAATAAATTTTGATCAACCAAAAAATCAAACTTATGCGCTCTATATTTTGGATAATACTCATTTATTATATTTTCCTCTTTCTTAAGAAGACTATCTTTTACTTCATTTACTTTATCAGGTGTTGTTTCAAATATTAAAGTTTCGTCATCTACTATTTTAAAGTTTCTTAAATTGATTTTTTTTTCCTTAAAAAATTTTTTGAATTCAGGTATAGCATTTTGAAGTTTTTGAGTGATAACTGGGGAGTTGTCAATTTCAAGTAATAAATATGATCCACCTTGTAAATCAAGGCCTAAATTAATTTTTTTATTAAATACATTGTCATCAAATTTTATAAAATTTGAGAGAAATATATAAACAAAGATTGTTGTAAAAGTTGCTATTAGAATAATTCTAATTTTAGAAAAATATAACACTTTTAATTAATGTTACTTTTTTGGTTCTGGAGTATTTAGCAAAGCACTAATACCAGTTGATCTTACAACTTCAACTTTGACTTCGTCAGATATAGATACTTCAGCTCTATCGTTATCCATAACTCTCTCGATAGTGCCGATAATACCACCTGTCGTAATTACTTTGTCTCCTCTTTTTAAACTTTCTACCATTAATTTGTGATCTTTAACTTTTTTTTGTTGTGGTCTAATTAGAAAAAAATAAAAAACTACAAATATAAGAATTAACGGTATAAATTGACCTATTCCTGAATTTGACATTTAACTCCTTATTTTTTGTTTTATTTATACCATCTAAATTATTAAAACAACTCTATTTCTTTGATATTTTCTCTAATTTATTCATATAAGGTTTTAAAACTTCTGGAATAATTATTGATCCGTCGGATTGTTGATAATTTTCTAATATTGCTATTAATGTTCTTCCAACAGCTAATCCGCTTCCATTTAAAGTTCCTAAAAAAAGAGTTTCATTATTTTTGTTTTTATATCTAGACTTCATTCTTCTAGCTTGAAATGTACCACAAGAAGAGCAACTAGATATTTCTCTATATTTATTTTCAGAAGGAAGCCAAACTTCAATATCAAATGTTTTCTCTGCACTGAAACCCATGTCTCCAGAAGATAAAACAATTTTTCTATATGGTAGTTTAAGCAAATCAAGTATTTTTGTTGCACTATTCGTCATTCTTTCTAGTTCAGCTAAACAATTTTTAGGTTCAACTATACTAACAAGTTCAACTTTATAAAATTGATGTTGTCTAATCATGCCTTTTGTATCTTTTCCATAACTACCAGCCTCTTTTCTAAAGCAAGGTGTTGAAGCAACAAGACGTAAAGGCAATTCATTTAATTGGAAAATCTTATCTTTGCCCATATTTGTTAAAATAACTTCAGCAGTAGGTATTAAAAATTTTCGTTCCTCTTTTTCATCAAAATTAATTTCAAATTGATCATTTTCAAACTTAGGTAATTGACCTGTTCCGTACATAGTGCTTTCGGATACAATTAAAGGTGGAGATATTTCTTGATATCCATTTTGATTTATGTGGACATCCAGCATAAAATTAGAAATTGCTCTTTCGAGTAAAGCAAGTTTATCTTTTACAAAAACAAATCTTGATCCAGTAGTTTTAGAAGCTAATTCAAAGTCAAGCATTTTAAGATTTTCACCTAGTTCAAAGTGAGATTTGGGTTTAAAATCAAATTTAGGTATTGCACCATTTTTTGATATTTCTAAATTTGAATTTTCATCTTTACCAACAGGAACATCGTCATTTGGGATGTTTGGTAAACTTGATAAAATATTTTCTAATTTATTTTTAGTGCTCTTTTGATCTTTCTCAAGAGTTTCTATTTTTTGTGATATGGTTTTTGATTTTTCAAATAAATCTTTATTTTTGGTTTTAGAGATTTCTTTCTTCTCTTTTTCTAAAATTTCTTTTTCTTGAATTAATTTCCTATTTTTTTGATCCAAATCTAATAAATTTTCTAAATCTACGTCTAAGAATCTTTTTTTTAAAGAATCTTTAAATTTTTTTGGATCATTTCTAATATCTTTTATATTATGCATTATCTTTTGCTTTCTTTTCAATTATATTTACAGAAAAAATTGATAATTCATACAAAATTAAAAGAGGTATTGCTAAACCTATTTGAGTAACAGGATCAGGTGGTGTGAGAATAGCTGCTGCAGCAAAAATTATTACAACAACATATTTACGTCTTTCTTTCAAAAATTGAGAATCTATCATCCCTATTCTTGCAAGAAGACTTAGGACTACGGGTAATTGAAAACTTAACCCAAATGCAAAAATTAGTTTCATAATTAATGACAAATACTCATTAACCTTTGCCTCTAATTGAATTGGTAAGTTGGTATTTAAACCAGTGGACTCAAATGACAAAAAAAATTTAATAGCTAAAGGCATTATTAAATAATAGACAAGAATTCCACCTAAAAAAAATAGTATTGGTGTAATAATAAGATATGGGAGTATTGCTGATTTTTCATGTTTGTATAATCCTGGTGCTATAAACTTCCATATTTGCATTAATATAAATGGACATGTAACGAAGAATGCTGCAAAAAAAGCAACTTTTATATATGTTAAAAAAGTTTCTTGAAGAGCTGTAAAAATTAATCTTCGCTCTACACCATCGTTAGCAACAGCTTTTGAGTATGGTTCTACTAAAAAACCATATAAATATTCTGCAAAAAAATAGCAAACTATAAAAAAAATAGATAAAAAAATAAAAGAATGGATTAATCTTTTTCTTAACTCTTCAATATGAGAAATAAATCCACCATCGCTATCATTTTTTGTCATCTTCGCCTTTGTTTATTTTTTTTTTTTCTTCTTTTTCATTCTCACTATCAACATTAATAGTCACTTCTTGTTGTATTTGATTAACATATCTTTTTGCTGATCCAATCCATGAACCTATTTTTTTAAGCATAATTGGAAAATCTTTTGGTCCAATAACAATAATTGCTATGCCAACAATAATTAATATCTCAAACCAGCCAATTTGAGGCATTGGAATTAATCTTTATTATTAGAGTCTTGATTGTTTTCTGAAGTATTCTTGGGCGTGTTATCCTCTATTTCGTCGCTGGACATACCTTTTTTAAAACTCTTTATACCTTTCGCAACATCTCCCATAAGGCTCGAAATCTTCCCTCGTCCAAACAAAAGAACAACTAAAATTACAACTATTGCAATTTGCCAAAATCCTATACTCATAACTATTTATAACCTTTTTAAATTAATAATTCAAAGTTTCTTTTTCTATTTGTCCTCATTTTTTAAGGTGCTACTTAGCATTTCATCGATGTTTGAATAAATATTTTCTTTTTTTTCATCCTGTTTCTCTTTGTAAAATTTACCAGTTCCAAAAATTGAAGAATCAATGCTTGTGCTGTCTATCAACCCTGCAGATCCAAGCTCATCAACTGTTGGTAGATCGGATAATTTTTTTAAGCTAAAATGACTTAAAAAATTATCAGTTGTTACATATTGTATAGGTTTCCCAGGAACATCTTTTCTACCACTAGGCTTTACCCAATCTAATTCCATCAGAATTTCTAAAGTATTTGTTCCAAAAGCAACACCTCGAATTTCTTCAATTTCAGCTCTTGTTACAGGCTGATGATAGACAATTATAGAGAGTGTTTCTATAGCAGCTTTAGATAGTTTTTTTTCAACATTTTTTTGTTGTGACATCAATGCTGATAGATTTTCAGCTGTTCTAAAAGACCACTTTTTTGTGATACATACTAAATTTATGCCCCTTTTTGAGTAAAAGTTTTGCAATCTCTCTAAACTTTTTGAAACATTAATTTTTTTTGAAACACGAGTCTCAATACTTTCAATATCAAGAGGTTCAGCTGCTGCAAAAATAATTGCTTCAACCTCTCTATCTCCTGAATTCAAATTTTCTGGAAAATTAACTACATTATTCTTTTTTATCTTAGTCATTTTTTTGTTTTATAAATATATCTGAAAATAATTTATCTTGTTTGATTACTAGATTGCCCTCTTTAACTAACTCTAAAGACCCTGCAAAAATTCCTGCTTTACCAGTTCTCTTTGAAGTTTTTTCTAATTTAAAATTTTTTGGAATTAAATCTTCAATATTTTTCCAACTCATTAAATTTCCAATAAATTTTTTAATAACTTTTATACCTTCTTCTGTAGTAAAAACTGGTAACCGGGGTATATTAATTCTTTGAAAATCTTTTGTCATGATTATTGAAGCATAAGTTTTTAATAGTTCATACAAAGTTATAGAGTAAGTGTTATTATATATTGATTTTATTCCACCCTTCATTCCTCTCATAAAAACATCTTTTCCCAGTCGTTTCCTTTTAAGCATTTGATCGGAAAGTAATCTAATTAATTCTAATTTTTTTAGTTGTAATTTTAATTTTTCAGCAACTTCTAGAGCTTTAAACTCTTCTTCATCAGACTCTGGTAGTAATAGTTTTGATTTTAAATATGCCAACCATGTCGCCATTAATAAATATTCTGACGCTATTTCTAAATTTATATTTTTTGCGTTAGTTATAAATTCATGAAATTGATCAGCAAGTTTTGTAATAGAAATATTTTCTAAATCAACTTTCTGTGATTTTGCAAGGTCTAAAAGTACATCCAATGGTCCTGAGTATTGGCTAAGTTTAACTTTAAACAGGTTACTATCGTTACTTTCCATAATAATTTTACATTATAACTTTATAAAATTGTGATGTTTTTGTAATTATAAATTTACTAATTTTTGGTGAATTTTTGGCAACAATATTCATTTCTTTTATATTACCATTGCAATGTAGTACCAAATTACAACCTGCGCTAAATGCTTTTATCGTATTTTTTTCAATAGAATGTTTTAAACCACCCATCGAAATATCATCAGTTATTAATATATTACGAAATTTTATTTTATTTCTAATTATATCAATTATTTTTTTTGAGTGGGTTGCTGGATTTTTTTTATCTATATTTTTATAAATAATATGAGCGGTCATTGCAAAAAAACAATTTTTGTTCTTAAAAGCATAAAAATCTTTATTTAATAATTGATGCAGTTTTTCCTTTACTATTGGTGTGTTTTTATGACTATCTGATTTAGCTAAACCATGACCAGGTATATGCTTGATGACAGATCCAATTTTATTAATTTTAAATTGATTAATGCAAAAATCTCCAACTTTGCTTACTACAGTTTTGTTAAAACTATATGATCGATCTCCAATGATATTATGTGAACTAGATCTTCTGATATCAAGTACTGGTACTGTATTAATGTTAATTCCCAAATTTTTTAAAATGAATGAAATTTGTCTTATATATATTCGATAATATAAATTAAATTTACTTTTATCTTTCACATAAAGATCACCAAAAAACTTGCCTGTGAATATTCTTGTATCAAAAAGTTTTTTTAAGCGATTAACTCTTCCACCCTCCTCGTCTATTAATATTGGGTAATTACTATCATCAAAGATTTTTTTTATACTATCAACTAGAGTTTTAAGCTGTTTAAACGATTTAATGTTCCTAGAAAAAAGAATTACTCCCCAAGGTTTATATTTTTTCAAGAATTTTTTCTCATTTTGAGATAGAGATGTTGATCTTAAACCTGTTATAAAAGCTCTTCTATTATTGAGCATTATCTAGAAGTTTCCAAAAATGATATTTTTTTTTATTTTTAGAAGTTTTGTTTTCTACATACTCTATAACTTCATCTGTATCATTTTTTAATAAAGGTAATTTTAATGAGTATTTTATAATCCTATCATTTACTGAATTAATAGATCTAAAGTAATTTTTTTCATTTTGATCTGAAAAGTAATATTTAATAGTAAAAAATATAAATAAAAAAATAACAAGCAAATATAAAAAATACTTTAACTCTTTCAGCATTACATTTTTTCTGGTGTATCTACATTTAATATTTTCATTCCAGATTTAATTACAATTGAAATAGCTTTAAGAAAAACAATTTTTTCATCTGAAATTTTTTTATCTTTATTTATAAATCTTTTAGTTTCGTCGTCCTTTCCCATATTCCAATATGAATGAAATTCAGAGGATAATTCATATAAATAAACTGGTATTCTATGAGGCTCTAATTTATTTGATGCTACCTCTAAACACTTTGGCCATTCTGAAATTTTTTTGAGAATTTTAATTTCATCTTTTGTATAATTAAATTCATAGTTTTTAACTTTAATATCGTCATTAATCTGTTTTTCTACATTTCTAAAAACCGATGCAATTCTAGTATAGCAATATTGGACATAATAAAGAGGATTATCTTTTGATTTTTCTTTAACTTTCGTAAAATCGAAATCTAACTCTACATCGCTACTTCGGCTTAACATAATAAATCTTGAAGCGTCTTTACCAACCTCATTTAATAAATCTTCAACTGTTATATAATCACCTTTTCTCTTTGACATTTTAAAAGGCTTTCCATCTTTTATTAATTTTACTAGCTGGCTTACTTTGCACACAAGTTTATTTTTTTTTCCAGAAATTGCTTCGACGCTTGAAGCAATTCTTTTAATATAGCCTGCATGGTCAGCTCCTAAAATGTTTACTAATACATCAAATTTTCTATCTAATTTATTATTATGATAAGCGACATCACTTGCAAAATAAGTCCAAGATCTATCCTCTTTCTGTAGAGCTCTATCTTTATCGTCTCCAAAATCAGTTGATCGAAATAGTAATTGTTTTCTTTCCTTCCAGTTTGTATTTTTTTCGGTTTCGGGAGCTTTAATTTTACCCTCGTAGACAAAGTTATTACTTTTTAGTTTTTCAATAGTTTTTTCAACTTCATTATTTTTAACTAATTCAGTCTCGTTAACAAATTTGTCATGAACTATACCTAGATTTTTAAGATTTAATTTTATTAATTTTAAAGACTCAGCTACAGATAGAGCGGTTAATTTTAATGAAACTTGATCAAAATTATCAAACTTCAAATTTTTATTGTTATTAATAATATTTTTAGCAATATTAATAATATAATCACCTGGATATAAATCTTTGTTGTTTGTTGGAAATGGTTCATTATTAAGTATTTCCCTAATTCTAAAATAAACTGATTTGGAAAAATGAATAATTTGATTACCATAATCATTTACATAATATTCCTTACTAACTTTATGACCATTAAAAGAAAGCAAATTTGATAAAACATCTCCAAGAATAGCGCCACGACAATGACCTACATGGAGAGGGCCAGTAGGATTTGCGGAAACAAATTCTATAAGATATTTTATTTTAGGTGATTTTTTATTAACACCAAAACCTTCTTTTTGAGAAATTATTTCTTTTATAAATTTGTTCCAAAAAGAATTTTTAAATTTTATATTAATAAAGCCAGGCTTAACTGTAGTGATTGTATCAATCTCTTCATCATTTTTTTTTATTAATTGTGCTAACTCATTAGCGATTTCGAGAGGTGGTTTTTTGTTAGCTTTTGATAAAATCATTGCAGCATTAGTTGAAATGTCACAATTAAACTGTTGAGGAGGAACATCAACGTTTATACCAGCTATTTTTTCAGGAAGTTGAATAGAGCTATTTAATTTTGGATTATTAAGCAAATTAATTATTTTTTCTAGATAATTTTCAAATATATTCATTTAATACTATTATATAAATTAATTGCATATCTATCAGTCATACCTGAA
This sequence comes from uncultured Pelagibacteraceae bacterium, assembly GCA_902567765.1. GTDB lineage: Bacteria > Pseudomonadota > Alphaproteobacteria > Pelagibacterales > Pelagibacteraceae > Pelagibacter. The sequence goes on along the minus strand of CACFNI010000004.1, from coordinate 49,911 downwards.
ATAAAATCAGCAATAGCTCTGTATTTATCGTTTTTTTTAAATCTATCTCTGTTTATAAAATGATTTGGTTTTTTCGAAATGCTTTTAAAAAGTGTTTTAACAATTTTTTTTCCTTCATTATTTTTTTTTAAAACTTTTTTATTATTATACATTTTTGATTTTAAGAAAAATCTAATTTCCTGATCAATTAAATTAAATTCATCTGAAAATTTGACAATGCTGTCTGAGCAACTGTAAACCTTTTTAATATTATTAATTTTATAATATTTTATATTTTTCAAAGTATTATTTATTAAGTCTTTAACCATCAAATCAATTGAATCTCTTATAATTTGATATATCAAAATTTGCTCGTTTTTTCCTTTAATTTTTTTTTTATTAAGCTTTAGAATCTGATTAAAAAAATCTATTTCTGTTAAATCCTTTAGTTTAAATAAACCTGCGTGAATACCATCTTGTATATCGTGATTATTGTAGGCTATATCATCAGACATTGCAGCAATCTGCGCTTCTAACGAGGGAAATTTTTTAAAATTTATTTTTCCCTTTAAATTTTTTGTTCCTATAATTTTATTTAGTTTTAAAATATCTTCAAATGGTCCATTATGCTTAAGCAGCCCGTCGATGGTCTCTAATGTAAGATTTAAACCTTTAAATTTAAGATACTTATGCTCAAGGAACATAATTATTCGTAATGTCTGTAAATTATGATCAAACCCCCCATGATCAATCATACATTCATTTAACGCATCTTCCCCTGCGTGACCAAAAGGTGTATGCCCTAAATCATGAGCTAAACTTAAAGTTTCTGCTAGATCATCATTTAAGTTTAAATATCTTGTTATTGATCTTGCTATTTGAGCTACTTCAAGGGAATGTGTAATCCTAGTTCTGTAATGGTCACCTCCAGTGTTAACAAAGACCTGAGTTTTATGCTTTAACCTTCTAAATGATGCACTATGTATAATTCTGTCTCTGTCACGTTGAAATGGACTTCTATATTGATTAACTGGCTCCTTAAAAAGCCTTCCTTTACTTTTAAATAGTCCTATTTTTGAGTAATTTTTCATCCTTTAAACTTGGTAAATAAATATTATATTAGTAATAACAGTGTTCTTATATGATTAAAGAAATTAAATTTACAGATAAAGCAATAAAACAAATCAACCATTTGCTTTCGACTAGAGATAAAGGGTCTTTTTTTAGAATCGCTATCAAGGGTGGTGGTTGCTCAGGTTTTCAATATGATTTTTCTTTTGATCAAAAACAAAATGAAGATGATCTAAAACATGAAAATATATTAATAGATAAAAATTCAGCAGACCTATTAAAAGGATCTGAGGTTGATTATTCAGAGGAATTAATCGGTAACTCATTTAAAATTAACAACCCACAAAGCAAATCTTCTTGTGGTTGTGGTGTATCATTCTCACTTTAATGTTAATAAGCTCCTGGAATGTTAATTCAGTAAGAGCTCGAATTGAAAATATCAAAGAATATTTAAAAAAATTTTCACCAGACATAATGATGATGCAGGAAATCAAAACACCTGACGAAACTTACCCTTACGAGGATATAAAAAAATTAAAATATGAAAATTATGTATTTGGTCAAAAGAGTTACAACGGTGTAGCTATTGTCTCAAAAAAGAAATTAAATAATATTCAGAATGACATTTTTAAAGATAAAAATAAGCAATCAAGAGTAATTTCAGCTGAGGTAAGATTTAAAAATAAAGATATAATTTTAATAAATATTTATACACCCAATGGAAATCCAGTAGATACTGAAAAATATACTTATAAACTTTACTGGCTAGACAGCTTAATTAAAAAATTAAAATCCTTATCTAAACAAAATGAAAATATAATTATAGGAGGAGACTTTAATATAATCCCTTCAGCTGAAGATGTTCATAATCCTAAAAGTTATGAAAATGATGCTTTGTTTAGATTAGAAATTAGAAAAAAATTAAGGGAATTAATTAACTTAGGTTTTCATGATGCTTATAGATTTATACATCCAGAAAAAGAAGGATTTACATTTTGGGATTATACAAGTGGAGCTTGGCAAAAAAATAATGGTATGAGAATTGATCATTTTTTAGTATCTAGTTCATTAATTGGTATTGTTAAGGATGTTAAAATTAATAAATTCCCACGTGGCAGACAAAAACCATCTGATCATACACCTATTGAAATTGAACTAGCTTAAAGATTTAATTTTATTTACTAGCTCTTGATTTATATTTCTTGGACCTTTATCTAGTCTATTTTTATGACGTCTTTCGCCTGGAAGTCTAACTCCATCCATTGATTTCATTTTATTAAAAAATTCTTCTGCATGTTTAGCCCAATCAGTACCTGAAGTTTTTTCAGGAGAGATTGCTAAAATAAACTCTCCCCCACTTGGTGGACCTCCATCATTATTATCTTTTGCAGCTGTTTCAAAACTAAAATTATCACCTACTAGTGTACCAGCTAATAATTCTACCATCATCGCAATACCAGATCCTTTGTAACCACCAAATGGAAGTAAAACACCTCCATCAGTTATCTCTGAAGGATCTGTTGTTTCTTTACCGTCTTTAGATAAACCTGTGCCTAACGGAACCTTGTGTCCTTCTCTTTTAGCAACTTGAACTTCTCCCATCGCCATTGAAGCTGTTGCCATATCATAAACAACAGGTGTTTTTCCAGGTCGAGGCCATGCAAATGAAATTGGATTGGTTCCAAATAAAGCTTTCTTAGCTCCTGCTGGAGCTACCATTGGTTTGTAAGAAGTACATGCAAATGCAACTAGCCCCTCTTCTGCTATTGCCTCTGTTTCAGGCCACATAGCAGCCATATGATGAGAGTTAGTGATAGCAAGAACGGCTACTCCATTTTCTTTTGCTGCTTTTATTAATTCAGGAATACCTTTATTTAAAACAACAGGAGCCAAACAGTTATTACCTATAACCTTAATAATGCTTGGAGATATTTTTTTAACTTCAGGTTTACCTTTGCCATTTATTTTTCCGCTTTTAAGTCCTGAAACATAAGCTGGCAATCTAAACAAACCATGAGATAGTGAACCATCTCTCTCGGCATTTTTAATTAAATCTGATAATATAGCTGCTGTTTCCTCATCACATCCATTTGCTAATAAAGTCTTTTTAGCTAAATCGAAAATTTCATCTAATGTAAGGGAAACTGAACTCATCCCAACATTAGATATTATTTAGGACTAAATATCAATTTTAAATTAACAACCTTTGAAAGATTTAGACATGTTTTTGATTAAATCAAAATATAAATCTTTACCTGGGTTAAGAGTAGCTCCTAGTGGATCTAAAACACCAGTTTTAATATCCATATCTTTTGCTACAGCGTTAATGATGTCAGGGTTAAATTGAGGTTCAGAAAATATGCAGGTTACTTTATCATGCTCAATTATCTCTCTTATTTCAGATAGTTGTTCTGCACCAGGCAATACATCTGTATTCACTGTAAATGCACCTAACACATTAACATTATATCTTTTTTCGAAATATTGATAAGCATCATGAAAAACAATAGATTTAAAATCTTTATTTAAATCAGATTTAATCTTTTTATTAAGTTTATCTAAGTCTTTTAAAGCTTTATTTAAATTATCTTTATATTTAGAAGCATTTTTCTGATCATTTTCGATTAGATGTTCTGTCATTTCCTTTAAAATTACTTTTGCATTCATTGGATCTAACCAAATGTGTGGGTCAAACTCACCATGTGCGTGACCTTCATGTCCATGGTCATCGTGACCATCTTCTTTATGTCCATCATCGTCATGACCGTGATCGTCGTGACCATCTTCCTTATGTTCATCTTCCTTGTGACCATCTTCATCGTGACCGTGATCATCGTGGTCATCTTCTTTTTTTGCATGGTCATCGTGACCATCTTCTTTGTGGCCATGATCGTCATGTCCTTCAAAAATATTTCTTTCTCTAAACTTTAATTTATTTAAACCTTTAATTTCTAATAGCTCGATTTTCTCAGCTTTTTTAGCAACAGATTTTAATGGTTTTTCTAAAAAATTTTCTAAATCTTCACCTACCCAAAATATAATATCTGCCTCTTGTAGCATTTTAGCATGTGAGGGTTTTAATGCGAAACCATGTGGTGAAGCATATCCATCTACTATCAAACCTGGTTTGCCAATCCCATCCATTAGATAGCTTGCTAATGAGTGTATTGGTTTAATTGATGCTACAACTTTTATATCAGCATTAGCTGATGAAAAAGAAGTTAATAATGATAAGATTGATAAGATTACTGGTATTTTTTTAAGGTTTTTCATAATTTAAATATTTAGTAGTTGTTATAATATAACACTGTGTAATAATATAACATTAATATAAGTCAAGTAATAAAATGAGCTTAAATAATAATATTTTAGTAAAGTTAAATGATGTTGGATTTCAACATAACGGTAAATGGCTTGTCCAAGGAGTTTCTTTAACTGTTAAAAAGGGACAAATTGTAACTCTAATTGGACCCAATGGATCCGGTAAAAGCACAACTGCAAAAATAGCTCTAGGTATTTTAAAAAAAATACATGGTGAAGTTGAAAAATATACAAATAAAGTTGGCTATGTGCCTCAAAAAATTTCAGTAGATTGGACATTGCCACTTCGTGTTTACGATTTCATGGTATTAACTGAAAACTTAGATGAAAAGACTATCGATGAGGCTTTATCTTTAACTGGAGTTATACATTTAAAAGACAAAAGTCTAGGAAACTTATCTGGTGGTGAATTTCAAAGAGTTTTGTTAGCAAGAGCTATTTCTAAAAAACCAGAATTATTAGTACTTGATGAACCAGTTCAAGGTGTAGATTTTACGGGTGAAATAGCTTTGTATGAATTGATAAAAAAAATATCTGACGAGTTAAATTGTGGAATTTTATTAATTTCACATGATCTACATACAGTAATGAGTGCTACAGATCATGTTGTTTGTTTAAATGGTCATGTATGTTGTTCTGGAACGCCTATAGATGTAGCTAAGAACAGTGAATATAAAGCTTTATTTGGTGAACAAGCTTCTCAAATACTTACAAGATATGAACATAAACATGATCATGTTCATACTATCGAAGGCGAAATAAAGAAAAATTAAATGTTTGATGATTTTTTTATAAGAGCACTTGTTGCAGGACTAGGTGTTGCGTTTGTAACTGGTCCTCTTGGTTGTTTTGTAGTTTGGAGAAGATTGTCTTATTTTGGTGATACCCTAGCTCACTCAGCTTTACTGGGTGTGACTATTGCATATTCTTTAGAATTTAATATCGCATTATCTGTATTTATAATTTCATCTTTAATAGCATTAATCTTAGTTCAACTACAAAATAGAACTAATCTACCAGGTGATGCTTTACTAGGTCTCTTGGCACACTCTTCACTAGCTGTTGGACTTGTTGTTATTGGCTTTTTAACATTTATTAGGTTTGATGTGATGGGATTATTATTTGGAGATATTCTGGCTGTAACAGTAGATGATTTATATATTATATGGATTGGGGGAGCATTAATTTTATTAGTATTAAGATTAATATGGAAAGGATTATTTGCATCAACAGTTAATTACGAACTAGCTGAAGCGGAAGGTTTAAATCCTGATAGAGCAAAAGCTATTTTCACAATATTAATGGCAGCGATAATTGCTATATCAATCAAAATGGTTGGATTATTATTAATTACTGGAATGTTAATCATACCTGCGGCAATGGCACGGAATATTTCAGACAGCCCACAAAAAATGATTATTTATTCAATCATTGGGGGATTATTGTCAGTTATCATAGGATTATTTTCTTCATTAGAATTTAACACTCCATCTGGCCCATCAATTATAGCTGCTGCTTTATTTTTATTTGTGATTTCATTATTTAAAATAAAACAAACGATTAAATTGAAAAATTAATGAAGAATCGGTAAAATGAACAAAATGCATAAAGAACATACTCTTACAAAAAATCAGCAAATTATTTTTGATTTAATTGATAAATCTAGTGAACCATTAAAAGCTTACTCAATACTTTATAATGTTCAAAAAAAAGGTATTAAAGCTCCATTACAAGTTTATCGAGCATTAGATAAGCTAGTTGAAATAGGAAAAATTCACAAAATTGAAAGTAGAAATGCCTTTATAGCCTGTCACAATTCAAGCTGTCAGGTAGCAAAAGCTACTGCTTTTTCAATCTGTGAGATTTGTGAAAAAGTAACAGAAATAAGTAGCGCAGGTCTTTCTAAATACTTAGCTAATTTCAAAGACAAAGATGGTATGAAATACAGTAAATACAATCTTGAGTTTTTTGGATTATGTAAAAAGTGTAGATAATCCTTTATTTTAATAAATTCTTAACATAACTGAAATAATAATAACGAAAGGAAATTTTATGTTTATAAAAAAATATCTAAAGTGGATTAGTACGTTTTTAGTTTTAGTAGGAATACTTCTTACAAATTTGAATATATATCCATTAAATATATATTTTCATGGATTAGGAGTTGTTGGATGGACTATTGCAGGATTTATGAGCAAAGATAAAGCAATCTTAACAAACTTTGGATTACAAATTCCATTGTTTGTAATTGGTATTTATAAAGTTATTTTTTAAATGAAGAATATATTGTTCGTATGCACAGGTAATTCAGCAAGAAGTATTATTGCTGAAAGTATAATAAATAACGAATATGACGATATGTATAAGGGTTTTAGTGCTGGAAGTAATCCAACAGGAAAAGTAAATGATGATGTGAAGGATTATTTATTATCAAAACATTATGATCTTTCAAATTATAGATCTAAAAATTTTAATGAATTTATCAATAGTCAAATTAAAATGGATTATGTTATTACAGTTTGTAATAATGCCAATAGTGAAGTCTGCCCTATTTGGCCAAATAAAGATCAGATAATTCATTGGGACATAGAGGATCCTGTTAAATTACTTAATCAAACAAATGATTTAAATAAAAAAGATGAAATAATTGAAAAAGTTTTTAACCATATTAATAAAAATATAAAGGAACTACTTAATGAAAAATAAAAGTCGTTATTTTCTTGCTGAATTAATAGGAAGTTGTTTTTTAGTAATGATTATTGTCGGTTCAGGTTTAATGGCTGAAAACCTAACTAATGACGTTGCTGTGATGTTAATTGCAAACACAATAGCAACAGGAGCAGGTTTATTTGTGCTTATTACAGTATTTGCTGATGTATCAGGAGCTCACTTTAATCCATTTGTGAGTATCGCAATGACAATAACAGGTAAATTAAAAAAGAAACTATTACCCTACTATATCATTGCTCAATTGCTAGGTTGCTTAATTGGTGTTGGTTTAGCAAATTTCTTTTTTGAACATGAAATTTATGAATTATCTACTAAGTCAAGAGATGGAATTTACATATTTACATCTGAGATAATAGCAACATTGGGGCTTATAATAATAATTTTCGGCTCCATGAAGTCAGGCAAAATTGCTGTTGCAGCTAGTGTTGGTCTTTATATTACTGCTGGTTATTGGTTTACTTCTTCAACTTCTTTTGCAAATCCAGCTGTTGCAATTGCCAGAACATTTACAGATTCTTTTACTGGTATTAGTTATTTAAATACTCCTTATTATATTTTAGCTGAACTTGTGGGAATGTTAATTGCTGTATTTATTGTTAAAAAGTTATTTTTAGAGAAAAATTGAAAAATATAAAACTTACCAATCAAATAAGTTTGATTAACAAAAAATTTAAGAAAAAAGAGTTTTATCATTATCTTAAAACTTCTAATCTTTCATTAGTAATACCTAAGATTAAAGACAAATATATAGTAGTATCTCAAAAAAGAGTTCCGATTAACAAAATTAATTATGAGTTTCCTTCTGGGATAGTAGAAAAAAAAGAAACAACTCTGCAATCAGCTTATAAGGAATTAAAAGAAGAAACAGGGTATAAATCAAGATCAAAATTGAGTAAAATTATAACTTTTTATACTGAGCCTGGGCGATTAACTACTAAAATTACTGGTTATTTTACGAAAGACTTAATAAAAATTTCAAAGCCAGAAAAAGGTATTAAAATTCATTTATTTAATCAAAGCGATATATTTAAATTAATATTAAATCAAAAATTCAATAATAGTTCTCATATAGCAATGTTTTTATATCTAATAACAAATCTTAAAAATCAATAAACTACAGGTTGTATCAAATTAACTTTCAGATTTATGAATTATGTGATTTAATTAATCATCTAAAAATTTGGAGGTAGAGATGGGAAAAAAATTAAAAAAAAATGAGAAGAAAAAAACAAAAATTTTAAAAGCAATTGATAGACTGAAAAACAAAATTACGGCTAAAGAAAAAAAATTGTCAAAAGTTAATATTAAAATTGCTGGTTTAGAAAAGAAGGTTGCAGAAAAAAAAGCAAAAAAGCTTGCTAAGGAAAATGCAAAGCAGTCTCCTGCATCTGTAAATAATTAAAATTCAATAAATCCTCTTTCTCCCTTGTTATTTAAGCAAAGGGAGAAAGTAGTTAATTAACAAAATTTAAATTAAACGGAGGGGGAAATAATTAGTTTAAATATTTTAAATTTTGTAAATACATTTTAAAAAAACTAAGTTACAAAAATATTTACTTATTGTTAAAGTTTAATTAAATTCAGTTTATTTTTAATTATTTGAATAAATTACTCTTGGCTCTAAAAATAATTCTCTAGCAAGAGCTTTAAATCTTTTAGTAACTTGTTTTGAGATTATTTCTTGATGTTGTGATGGAATTTTCAAAAATACAGCATTACCTCTTTTATACAATTTAAACTCTTCAAGAAATATCGTAGATATCGAGGTCAATGATTGTGAAAATCTCAATGCAGCTCCCACTTGTTTGCTTGAAAAAATTTCATTATTATTTAAAAAAGTTAGGTACTCCATTTTTGGATTATATTTGATACTGCAGTAGCGCCAATAACATGACAAAGCTAATTGTATTCTTTCTTTGTGTGTCAGTCTAAGTAACGGAGTGTTTATCGTTTCTTGAAATACCAATTCGGCTTTTTGAAATGCTCCTAATCCCCAATCCATATGGCTTAATACACATGCTAGATATAATAATTTCTTATTAAAATGTTCATTGCCTTCAAAAACTGGCTGAATAAAATCATAATATTTTTTATAGTTCGATACTAGATCACCTCTTTTTTTTGCAACATTCTCAAGTGCTTTGTAAAAGATTTCAGATTCTTTTACATCTTTAAAATAGTCAATTGATAAAGAACCTTCACGCAAACCACTTATAGAACAAATTATATTTCTTGGATTTGTAACTCTCATAATTTCATCAAGTATAATGCAACTATAGGGTAAATATGGTGTTCTAGATTTTGAAATATACTCAACTGTTTTAAGTTTAGATTTATTAAAAGATGAAATTTTATCTACAAACTTAGATAAAACATTGTTATCAATACTATATTGATGAATTATATGTACCGGATGATTATTTTGAAAAAGATGTAACTTAAATAATGCACGCCAAGTACCTCCAACTAAATATAAATTATTAAACTTCTTTTTTGAGAGCCATTTTTCATCTCTTAATAATTTTTTAATATATTTTGCTAAATTTCTTTTTTTAACTATAGGATTATTTAATAATCTTAAAACACCAACGGGTAATGAGGTTGTATTGGTTACAATATTGTTTTCAACTCGGGCTAACTCCAAACTACCACCTCCAAGATCAGCAACTAATCCATCAACATTTTCAAAACCTATTTTTACTCCCTCAGCTGAGCATGTAGCTTCTTCTTCGCCTGATAATATATTAATCTTAGTTTTAAAAAGTTTTTCAACTTCATCAATAAAAGGTTTTGTATCAGTTGCTTCTCTTATAACTGCTGTTGCAATAATCTTTAGATTTGTGATTTTTGAAATATTTAAAATTTCAGAAAATCTTTTTAAAACTTTTAAAGCATATTCAGTACCAGATCTGTGAAGTTTTTTCGATTTATCTAAATTTTTTCCAAGTTCACAAACAGCTTTTTCATTAAAAAAAGGCACACGAGAAGAACTGAAATCTTCATAAATTAGCATTCTTATAGAGTTTGATCCAATGTCTATTATAGCTAATTTTGCCTGTTTAAATTTTAAACTATTTTTAGTTTTAATTACTTCCACTTTTAATCAATCTTAAGTGCAGTTGTTTAGGCTGCATTTTTAGTTTAGCTTTACCTCTTCCAGATAAGCTCGGATTATTCATAAAATATTCATGAGCTGAAAAGGAATCGTTATTACTATATTTAATTTTTTTATAATTACCATCAGCATTGAGCTCCCAGCTCTGATTAGTATCAAGATAATTTGCTAACATTATTTGATCTAAAATTTGCTCATGAACAGTTTCATTTTCAATTGGCACTAGAAGTTCTACTCTTCTATTTAAATTTCTCGGCATTAAATCGGCTGAAGAAATATATACTTTTGCATTTCTATTAGGCATTTTTTTTGTACCATTACTAAAGCAGTAAATTCTAGAATGCTCTAAAAATCTTCCTATGATACTTTTCACAACTATGTTTTCTGATCTATCTTTAACTCCTGGTCTTAAACAACAAACACCCCTTACAAATAAATGAATTTTTACACCAGCATTCGAAGCTTCATAAAATTTATCAATAATTTCTGGATCTACTAAAGAGTTCATTTTTGCCCAAATAGCTGCAAATTTTCCATTTTTAGAATTTTTAATTTCAGCATCAATATTTTCATTTAAGGTTTGCCTCATATTTACTGGCGAAATAGACATTTTATTTAAATTTTTTGGTTTTGCGTATCCTGTTACATAATTGAAAAACTTTTCAACATCTGATGCCATTTTCTTATCACAACTAAATAAAGACAAATCAGTGTAAATTTTAGCATTTACTGGATGATAATTGCCAGTTCCTAAATGAAAATAAGTTTGTATTTTACCCTGTTCTCTTCTTAAAACTAATGATGATTTTGCATGAGTTTTATATTTAGCAAAACCATAAACAATTTGAACACCTACTTTTTCTAAACTTCTTGATAGTTGAATATTAGCTTCCTCATCAAATCTAGCTTTAATTTCAATTAAAGCGGTAACTGTTTTTCCGTTCTCTGCAGCGGTTATTAAAGCTTTAACAATTGGTGAGTCTAGAGTTGTTCTATATAAAGTTTGTTTAATAGCTATAACTTTTTTATCATTTGCTGCTTGGTTTAAAAATTCAATTACTGAGTCAAATGTTTCAAAAGGATGATGAACAACTAAATCTTTCTTTTTAATAGTTTCAAAAAAATTATCATTATATTCTTTTAATCTTTCAACTTCTCTAGGCGTAAAATGCTTAAATCTTAATTTTGGATTTTTTACTTTACATATTTGATCTATATCTTGAATTCCAACAAGGCCAGATACATCATAAATATAGTCAGGATTTATATCTAATTTATTAGTTATAAATCTTACCAATTCGTTATCGCTATTTTCAAGAACCTCTAAACGAACAATATCACCCGTTCTACGTCTTTTTAAAGCCAATTCAAAAGATCTAACTAAATCTTCTGCTTCCTCTTGAATCTCTACATCGCTGTCTCTTATTACTCTAAAAATCATTTTATTTTCTAAATCATGATCTGGAAAAATTTCATTAGCAAAAAAACTTATTACGTCATCTAGAATAACAAACTTCTTATGATTTTTAGAAGACTCTATTTCAATAAATCTAGATAATGCTTTTGGTATTACAATTATTGAGTTTAAAATCCTTTTTTTATTTTTTTTTCTTAACTTCATTACAATTGCTCTTCCTTGATTGATTATAAATGGAAATGGGTGCGCAGGATCAATTGCTGATGGTGTTAATAAAGGGTAAATCTCTTCTTTAAATATTTCTAAAAGTTTTTTTTTATCCTTAGTATTTAAATTAACTGGTTTAACTAAATTGATATTATTTTTTTTTAATTCCATAATCAGTTGAATAAAAATTTTGTTCTGTTTTTTTAATAGATTCTTAGTTTCAAGCACTACCTCATCCATTTGCTCTTCAGGTGTCAAACCATCAGAACTTAATGAGTCAACTTCTTGTTTTATTTGACTATATAATCCAGCAACTCGGACCATAAAAAATTCATCTAGATTAGACCCAGCAATTGATAAAAACTTTACTCTTTCATAAAGAGGATTTTCGATATTTTGTGCCTCTAAAAGTACTCTGTCGTTGAATTTTAACCAAGAAAGCTCTCTATTTATATATTTAGATTTCAGCTCTTCTTTATGTTGTTTTTTTAAAGCAGTCATATATTTAGATTTTATGTATCAATTATACGTCATGAGACACGCAAAATCTAGTTGGGATGATTTAAGTATTAATGATTTTGATAGACCACTTAGTAAAAGAGGCAAGAAAAATGCAAAAATGATTTGTGAATTTTTTGTTAAAAAAAAATTTGAATTTGATTATGCATTAATTTCATCATCAAAAAGAACAAAAAAAACTTTTCAAATTTTATCCAAGAAAATTAATAAGCCAAAAAAAATTAATTTTTCAAAAGATTTATATTTAGTTGATGAGAATGCAATTGTAAAAAAAATTAAAGAAATATCCAGTGAATATAAATCAATTTTGATTATAAACCATGAACCATCAGTGAAAAATTTAGTACGAAATCTTACAAAAAATCATAAAACGAATAATTTTAAACTAATGAATTATAAATTCCCAACAGCAGCATTTGCAAAAATTGAGTTTGATATTAAATCCTGGAATGAAGTTGAGAAAAAAGGAGTATTAAAAGAATTTATAAGGCCCAAAGATCTTCAAGTTTCTAAAGAATAACCAGCTGACCTAACTGTTCTAATTAAAGGTTTTGTATTTTGTATGTTAATTGCTTGTCTTAATCTTCTTATGTGTACATCAACCGTTCGTGACTCAACGTATATGTTTTCTCCCCAAACATTATTTAAGAGTTGTTCTCTTGAATAAACTCTTTTTGGATTTTTGATAAAAAAATCTAAGAGTTTAAATTCAGTTGGACCCAAAGTAATTTCTTTATCTTTTCTATAAACTCTTTTTGTAATCCGATCTATTTTTAAATCAGTAAATTCTACAATGTCTGATGATGATTGAGGTTTAGATCTTCTCAATAAAGATTTAATTCTAGCATTCAATTCTTTTTGACTAAAAGGTTTAGTTACATAATCATCTGCACCTGTATCAAATGCTTTTAATTTGTCTTCTTCCTCTCCTTTTGCAGTTAACATAATGACAGGAATATCATTAAACTTATTATCTTTTTTTAAGTTTTTACAAATTTCAACACCAGATAATTCTGGTAACATCCAATCCATTAATATTAAATCTGGCTGTTTTGATTTTATTTGTTTAAGAGCATCTTCTCCATTTTCTGAATGACTAACTTTATAACCTTCTTTTTCAAGATTGTACTTTAACAAACTAACAATTGATGCTTCATCTTCAGCTATGAAAACATGAGCTGTCATAAATCATTTTTCTCCGGTTACAATTGGCTCTGTTCCCTTGGGTCTATCACCTTCTAAATATTCGCCTTTAACTAAATAATAAACTTGTTCTGCAACATTTGTAGTATGATCACCAATACGCTCTATGTTTTTAGTTACAAACAATAAATGGGTTCCATCTTCTAAATTTTTTTCATTTTCTTTAAGATATTTTATAACTTCTTGCATACAAAGATTTGTTAGATCATCTATTTGCTCATCACTTTCCCAAACATTTACTGCCATTGGCGCAGATCTTTCTAGATAAGCATCTAATGTTGATTTTAATTGTTTTTGAACATTGGTAGCTACTCTATTCAATGAGTCTACCAAATTCTTTGTAAGATTTTCATTAAGCAAAAGTGTTCTCTTGGATATATTTTTTGCCAAATCACCTATTCTTTCTAAATCTGAAGACATTTTCAAAGCCGTTACTGTCTCTCTTAAATCAATTGCCATAGGTTGTCTTAAAGCAATTAAATTCACAACTTGCTGTTCAATTAAAGTCTCATATTTATCTATTTTTTCATCTTCTTGAATAACAGCTTCTGCAATATTGTTATCTCTTGTTGTAATGGCTTGAATTGCTTTACCTAAAGAATCTTCACATGCACTTCCCATTTTAATTATATTAGCATTAAGATTTTTTAGTTCTTCTTCGTAAGATTTAACTGTATGTGGTGCTTCAGACATTATCCAAACCTCCCTGTTATATAATCTTGCGTTTTTTTATTATCAGGATTCTTAAATATTTTATCAGTAGATCCATGTTCAATCAATTGTCCTAAATGAAAAAAACCTGTATTTTGAGAAACACGTGCTGCTTGAGCCATAGAATGAGTTACAATTATTATTGTGTGCTCTTTTTTTAACTCATCAATCAATTCTTCAATTTGTGCTGTTGCTATTGGATCTAATGCTGAACAAGGCTCATCCATTAATATAACTTCAGGTCTTACAGAAATCGCTCTAGCAATACAAAGTCTTTGCTGTTGTCCTCCAGATAATCCAGTTCCAGGTTCATGCAACCTATCTTTTACCTCATCCCATAGTGCAGCCTTTTTCAAACTAGTTTCAACAATTTCATCCATTTCTTGTTTTGATTGAGCCATACCATGAATTGTTGGACCGTAAGATACATTTTCATATAAAGTTTTTGGGAAAGGATTGGGTTTTTGAAAAACCATACCAATTTTTTCTCTTAGTCTTACGACATCACAACTTTTATCATTGATATTAAAATCATTAATTAAAATTTCTCCTTTAACACTACAGATATCAATTACATCATTCATTCTATTAAGACATCTTAGGAAAGTTGATTTACCACAACCAGATGGACCAATTAATGCCGTTACTTGATTTTCTTCAATATCTAAACTTATATTAAAGAGTGCTTGTTTTTTTCCATAAAAAACATCAACATCTTTTGCTTTAATCTTTATCATTTTAACTCCATTTTTTCTCAAACTTATGTCTTATTATTTGGGCAAATAAATTCATTATTATTAAAAAGCCAAGTAAGACCATTATACATGCCGAAACTTTTTCTACAAATCCCCTTTCAGCACTTTCAGCCCAAATATAAATTTGAACTGGTAAGCTTGCAGCAGGATCCATGGGTGATCCAGGTATCGTGTTAACAAAAGCAACCATTCCAATTAAAATTAAGGGTGCAGTTTCTCCTAAAGCTTGAGCTAAACCAATTATTGTTCCTGATAACGTGCCAGGCATAGAAAGAGGAACTGTATGATGCATTGTGGTTTGCATTCGACTTGCTCCCATAGCAAGTGCTGCCTCTCTTATACTTGGTGGAACCGCTTTTAAAGATGCTCTAGCAGCTATAATTATTGTTGGTAAGGTCATTAAGGACAAAGTGATACCTCCAACTAATGGGGTAGACCTTGGTAATTGAAATATAGCCAATAAAACTCCTAACCCTAATAGACCAAAAACTATAGATGGAACCGCTGCTAAGTTGTTTATATTAACTTCAATAAAATCAGTAAATCTATTTTTAGGGGCAAATTCTTCAAGATAGATTGCAGCTAGAACCGCAACAGGAAAAGCTATCATTAAACAAACAAGTATAGAAAAAATTGAGCCCATAAATGAACTTGCTATTCCAGCTAGCTCAGCTTCTCTTGAGTCAGCATTTGTAAAAAAACTTATATTAAATTTACTTTCAACCTTACCATTTGCAACAAGTTGATCAAAAATTTTTAATTGATAATCGCTTACTCTTCTTTGGTCTTCAGGTAAATCTCTTGGATAATTTCCTTTAAAGACTTGGTCTAAATCATCTGAAGCAGTTAGATAAACTTCCTTTGTTTTTCCTATTAAATTAGGGTCATTTAAAAGTTCATTTTTAATTTCTTTTTCAAAAAAATAAGACACCATTCTCTTCAATTCATTTTCTTGATCTTCATTGGCGTTTGGATCTAAATCAGCCATTGATTTTAATGCTATATCGTAATAATCAGCGTCCTGTAAATCTTCTTTAGAAGGATTTTGGTCTAACATCATTAATTCAGCATCGAAAGTTACTGGAACAATAAGCCATGTTTTTTGAAAAGCTGAATAGCCAGTTGAAAAAATTTTAAAAATAAAGATTGTTAAAAATAAAAGTGCCATAAAAATTGCACTCAGACCGTATAAGCGAAATCGCTGTTCAGCTTTATATCTTTTATTTAATAATTGTTCTTTATTTTTATTCATATTTTTCTCTATATTTTTTAACTACTCTCAAGGCCACAATATTTAAACAAAGTGTTACTAAAAATAATGACATACCTAAAGCAAAAGCAGCTTGCGTTTTTGGGTCGCCAAAAGCTTGGTCACCAATTAGAATAACTACAATTTGAGCTGTAATCGTTGAAGTAGACTCTAAAGGATTTAAAGTTAAATTAGCAGCTAAACCAGAGGCCATAACAACTATCATTGTTTCTCCAATAGCTCTTGAAACACCAAGTAAAATAGATCCAACTATCCCCGGCAATGCCGCGGGAAAAATAACTCTCTTAATTGTTTCTGATTTAGTTGCTCCCATAGCGTAACTTCCATCTCTTAAACTTTGAGGCACACTTGTAATTACATCGTCACTTAAACTTGAAATAAATGGTATAATCATAATGCCCATTACCCCTCCTGCTGCTAAAGCACTTTCAGCTGAAACTTCAAGACCCATTGAAGTTCCTAATTCTTTCAAAAATGGTCCAACAGTTAGGGCAGCAAAAAAACCATAAACAACTGTTGGTATACCAGCTAAAATTTCAATTAATGGTTTTGCATATTGTCTAACTTTAGTTGATGCATATTCAGCTAAATAAATTCCACTCATTAATCCAATTGGGATAGCAACGCACATAGCAATAAATGCAATAAAAAAAGTACCTGCAAAAATAGGGACTGCTCCAAAAGTATCTGAATACATTGTCGGATCTAAAACCTCAGAAGAATCTCTAACAAAAGCTTTTGCTGGATACCAGTGAGTTCCAAAGACAAAATCAAATAATGGAATTACTTTAAAAAAATCTATAGTTTGAAATATAAGTGAGAAAACTATTCCAACAGTAGTTAATATTGCAGCTAAAGAAGCTGTAAATAAAACTGCGTTCAAAAATTTTTCAACTGGTTCTCTTGTTCTAGAATTAGATGAAATTCTTTTATACGCATAAGCAACAGAGGCAATAATTGCAGATAATACTATAACAACTTTTGAACTTTGAGCTATTGATCGAAGACTTAAATATTTTTCAGCTGAAGCTTCAATAAAAGGTGTAATTTCTCCAGTGAATTGCCCTCGAGACAATGCTTTTGATTTTTCGTATAATAAATTTAATTCATCATCAAGATAACCTTGATTTGAATAATCACTTAAGATTAATAGTTTTACAATTGTGGGCTCAAAAATTGCCCATAATGAAAAAATTATAAAGGCTGGTATTGCACACCAGATTGCAAGATAATAACCATAAAATTGTGGTAATGCGGTTAATCTTTTTTTTGTAGATTGAATTGTATATGCTTTTTTGCGTCCAAAATAATAGCTTGTGAAACCTAGAAGAACAATAAATGTAAATAATATTAAGTTCACAGAATCTCCTTAAGTGAGGACTTTACTCTTTTTTTAAAAAAAAGGGGTCTAAAAAGACCCCCTTTTTAATCATTTGTTAACTGAGGAATAATTAATTACCCATAGCAACTAGCTTCGTAGCATTAGTTCTAGTTGTTTTATACAACTTAGAGTCTAATGGCACTAAACCAATGTCTGCTAAGTAACCACCTTTTCCAATAGCTTTCTTAGTTGTGAATTCTTTCACAAACTCATGTAAGCCTGGAATTACTCCAACGTGTGCTTTTTTCACGTAGAAGAATAAAGGTCTAGCAACAGCATAACTGTAGTCTTGAATAGACTTTAATGACGGTTGTCCACCATCAATACTTGCTGCTTGCAATTTATCTTTTGCAGCTAAGAAATAACTGAAACCAAAGAAACCAAACATTTCTTTATCTTGAGTTAACTTTTGGATGATTAAACTATCGTTTTCTCCAACTTCAATAGCAGCACCATCTTCTCTGTAAAGTTTTTGAGGTTTTTTGTATTTTTTATTTCCAGCTTCAAAACCAGCTTTATAAAGAGCTTTAGCTTCTTTAGTCATACCTTTTTTCATTACCAAAGAATTCCAAGCATCTCTAGTTCCTGATGTTCCTGGTGGGATCATCACTGAAATTTTTTGTTTTGGTAAGCTAGGGTCAATTTGGTCCCAAGTTTTATAAATATTTGGAACTAATTTACCATCAACAACTGTATGAGCAGCAAGTGCTAAATATAATTGTTCTTTAGTAAAGTTTACTGGTTTTGCATCTTTGCTGTAAGCTAATGTAATACCATCGTTACCAATTACGATCTCAACGATATCATTAACACCATTTTTCTTACATAGAGCTTTTTCTTTATCTTTCATAGCTCTTGATGCATTTGTAATATCTGGATGTTGTTCACCTACACCAGCACAGAATAGTTTAGCTCCACCACCAGTACCAGTAGACTCGATTACAGGAGTTTTAAATCCTGAACCACCAAATCTTTCAGCAACAACTGTCGCATAAGGGAATACTGTAGAAGAACCAACTATCTTAATTTGATCTCTTGCTTGAGCAACAGTTGCAATTGAAAGTGCAACTAAAGAAGCAATTACTATAGTTAGTTTTTTCATTATCTTTAATCCTTTCGTTATTTATTAATTAAAAGATGACAGACTCGTATAAATTTATTGAATCTTTAATATTACAGAATTGTTACACTTTTGTTAAAAAGGTAACTTTTTAGTTGTATTTTTTTGATATAATTATTTGATCAATATCAGTTTCTAAGCCACCAATACATGAAACAGGGTTTACCTGTTCATTAAGAGCTAGTTCAATGCTTGGACGTAAAGTTATTTCTAGTTTTACTAAGTTTACTAGTTCCTCTCTAATTTCTTCATCATATCTCCAGTTTGGCCATGAACTTGGGGTTGAAAATATAGAGGTTAAATAGCTTGTAGCCATAGTATATCTATAATTACTTAAATTTTCATTTCTCAGTAAAAAATCTCTTACAGAATTAAAAATTTTCCTACATCTAAAAGAATCTGAAAAATAATTTTCCCTCTTGAGATTTTTATTCATAGGAACAGAAACGATTAAATCAATTGAATTTCTAGAATACGAGGTAACTACGTCTGTATAAAATTCAGCTTCAGTAATTTCTAAATGATCCTTTATAGAAGGATATGAAGTTTTTAAATCTGCTTCTAATCTAAAAATTCCAATATCAAAAACTGTAAGTTGCTGATTTCTTAATAATGTTGTGATATCTTTAGAAAAAACACTTGTTGTTATAGAGCTTAACAAAAAAGCAAAAATCAAAGTATTTTTGAATATTTTAACCATATAAGAAAATTAATTAAAAGATTAACATTAATCAAGTAAAGAAATGTTAAAAAAACCTTCTAAAATTATTATTTTATAATAATTTTAAAACTAAGTTTTCGCTGGTAAATAAATTTGAATTTCAGTTCCTTTATTTTCCTCACTTAGAATCTCATAGTGTCCACGATGTTGAGTAACTATATGTTTAACAATAGCTAATCCTAAACCGGTTCCACCAACCTTGTTACTTTGTTCAAGATCTACCCTAAAAAATCTTTCTGTAATTCTAGAAATATATCTTTGAGGAATGCCAACACCTTCGTCTTTAATACTGATCATAAAATTTTTTTCTAACAATTTACCGTCGCTAATTTTGCTTGATATAAAAATAGACTTATTTTCCTTTGAATACTTAATTGCATTATCTAAAAGATTAGAAAAAACAGTTTGTAATTTTTTTTTATCTCCAATAACAATTGTTGGATTGGCGAGAGATAAATTAATATTTAATTTCTTTCTTTTTAAAACAATCTCAAAATTACTGATGATTGTTTTGAAGAGATCATTTATATCAACTAAAGAGCTTGGCCTTATGTGTTCTTCTAATTCAATTCTTGTGAGTATTAAAAGATCATTAATTAAATTTTCCATTCTATTTGATTGATCAGTCATTATTTTCATAAATTTTTTTTTAGCCTTTTCATCATCAGACGCTGGGCCCTCAATTGTTTCTAATGATCCTTTGATTGCCATTAAAGGTGTTCTTAATTCATGGCTTACATTAGCGACAAAATCAGTTTTAAATTTTTGTGCTTTTGTAATTTCAGTAAAATCTTTTAAAAATAACACAACAGAATCTGGTTCAGTAAATAAATGAGTTGGACCAGGAATAATATAAATTTTATAAAATTGATATGATGGGAGGTCTATTTCAATGTCAATATTTTTTGTTTTATTTTCAACAATAGCTTTTTCAATATTATCTATTAATTCTGGTTTTCGAATTACAGAGGATATGTTTTTATCAATTAAATTACTTCCAAATCTTTTTAATGCACTTGGATTAGCATATTTAATTATGTTAAATTTATTTAATGCAAAAAACTGATCCTCAAGTTCATCAATAATTACTCTTTTGGTTTTTTCCTCTCTTTTATTGATTATTGTAGCGGTATTTATTGATTTGTTTTTTTTTTGATTAAGTAAATAGAGAAGATAAACTATCACAACTATGAGTAGAATGATGAAATATTCCATAAATTTAGAAAGGTTAATTTTGCATCATTACACTTTTTAATGCAATCAAATTAAGGAAAAATTAACTAATGATTTGGTGAAATATTGTTAAAAAATATTTTTGCTGTTTCTTCCCAAGTAAATTTTTTTGCAAATTCAAGACAATCATTTCGATCAACTTTCAAAGCTTTATGTGCCGAAACTTTAAGATCATTATCTAAACAATTTATTTTGGATCCTTCAAATATATCTTTAGGACCTGGAACAGGATACGCAGCAACAGGAGTACCACAATTTAAAGCCTCAGTAACTACAATTCCAAATGTATCTGTTTTACTAGGGAATACAAAAACATCAGAAGATGCAAAATATGATGCAAGTGCACCATTTGTTTTTTCTCCTAAAAAAATATCTTTAGGGAATTCTTCTTTTAATTTTTTTAAATCGGGTCCTTTTCCTATTATTATTTTTGTACCTTCTAAATCACATTCTAAGAAAGCTCTTATGTTTTTTTCAACTGCTACTCTTCCAACATAAATCCAAATTGGTCTTTTGTGATGTAATTCAATTTTTTTAGGTTTCTTAAAGGCTCCGTGATTTCCCCCTCTGGTCCAAGTAATCATTTTATTATTATCTATACCTATATCGATTAATTCTTTTCTCATAGATTCTGTAGTTACTAAAATTCTCTCAGCCTTATTATGAAAATTTGCTAAAAATTTTTCGGCCCATTTTGTTGGTATAATAGGAAAGTAAAGTTTTAGATATTTATCAAATCTTGTATGGAAACTCGTAGTAAACTTTAGATTATTTTTTAAACAATATCTTCTTGCCATAGTCCCTATAGGGCCTTCGGTAGCGATATGAATTGCATCAGGTTTTATTTTCTTTATTAAACTACCAACTCTTGGCCAAACATTAATTGATAATCTAATTTCATTATATTTCGGCATCGGAAAAGTTAAAAATAAGTCGGGTGTAATATATTCTATGGTATGACCTTGTTCTTTTAATACATTGCCTGTTTCATGTAAGGTTCTTACGACACCATTTACTTGTGGAAAATATGCATCTGTCGCAATTAAAATTTTCATTAATTATGAAGCTTTTTTTAATTCTTCGGTTTTAATTGGTTTAATTATTTTTTTATCGCCTAAATATTGTTCTCTTATTTTGTCCCAATATAATATTTCAAAACTACCATCATAATTTTCAGCTAATGCAGTGCAGGATTCAACCCAATCTCCACAATTTAAATAATTGACCCCATTAAAATCTCTATCCTCAGCATGATGGATGTGACCACAAATAATTCCATCAAATTTTTTTCTTTTTGCATAATCTGAGACTGTTTTTTCGTATTCACCAATATATTTAACTGCATTTTTAACTTTATACTTTAAAAATTTTGCAAGAGACCAATATTCTTTTCCTCTCAACCTTCTAAAAAAGTTAATTATTACATTTAATTGTAACAATAAATTATAGGCTATTGATCCAAGTTTAGATAACCATTTAGCATGTTTCATAACCCCATCCCAAGCATCACCATGAACAACAACATATTTTTTTCCAGCATTTGTTTCATGAATAACTCTATTAACCATATGGATGTCACCAAAATGCATTGGGATAAATTTTCTTAACATTTCGTCATGATTACCCATTATGTAGAAAACTTTAGTACCATGCCTTGCTTTTCTTAAAATTTTTTGAATTACATCATTATGTTCTTGAGGCCAAAAAAAACTTTTTTGCATTGCCCAGATATCTATAATGTCTCCTACAAGATAAAGATTTTCAGATCTTGAGTTTTTAAAAAACTCTAAAATTTTATTCGCCTGACAACCTTTGGTACCTAAATGCAAATCAGAAATAAATATACTCTTATATTTTAATATATTAGGCATTTAAAAATCTTTTTTTTAACACAACTGTAACACGAATCATGTAATTCTTATTTCATTCAAATGTTACAAATTTGTTAAAAATTTTTTAAGGAATAATTATGTTATATTGTTTAATTTATAATCTAAACTCTTCTTCAGGAAGAAAATCACAATTCATAAATAGAGTTTTATCTAAGTTAAAAGAAAATAATTCTGTAGACTACTTTGAGACAAAAACAACAAATCAAGCTAAAGAAATTTTTAGAAATTTTAATCAAAAAAAATACGATCGACTAATAATAGCTGGTGGTGATGGATCGGTATCTTTTGCAATTAATGAACTAATTAAAAATGATTTTAACTTTAAAGACGACTTTGCCATAGGTTATATACCCGCTGGTACAGCAAATTTACTTCAAGCTGAATTATCAATGAATAGAAAAGTTGATGATATAGTTAATGTATTAGTTTCTAATAATTATAAATCCTCTAATCTTGTAAAAATTAACGAAAGATATTTCTTTTTAATGGCTGGTATAGGATGGGATGCAAAAATTGTTCATTCAATTAATTCAAAAATTAAAAAGATTCTTGGTAAAATTATATTTGGTATCAAGGGTTTTCAATATTTCTTATTTATGAATAATAAAAAATTAAAGGTTACTTTTGACGGACAATTTTATCAAGCAGACTGGATATTATCCTCAAATACCAAATATTACGCTGGGCATCATAAAATAAATAAAACAAATATTTTTGAAGATAAATTAGTTACCTATATATTTAAGGATTTAACTAGGATCAATTTATTATATTCCATATTTTTAATTATCCTTAATGGCGACTTAAGTAAAAACAAAAATGTTATTACTACTTATTCTAAAAATATCACTATTGAAGGAAATGATTTAATACCTGTTCAAATTGATGGAGATAATTTTGGTTCATATAAAAAAATTCATTTAAATCAGTCAAATAAAAAAATGAATTTTCTTGTAAAATAGTTATTTTACGCTTCCTAAATAATTTACTAATATCACACCAACAATGATTAAAATTATACCTATAGTTCCATAAATATTAGGCAATTGATTATATTTTATAATTCCAAAAATTGTTACTGCAGTAATAGTTAGTCCTCCATAAGTTGCATATGTAAAACCAACAGGAATTATATTCATTGCTTTTGATAAGCAAAATAAACAAAGGACAATTGATGTAACACAAAAAATAGTAGGAAATATATTAGTAAAACCATTGGTAGTTTTTAAGAATCCATTTGCACAAATTCCAAGTATTATTGCTAAAAATAGAAAAATATAACCTGATGTAATATTCATTGTTTACTTTATTCTCCCATAAATATCTTGAAATCTTACTATATCAGTTTCTTTAAGGATAGGACCAGTTTGAACTTCAATAATTTTAACAGGTTTTTTAAAATGATTTTCAATTCTATGTATAGCGCCTGTGGGTATAAAAACAGACTCCTCAGGCTTTTTATAAAACCTTTGCTTATTAATAGTAATTTTAGGTTTACCATGTGTAATCATCCAGTGTTCAGATCTATGATGATGTTTTTGCAAACTAATAGATGATTTAGAATTTACAGTAAGTTCTTTAACAAGAAAGTTTTTTCCCTCAAATAAGTTAACATACCTACCCCACGGTCTATAATAAACATTCTTTTTTTTAAAATATTTTGCTTTATCTCTTTTATAAATTTTAGATATTTCTCTCCAGCTTCCAAGATCAGACCAAGGTATATCTAATTTAATAGCATTAATTTTCTTTGTTTTCTCTAAAATTGCATAATCAAACGATTTTTCTACTGATTTAGAAAATGCTTTTTTATTTAAGTAGTAAGTATTGTTTCTATATTTGGCTTTATTAATTGCCTCTAAACAGCTTTTATAAGTTTTATTTTGATATTTTTTAAAGTTATTAATTATAGAGTCTTTTCTTAAATAAAACATTCCAGAGTTCCAATAACCTTTATTTTTAATAACTTGTTTAGCTTTAGAGGTTTTTGGTTTTTCAATAAACTTTGTAACTTTATTAATATTTTTTTTTATTTTTTTAGTTAAAAAATAACCATATTCACTTGATGGGTTTGTAGGTTTAATACCAAATATGAATATATTTTGATCATCTAAATTAGACTTATTTTTATTAATGGATCTATTTAAAATATGAGATTTTTCAATTAAATGATCTGCAGCAAAGTACATTAAAGGTTGTTTTAAAGGTATGTCTTTGATTAAAGCTGAGGATAATATAGCTGGTGCAGTATTTTTCTTTGCTGGTTCTAGAACTATTTTATACTTTTTAACTTTATTTTTTTTTAAAGACTTTCTGACATCTTTTAAATATTTTAAATTAGTACTTATTATAGGGTAATCAAAAACAGGTTTTTTAATTCTTTCTAATGTTTTTTGAATTAAAGACCATCCTCCAAAATCAATAAATTGCTTTGCTTGATGTTTTTTTTGCTTTGGCCAAAGTCTTGTTCCAGCTCCACCGCAAAGAATAACTGGTCTTATTTTCATTAAATATCAGCGTATACTTTTACTTCGTTTTTACCACCAGGATGTGTAGGTGCACCTAAATAAGCTGGCCCTACTGTTTGCGCATATTTCCAAAGTGTACCATTACCAAAATTTATTTTCTTTGGTTTCCATTTTTTTCTTCTTTTAGCTAATTCTTTCTTTGATAAACGAACGTTAATAGTTCCTTTTTTTGCATCTAAATCAATTATATCTCCATTTCTAAGTAATGCTATTGGTCCTCCTACAGATGCTTCTGGTCCAACATGACCAATACAAAAGCCTCTCGTGGCTCCTGAAAACCTTCCGTCTGTTATAAGCGCAACTTTCTCTCCCTTGCCTTGACCATAAATCGCTCCTGTTGTTTGAAGCATTTCTCTCATACCAGGTCCACCTTTTGGTCCTTCGTATCTAATTATTATGATATCTCCATCTTTATATTTTCTATTTTTAACAGCTTTATATGCAGCCTCTTCTGTATCAAAACATCTTGCTCTTCCAGTAAACTGTAATTTTTTTAACCCTGCAACTTTTACAATTGCACCTTCAGGAGCTAAATTTCCTTTAAGGCCTACTACACCACCATCTGGCGATAAAGGATTATTATATTTACGCATCACTTTTTGTTTTAGATTAAATTTAACATTCTTTAAATTTTGTCTCATAGTTTTTCCAGTAACTGTCATACAATCTCCATGAATATAACCACCATCCATAAGTGTCTTAAGTAACATTGGAACTCCACCTGCTTGCCACATATCTTTAGCTACATATTTTCCACCTGGTTTTAAATCTGCAAGATAAGGTGTTTTTTTAAATATTTTTGCAACATCCATTAAATCAAATTTAATTCCGATCTCATTAGCTAATGCTGGTAAATGTAAAGCTGCATTAGTTGATCCACCTGTTGCAGCAACAATCGTAGCTGCATTCTCTAATGATTTTCGAGTTACAATTTGTCTTGGTCTGATATTTCTTTTTAATAAATTCATTACTGCCTTACCACTTTGTAATGCATATTTGTCTCTCTGCTCGTAAGGTGCAGGCGTTCCAGCTGAATAAGGTAAAGCTAAACCAATTGCTTCAGAAACACACGCCATTGTATTAGCTGTAAATTGTCCACCACAAGCTCCAGCACTTGGACATGCTATTAATTCTAATTTTCTTAATGCATGCTTAGTCATTTTTCCTGAAGAATATTTTCCAACTCCTTCAAATACATCTACTACAGTTACATCTTTTCCATTAAATCTACCTGGAAGAATTGAGCCTCCATATATAAAAACACTTGGAACATTTAGCCGAACCATTGCCATCATTAATCCTGGTAAAGATTTATCACAACCTGCAACTCCAACTAGAGCATCGTAACAATGCCCTCTTACTGTTAATTCGGTTGAATCTGCAATTACATCCCTTGAGATAAGTGAAGATTTCATTCCTTCATGACCCATAGCAATACCGTCAGTAACCGTAATTGTACAAAACTCCCTTGGTGTACCACCTGAAAGACTAACACCTTTTTTAACTGACTGTGCTTGTCTCATTAATGCTATATTACAAGGTGCCGCTTCGTTCCAAGTTGAAACCACTCCTACAAATGGTTTAGCAACATCTTTTTCAGTTAAATTCATTGCGTAATAAAATGATCTTTGTGGCGCTTTATCCGGCCCTAATGATGTATGCCTACTTGGTAATTTTTTTTTATTAAACTTTGCCATTATAAACTTTTAATAGTTAATGATATTTTTTTAATATCATTTTTTAAATTATTATAGTTAGTTTTTTCCTGATCAACAATATGTTTTGGAGCTCTTTTAACAAAGTCCTTATTATTTAATCGAGAATTAATCTTTTCTATTTCATTTTGGTACTTTTCTTGTTTATTTAATAAATTTTCTTTAATAACTTTTAAATCAACACTTTCCTCAAAATATACTTTAAATATATCTCCTGAAGCAACAAAGGTCGCAGATGGTTTATTTTGGTCTTTATCTAAAAAGCTATTAATTCTTCCTAGTTTCTTTAAAACTACATCGTTATGTTTAAAGAAAACTTTATTTTTATCATTTATTTTACTTAAAGATATATCTACAAATGAACCAGGGCTAACATTAAGTTCATTCTTAAATGACCTAATTTGAGAGATAATATTAATAATTTTTTCGACTTCTTTGAAATCTTTATCCTTTTTTGATTTACCCGAAACCCAATTTGTCAACATTAAGTAATTTTTTTTAGAATTATCTAATTTATTTTTAAGCCATATTTCCTCAGTAACAAAAGGTATAAATGGATGCATTAATATTAAGATTTCTCTAAAAATATAACTTGATACCTCTCTAATTTCCTTAATAGATTTTGTATTATTTGAATAAAGAATAGTTTTTGTGAGCTCTAAATACCAGTCACAATAAGAATGCCAAACAAATTGATAAGAATTTCTTGCTGCTTCATCAAAACGATAATTTTTAATACTTTTTTCAACTTTTTCTTTGGTTTCAATTAGTTCTGCGTATATCCACTTATTAATATTAATGGAAATTTTTGGTTTTTTATCAGCATTTTTAAATGAACATTTGTTTTGAATTAGAAAATTATTTGCATTCCATAGTTTATTAAGGAAATTCCTATAACCTTTAACTCGATCTTCGGAAAGTTTAACATCGCGTCCGGGAGATGCCATAGATAATAAGGTAAATCTTAAGGCATCTGCGCTATACTTTTCTATAAGCTCTAAAGGGTCAATTACATTACCTTTAGACTTAGACATTTTTTGTCCTTTTTCATCTCTTACTAAGGCATGTACATAAATATCTTTAAACGGTTCTTTATTAAGAAATTCCATACCAAACATAATCATACGAGCGACCCAAAAAAAGATAATATCAAAACCAGTTACTAATACAGATGTAGGATAAAATTTTTTGATATAATCATTCTTTGCTGGCCAGCCTAATGTAGCAAAGGCCCACAAACCAGATGAAAACCATGTATCTAAAACATCTGGATCACGGTATAATTTAACATCTTTTTTATAAAACTTTTTTGCGTTTTGTTTTGCTTCATTTTCTGTTTTTGCAACAAACATTTTTTTATCTGGTCCATACCAAACAGGAATTTGATGACCCCACCATAATTGTCTTGAAATACACCAAGGTTCAATATTGTTCATCCATTGAAAATATGTTTTTGACCAGTTTACTGGATAAAACTTAGTTTTTTTTATTTTAACAATTTTCTTTGCTTTTATAGAAAGTTTTTTAGCATCAGCAAACCATTGTTCTGTTAAATATGGTTCAATTATAGAATTTGATCTATCGCCGTAAGGAACTTTATTTTTAATATTTTCTTCCTTAACTAATAATTGTTTATCTCTTAAAACATTAAGAATTTTTTTTCTTGCATCAAACCTATCTAAACCGACAAATTCGTCAGGAGCATTTTTGTTAATTTTACCGTCATCAGTAAATACGTTTAATATCTCAAGTTTGTTTCTAAGACCTACTTCATAATCATTAAAATCATGTGCTGGAGTTATTTTAACTGCACCTGTTCCTTGATCAGGATCAGCATAATCGTCAGTAATAATTTTAATCTTTCTACCAACTAAAGGTAGTATGATATTTTTTCCAACAAGATTTTTATATCTTTTATCTTTCTTATTAACAGCTACAGCTGTATCACCCAACATAGTCTCTGGTCTTGTTGTTGCGATCGTAATTGTATCAGTGGAATTTTCGATAGGATATTTAATATAATATAACTTAGAATTTACCTCTCTTTGGTCTACTTCTAAATCTGAAATGGCAGTTTTTAATACAGTATCCCAATTAACTAATTTTTCTGATTTATAAATTAGTTTTTTTTTATACAAATCTACAAAAACTTTAATAACAGATTCTGAGAGATTTTTATCCATTGTAAATGCATTTCTTGACCAGTCACATGAGCAACCTAATTTTTTGAGTTGATTTATTATTATTCCACCATACTCGTTTTTCCACTCCCAAACTTTCTCTATAAATTTTTCTCTTCCAAGATCGGTTTTATTAATATTTTCACTTGCAAGTTTTTTCTCTACAAGTGCCTGTGTTGCAATTCCAGCATGATCAGTTCCTGGTTGCCATAAAGTTTCGTAATTATTCATTCTATGATATCGAGTTAATAAATCTTGAATTGAATTATTTAAAGCATGACCCATATGTAAACTTCCAGTAACATTTGGAGGAGGTATTACTATTGAGAATTTTTTTTTATTTTTTTTGGGTTTAAAAAGGTTATTTTTTTCCCAATATGAATATATCTTGTTTTCAACTATTGAATGATTGTATTTTTCAGAACTCATAACCCTTTAAGTTTATAAATTAATCATTTGAATAAACAATAATGAAATTGTAGAGAATATTTATAGACTAATTCAAAAAAACAATTATATAAACATAAATCAAATTAGTTTATTATCTAATTGAACGGCAACGTGGCGGAATGGTTACGCAGAGGATTGCAAATCCTTGTATCCCGGTTCGATTCCGGGCGTTGCCTCCAAAAAAAACTGTTGTGTTCGATCTAAAAAAAAGTAAGTTCTTTTTTTATATTCCTCGGTAGCTCAGTTGGTAGAGCAGTTGACTGTTAATCAATTGGTCGCAGGTTCGAGTCCTGCCCGAGGAGCCAAAATTAGCCAACTTTATTTATTGGTACCTGAATAGTTTGAATATTTTTGTTAAATTTAATTTTTTGGTCACTATTCAATTCAGAATAAAGTTTTACTAAAAAATTATAATTTACATTCATATGTCCTTCTTTAGATTTTTCTAAATTTATCGCGTATTCTGAAAAATCCTCAAAAAAATAATTTATTGGCACTTTCAAATAATTTGAAAGTTGAAGAAGTCTTATGGAGCTTACTCCATTTGTACCTTTTTCATACTTTTGAATTTGTTGAAATGTTACGTTTATTGCCTTCGCTACTTTTGTTTGTGTTAAACCTAGAGCCAATCTTCTTAGTTTTAGCTTGTTCCCCAAGTGTTTGTTGAAATTATCATCCATTAAGACCCCTCTTAATTAATATATTTTTTCACATTCAATATACTTTTGAATAATAGTTCAAGTAAAAAAACGGCCTTAAAAAAAATTTTTTTACCTGTTTTTTGGCTTGACATCACGTTATTTACCATATTTTGACTTTATAAATACTAAGGTTTTTGAGTTTTTTGATTATAGAATTTGACTTAAAAATAATTTAGTTCTGTCGTTTTTTGGATTTGCAAAAAATTCTTTTGTTGGAGCTCTCTCTACAATTAGACCTTCGTCCATAAAAATAACCTCATCAGCAACTTCTTTTGCAAAACCCATTTCATGAGTCACAACTATCATAGTCATACCAGCTTTTGCTAAATTAACCATTGCATCAAGTACCTCCTTAATCATTTCTGGGTCTAATGCAGATGTAGGTTCATCAAATAACATAATTTTTGGTTCCATACATAAAGCTCTGGCAATTGCACATCTTTGTTGTTGTCCGCCTGATAGTTGTCCTGGAAATTTTTTTGCTTGATCTGATATTTGAACTTGCTCAAGCTGTTTCATAGCTAATTCTTCAGCTTGTTTTTTTGGTAATTTTTTTACCCATATTGGCGCTAAAGTACAATTATCTAAAATCGATAAATGTGGAAATAAATTAAATTGTTGAAATACCATTCCAACTTCAGCTCTTATAGCTTCAATATTTTTTGTATTCTCGTCTAGTTCGGTTCCATCAACTATAATGTTTCCTTTTTGATGTTCCTCTAATCTGTTTATGCATCTAATTAATGTAGATTTTCCTGAACCTGATGGTCCACATACAACTATTTTTTTATTTTTTTCTACTGAAAGATTAATATCTTTTAAAACTTGAAAATCGCCAAACCATTTGTTCATGTTTTCTATTTTTATAATTGGATCAGCCATATTTATTATCTTTCAGTTTTATATTTTGCCTCTAAATTATAACTATATTTACTCATAGCATAACAAATTATCCAGAAAATTATAGCAGCAAAAACATACCCTTCCATTGCAAATCCTAACCATTTTGGATTTGTTTTGGCTAAACCTAGCATTCCCGCAATTTCCATTAGCCCAACAACAAATATCAAAGGTGTATCTTTTACTAATGCCAAAAATGTATTTGCAATACCTGGGATCACAAGTTTTAAAGCTTGTGGTAAAATTACAAAAATATGCATTTTCCAATAACCCATGCCAAGAGATTTAGCAGCATCGTATTGACCACGTGGTAATGCTTGCAAACCTCCCCTTATAACTTCAGCTACATAAGCGGCTTCGAATAATGATATTGCTATGATTACTCTTACCAGTTTATCCATAAAAAAATCTTCCGGCAAAAACATAGGAAACATTACTGATGACATAAATAGAACTGTAATTAAGGGTACTCCACGCCAAAATTCTATAAATCCAACAGACATATATTTAATTGTTGGCAGATCAGATCTTCTTCCAAGAGCTAATAGCATTCCAATCGGAAAACAGAAAATTAAACAAAAAAACGAAACTATAAAAGTAAGAGATAAGCCGCCCCAAGCTCCAGTTTCTACCCATACTAAACCAAAAGATCCACCGGATATTAAATAATAGATAAGTATATAAGCAATTATTGGATATATAATTACATAATAAAGTGTTAAAAATTTTTTAAGTTTTTCCCCTGCAAAATATCCAACAAAAGCAAGTCCTATTAAAATAATAAACGATATGTTTATTCTCCATTGAAGTTCGTTTGGGTACATTCCATACATAAAACGTCTTAACCAAACTTTTATATATGTCCAACAAGCACCAGTTCCAGTACAGGCTTCTTTTGTGTCACCAGCTATATTTGCATCAAAAATAAACCAACTCAAAGATGGTGGCATGGCTTTGATTATTATAAAAATAATTAATAGAGTTAGTAAAGCATTAAAGTTACTAGTATTTATATTTTTATTTAGTAAATCTAAATATTTAATTCCGGAAAACTCAATTCTTAATAAATGTAAACCTATTAAACCAAAAACCAAT
Organism: uncultured Pelagibacteraceae bacterium; assembly: GCA_902567765.1. GTDB lineage: Bacteria > Pseudomonadota > Alphaproteobacteria > Pelagibacterales > Pelagibacteraceae > Pelagibacter. Next base: position 17,697 of record CACFNI010000004.1, on the reverse strand, counting down.
GGCAACCAAAAACTTAAAATATCAGGTAAAAAAGATGTTAAATTATAATTTAAAAAAGAGCTTAAAAAAACATCAAATAAACTAATAAAAAATAAAATAGATCCTGTGTATAGAAAGACCTGTAAATTATCCTTATTTGGCTTTAAAAAATTTATTGTTTTCATTATTTTTCTTTAATCGCAATTTTTTTGTTATACCAATTCATTAATACAGATATGGATAAGCTTATTGATAAATAAGTAAGCATAGTAATTGAAACTATTTCAATAGCTCTTCCAGTCTGCATTAACGCTGTACCTGCAAATACTAAAACTAAATCTGGATAAGCAATAGCAGCAGCTAAAGATGAATTTTTTGTTAAATTTAAATACTGATTAGTTGTTGGTGGTATTATTATCCTCAATGCTTGTGGCATTATAACTAACTTCAAAATTTGATTTGGTGTTAATCCAATTGAAGCAGCAGCTTCTTTTTGTCCTTTGCTTATACCTTGTATTCCAGCCCTCACACATTCTGCAATAAAAGTTGCTGTATATAAAGACAAAGCCAAAACTAAAGCGATTAATTCTGGCGGCAAACTTAATGCTGGTTCAAAAATATATCCAGTTGCGGATAGTTGTTTTAATTCAGGTGTTTTGACTTCGATATTAACACCACCAAAAACAAATGATAAAATCGGAAATGCTATTATTAAAGCTAAAGAAATATAAAATACTGGTAACTGTTTGCCTTCATTTTCTTGAATTTTTTTAGCATAAGTTTTTATAACCCCAATACAAATTATTGCACCCAAAATTGAGTACAAGAAAACATCTAAATTATCCCAAATGAATAAAGGAACATAATATCCTTTAATTGTCATGTAGGTTGAGCCAAACCAAGCCTCAGCATCTTGAGGTAACGGAAGGGCTCTTAAAGCAGCAAAATACCAAAAAAAAATCTGTAATAGTAATGGAATATTTCTAAAAAATTCTACATAAAAACTTGCAGAATTTCTAATTAAGTAATTTGGTGATAGACGAGCAACACCAACAATGATCCCTATTATTGTACTAAAAATAATCCCAATAAAGGAAACTAATAAAGTATTTAATAATCCAACTAAATAAGCTCTCGCATAGGAATGAGAACCATCATAATCAATTAACGAAAATTGTACATCAAAAGAGGATTCTTGTTTTAAAAAACCATAACCAAACTCAATACCTCTATTATCCATATTAAGTTGAGCGTTATATGTAAAAAAGCCAAAAATTCCAGCAACTGTAATAAGAGTTATGATCTGAGGTATGATTTTTTTAACCTTATTATTCATAAATTTGGATATTAAAAAAAAGGGCTAGATAAATCTAGCCCTTTTTAAATTTATTTAGATAAAAATTATCTTGCAGGTGGTACGTAAAGTATTCCGCCCTTAGTCCATAATTGGTTAGGACCTCTATCAGGTAAAATACCAGGATCTGCTATATTTCTTTTATAGCTTTCACCATAATTACCAACTTGTTTAATAATTCTTAAACTCCAGTCATTATCTAAACCGAAAGCAGCACCTAATTCACCCTCTGCTCCAACTAATCTCTTAATTGCTGGATTGTCAGAAGTTTTCATTGAGTCTGCATTAGATGAAGTTATTCCATACTCTTCAGCCTCGATCATAACGTTTAAAGACCAACGAACTATGTCTTCCCAAACAGAATCACCTTGTCTTACAACAGGGCCTAAAGGCTCTTTTGAAATAGTTTCAGGTAAAACTATGTGCTCATCTGGGTTTTTCATTTTAGTTCTTTGTGCAGCTAATCCTGATTTGTCAGTTGTGTAAGTATCACATCTTCCATTATCATAAGCAGCAACAACTTCGTCAGCTTTTTCGAATGCAACTGGCTCATAAGAAATACCTCTTGAATTAAAGAAGTCTCTCATATTTAGCTCAGTTGTTGTACCAATATTAGTACAAGCTGAAATACCGTTTTTGAACTGGTTTACAGAAGTTATGCCTGAGCTTTTTCTAACCATAAAACCTTGACCATCGTAAAAGTTTACACCTACGAAAGTAAGTCCAATATCAGCGTCTCTAGAAAGTGTCCAAGTTGTGTTTCTTGATAAAATATCAATTTCACCAGATGTTAGAGCTGTAAATCTTTCTTTAGCACTAAGTGGAGTGAACTTAACTTTGTTCGCGTCACCTAATGTTGCAGCAGCAACTGCTCTACATACATCAACGTCAACACCTGTCCAATTTCCTGATGCATCAGCATTAGAAAATCCAGGCAGACCTTGAGATACGCCACATCTTACAAAACCTTTCTTTTGAGTGTTTTTAAGAGTTTTTGATTTCTTTGCCATAGCTTCTGTTGTAAATGCAAAAAGCACTGCAACCATTGCTAAGAAAGAAGTCAATTGTTTTAAGTATTTAAACATATATCCCCTTCGTTTTTTATTTATTTGTTAACAAATAATTCAAAATTACTTTTGAATATTCTCAATTTAAGCATGATATATTTTTACCTGCAAGTAAAATTAACATTAATTTAATTGATTTTAATGCCTTAATGGCGCGCTCTGGAGGATTCGAACCTCCGACCTGCGGTTTAGAAAACCGATGCTCTATCCAACTGAGCTAAGAGCGCTTAAAATATAATTTGAATTTATAATAGTTATTTAATTTTTAAAAAGAAATTTTTTCATAATAATTAGAATTGTTAATAGTTCAACTCTGCCGATAATCATGAAAATTATGAGAAAATATTTAATAATAAACTGTAGTTTTTGAAAATCAAAGTCTTCAACACCATACATTGTAGAGTTAACTGTGTTCATTAAGGTCAATACAGAAATTTTGAAAGAATTTTCAAAAGAAATGCCAAAGAAAGTCAAAAAAGAGGATAAAAAAAGTAATGATATTATAAATATAACAACAGACAAAAAATATTTATTTATTATAAGTTTATCAAAGCTGATTTCTGAAAATAACTGCTTGTTAATAGAAACATTTTTAGGTTTAACATGAGATATCAGATTATTTAAAGAAAACTTAAAAAGCACATACAGTTTTATAAACCTAATGCCGGAACTGGTTGAAAAAAAGGATCCTCCAATTATTACTAAAATTAAAAAAATAAAAGACAAATTTTTAGGACTATTTTCTAAAGAAAAACCAATATTTGATACACTACTTGATAGACTAAAAAATAATAAACTTAAGTCATATTCGAAGTTTAAGAACGAAAAAAAAACTAATATTAATGAAATAAAGTAAATCAACAAATATAAATCTTCTTGAAAAAAATTGAGATTTCTGTTTTTTAAAAAAATCAAATTATAAGATAAAAAAATACTAAAAAAAGATATCAACATTAATAAAGAAAATATTACTTCTTTAATATTTGAATTAAGCACTATTGATAAATTATTGAATGGCAAAAAGCCTCCAGAGGATATTAGAGTCATTGATAAATTGAAAGAGTCAAAAGTTCTTAGATCGGAAACTTTCAATATTAAAAATATTAATAATGTCAAAAAAGAATATAGAACTAAAATTTTTGTTAATTGTTTTAATGTCTCTGTTGAGTCAAAAGTTATAAAATTAGTCAAAGATTTTTTTAAATTATTATCAAAGATGTCAATTAGTAGAATAATTGAGGATAAAAAATACAGTCCACCTATCCATTGAGACGATGATCTCCATAAAATCAAACTTTGATCTAAATGTTTAATATTTTCAAATATAGTAAAACCTGTTGAAGTAAATCCTGATACAGTTTCAAAATATGAATCTAAAAAAGAAATATTGTATATACTAAAATAAAAAGGAATAGAGATAATAAATGGTAACAAAAAAAAACCCAAAATAACTGTTAAAATTTTATGATAAATCGATATTTTATAATTATCTTTTTTTTTAAAAATAAATAACAATCCAAATATTAATGATATGATTAATGAATAAAAATAGCTATCAAGGCTTAGATAAATATTAAAATAATACGCGTATATGATATTAAAAAAAGATAAAACAGAAATGAGAAGTGAAAAAACTCCTAAATAAATTAAACTAAAATAACTCATTTAAATTAAATCGAACTAATTCGAAACATATTTTCAACAAGTGAAAGTTGATTAATTTTCGCTAAAAAAACTACAATATCCTTTTTTTGGAAAACAAAATTAGATCTTGGAATTATAATTTCTTCACCTCTTAATATTGCGCCAATTCTTATTTCTTCAGGCAGGTTTGAATTTTTTAGTTCTTTATTAATTAATTCAGATGTCTCAATAATTTCTGCTTCTATAACTTCATACTCACCATTTAAAATACTGTAAGCATTTTCAATTGATCCCTTATGAACATGTTTTAAAATACTTGACACTGTATTCATCCTTGGATCTATTAAATCGTCTATCTTTAATGATGATTGTAATAATGAATAATTAGGTTTATTAATTAAAGCCATAGTTCTTTTATCTTTTGAGAACTTTTCAACAAGAACACTTACCATTAAATTGTCTTCATCATCATTAGTTAAAGCGAGTACAGTTTCAACTTCATTCAGATTGGCTTCTGTCAAAACATCTTCTTCCAAACCATTTCCATTTATAATAATAGAATTATTTAATTCTTTTGCGATAAACTCTGCCCTATCTTTGTCTTTTTCAATAATCTTAATTCTTGCATCTTCAAAAGAATTTTCAATATTTTTTGCTAGATTAAAACCAATATTCCCACCTCCAATAATTAATATTTTGTTAGAAATTTTTTTGTTGTGACCAAAAGCTTGTAATGTTTGTTGCATCTGCGATGAATTTATAATTACATAAGCATTATCATTTTCCTCAATTACATCAGTTTTTTTTAAAATTATAAATTTTTCATTTCTTATAACACCTAAAATATGAGCTTCTAATTTAGGAAATTTTTTTGTTAACTCATTAAGTTTTATATTGATTAAAGGACAACCTTTATCTACATTAATTTCAAGAAGTCTTATTTTATTATCAGCAAAAGGTATATTATCTTGGGCTCCTGGTGCTTCAAGTTTTCGCTGTATAGATTTTGCAATTTCAATTTCTGGTGAAATAATCACATCTATTGGCAAATTATCTTTGCTATAAACCTTTGAAAACCTTGGGTTTAAATAGTCTTGAGATCTTATTCTGGCAATTTTTTTTGGGATTTTAAAAACGGTATATGCTATTTGGCAAATAAGCATATTAATCTCATCATTTCTAGTAACTGCTATAATCATATCTGCATTAGCGCCATCAGCTTTTTCTAAAACAGAGGGGTACGTTGCTTTTCCTACAATTCCCTTAACATCTAGAGTATCATTTATTTTCTGAATATCTTCACCTGACTGATCTATTACTGTAATTGAGTGATTTTGCTCACGAAGTAATTTTGCTATTGTAAAACCTACTCTGCCAGCGCCACAAATAATAATATTCATTTAATTTAAGTCTTTTACACCTAATCCTTTTAATTTTCTGTGTAAAGCTGATCTCTCCATGCCTACAAATTCAGCAGTTTTAGATATATTTCCACCAAATTTTTTAAGTTGTGTTGTTAGGTATTCTTTTTCAAAGTTTTCTCTCGCTTCTTTTAAAGGTACAGATAATGAATTTTCTATCTTAAAATTATCTCCACTAGTTTTTTTTAAAGATTCTTTAATTATATTGGAAACTTTTTCATTATTATCAGGTCCTAATATTGCAATTCTCTCAATTAAATTTCTTAACTCTCGAACATTACCAGGCCAATCATAATTTATTAAATAATGATTGGTTGTATCAATATCAAATTTTTTCAAATTATAATTTTGAGAAATTTTTTCAGAAAAATACTTTATTAGCAAAGGAATATCCTCAGTTCTATCTCGTAGATGTGCAATATTAATTTGAAAAACATTGAGTCTATGAAACAAATCTTCTCTAAAATTTCCAAGTTCTATTTCTTTTTTTATATCCTTGCTAGATGAACAAATAATTCTTACATTTACTTTAATATCGTGATCACCATTAATCCTTTTAAATTTTTGATCTATTAATACTCTTAAAATTTTTGATTGCGTTTCTAGTGGTATTTCTGAAACCTCATCAATTAGCAAAATACCTCCTGAGGCTTTTTCTAATGCACCATACAGTATAGATCCATTGTTTTTTTCCTCACCAAATAATTCTTGTTCATATTTTTGAACATCAAGCAAAGCTCCATTAAGAATTATAAATGGTTCATTTGATCGATTTGACAATTTATGAATTTTTCTAGCAATTAACTCTTTGCCTGAGCCGGTCGGCCCATTAATAAAAATTCTACTTTCTGATAATGAAAGTTTTGAGATTTGATCTTTTATTTTCTCAATATTCGTGCTTGATCCAATTAATTCAAATGAATGAAATAATTTTGTGGATAACTCTTTATTTTGGTTTTTAAGAGTAAAATTTTCAACAGCTCTTTTCACAAAATTCATTAATCTTTCTTGATCAAATGGTTTTTGAATAAATTCAAATGCACCAGATTTAAGAGATTTAACAGCCATTTCTATATTTGCATGACCAGAAATAATTATAACCGGTATATCTTTATTTTTACTCTTAATATGATTTAAAAGTTCTATACCATCGTTGTCACCCTTATCTAACTTAACATCAATAATTGCTACGTCTGGCAATTTTTTATCTATCTCTGTTAATGCTTGATTATAATTGGCAGCTACTCTTGTTTTATAACCTTCATCAGAAATTAAATCACTTAAAATATTTCTAATATCAGGATTGTCGTCTATTATAAGTATTTCAGTTGCCATTTTTCGGGAAGTTTATAATAATTTTTGCACCAATTTTTTGTTTTATAAAATTTATTTTACTATTGTGATCATTTATTATCTTGTTAACAATCGATAAACCTAGTCCAGTTCCTTTTTTTTTTGTTGTGTAATAAGGTTTTAATATATTACTTAAATTCTCTTCTGAAAAACCAAGTCCATCATCTGTTATAGTAAGGCTTATATAATCATTTTTGTTCTCAATTACTATATCAATTTTCTTTGTAAAATCAGGATTTTTAGATGATTTTTCCTGAATACTTTCTATTGAATTTTTAACAAGATTAAAAAAGACTCTGCTTATTTGCTCGCTATCACATGTAAACAAATACTCATTTTCGTTATGTGTTAATTCAATTTTTATTGAGCTATCTATTTCTTTTAATAAAAAAACGTTATCCTTAATTATATTCAACAAATTTATTCTTTTAAAAACAGGTTTAGGCATTCTCGCAAAGTCAGAAAATTCATCAACTAACTTTTCAATTTGTTCAATTTGTTTATGAATTGTTTTTAAATGTTCGTTAAAGTTTTTTTTATTTTCAGTATCTACAATATCGGAATATTTATTCTTAAGCCTGTCTATAGTTAGTTGTATAGGAGTTAAAGGATTTTTAATTTCATGAGCTAATTTTCTAGCAATTGTACTCCAAGCCTCATGTCGTTCTTGAAGCAAAAGTTTATCTTGTTGATCCTTTAATTGGTTAATCATATAATTAAAGTTTTTATTCAAAATTTCTAACTCTTTGTCAGTTTTAATTTCTGGAACTTTGGTTTCAAGATCTCCTTGTCCAATTTTATGAGATGCAGAAATTAAGTTAGAAATTGATACGAAAAATCTAGAAGAAAATTTAATTGCAATTGAAATTGATAAAAATAGAAGTAAAGAAACAACCACTAGATAAATTAATATAAATGATATTCTGATGCCTGTTCTTTTATCTTCTACCCTATAATAAAAATTTATAGCTTCTTCAGACTCTGTTAAATAATTTGATATTTCTTCATCAAGATATTTTACGACATAAACATATGTATCAATATATGCAGTTAGTTTTTGTATTGCTGATGATTTGTTTTCGAATGCATTAATAATCTTGAGTGGTCTTTCATCGTTAAAAACCATTTCTAATGCTTTTTCATTTGGTGGAATAAAATCTTTTTTTTTTGTATTTGTGGTAACTAGAAGATTTCCTGAACTATCAATTAAATGAATTTCATCTACATCTCTTATATACTTTTGTGTAATTAGAAGGTTTTTAAATCTCGATGGATTATCATAAAAAATATTTACATTTTTATTTAAATCTAAAGTAATAAGTACAATATCTGACTCAATTTTGTTTCTAACATCATCAACATAATTTTTTGCTATTTCATATGAGTTGTTTACGGCGGTTGTAATTTTATTATCAAAATATTTTTCGAGAGCGAAAGAAAAAAGAAATAAAGAAAAAATTGAAATTAATATAGATGGTATTAAAGTAAATAAGGAAAAAAAAGCTATATATTTTTTGTTAGCCTTGGATCCATTAACATTAATATTCGATCTTAAGGCATTTTTTATTTCAAGGAATATTAAAACAAAAAAAATTAACAATAAAACAATGTTTAATCCAAGTAATGTTTGAAGATTTGTTTCGTTTAATTCTATAAAACTTTTATTGATAAACGTTAAAAATGTCAAAAATCCAATAGATAGTGTAATTATAAAAATTACACATATGAAAATATTTTTTTTGATAAAATCCAACATTATGCAATAAATAAACTAAATAAAAATTTATAAATGAGCATTTGTTTTATAATACTAGCAGCTGGCCAAAGTAAAAGATTAAATTCGAATATACCTAAACCATATATTGATTATAAAGGTAAGCCAATAGTCCAACACTCAATAGATAAAGCAAAAAAGTGTAAAAAGATTAGTAAAATCCTACTGATTATAAATAAAAAACACAGAAAATTTCTTAATAAAATTAATAAAAAAAATATTAAAATTATTTATGGAGGAAAAACTCGCGCTGAATCTTCATATAGTGGTCTGAAAAGTATTAGTAAAAGTAAAATTAAAAAAGTCTTAATTCATGATGCGGCGAGACCAAATTTTTCTTTGAAGTTGTTAAATAAAATAGTTGAGACTCTTAAAAAAAATAAGTCTGTGATACCAGTTCTTAAACCTAAAGATACAGCAAAGTTTAAAAGTAGAAATCTAATTGTAAATTTAAATCGTAATTACCTTTATCTTACACAAACACCACAAGGTTTCGATTTTAAAGAATTGTATAATTTACAAAATAGTAAAAATTTTAAGGCTACTGATGATGCTAACTATTTTATTAAAGCAAATAAAAAAATAAAATTTATTAATGGCGAAAATGAAAACGAAAAAATCACTTATAAATCTGATATTATAAAAAGTCACAATATAAAATATGGAATAGGTTTTGATGTACACAGATTAGTTCCAAAGAGAAAATTATATTTAGGTGGTTTAAGAATTAAATCTAATTTAGGTACACTTGGGCATTCAGATGGAGATCCTGTACTACATGCAATAATAGACTCAATTCTAGGCGCTTGTAAAATGGGTGATATTGGCGAATGGTTTTCAGACAAAAATAAAAAGTTTAAAAATATAAGATCTACAATTTTATTAAAAAAAATAATAAATGAAATTAAGAAAAAAAATTATTTTATAAATAATATTGATATAAATATTATTACCCAAACACCTAAGATTTCAAAATATAAAAATAAAATTGTAAAAACTATTTCAAATATTTGCGAATTGTCACCTAATAAAATAAATATCAAAGGCAAAACAACTGAAAAATTAGGTTTAATTGGAAAGGAAAAAGCTATTGCCTGTGAAGTAATAACTTCAGTAACAAATTATGAATAATAAAATTATTTTTTTCATTGTAACTCTTTTTGGTATTGGAAAAATTAGTAAAATCCCAGGTAGTATCGCTTCATTAGTAACAACTATATTTTTGTTTTTTTTATTTCATATAATAAATATTTCACCAAATTTTGTTTTAATATCCTTAATTGTTGTTTTTTTTATATCTTTGTATGCTGTAAATGTTTTTATTAAAGAATTAGATAACAAAGATCCTAAAGAAGTTGTTATTGATGAATTTATAGGTCAATCTATTCCTATATGTCTTTATGAAATTGCACATGAGGGATCTAAGGATATAAATCAAGTGTTAACCTTTTACTCTATAATGTTCATATTATTTAGAATATTCGATATCGCTAAACCTTACCCTGTTAGTTATTATGATAAAAATTTCAAAAATAGTTTTGGAGTTATTATGGATGATGTTGCAGCAGGTTTATATGTTGTGGCAGTACTTGTTTTATATATGGTTATTACCTCATGATGAATCTTTCTAAAAAAATAGTAAAGTTGCTTATTAAAAAAAAAAATAGAATATCTTTTGCTGAGTCTTGTACAGGTGGTCTTCTTTCAAGTGTTATTACATCAATAAGTGGGTCCTCTAAAGTATTTACTCTTGGCTTAGTCACATACTCAAATTCTTCCAAAATTAATGTTCTTAAAGTACCAAAAAAAATTATAACGAAACACGGAGCAGTAAGCTACGAAACTTGTTTGTCTATGGTTAAAAATTTAAATAGAATCTCTAAAACAAATATATCTGTTTCTATTACCGGAATAGCAGGCCCTAAAGGAGGAACTAAGCAAAAACCTGTTGGTTTGGTATTTATTGGTATAAAAAAAGGCAATAAAACCTTTGTTAAAAAGTATTTATTTAAAAATAAAAAAAGGTCCCTTATTCAAAAAGCGACAGTTAATAAAGCATTAAATTTGATTTTAAACTTTGCCAAATAATTCTTCAGCTCTTTTTTGAAATGCATCGGCAATTTTATCTAAACCGAACTGAAATGATTTGGTCATAACAATGTTCAAAAAACGGTTTTTTAATTCAAAGTCAACTTCAAATGAAACTTCTGTAATTTTATTGTCTTCCTTAAATTGCCATTTATTTTCTAAATATTTTAAAGGTCCATCGAGATTAGTTACATAAATAGTATCCTTTTTTTTGTTAAATTTAACATCACTTTTATAAGTGTCCTTAAAAGGTCCCTTTCCAATTGTAAGATCTGCAATAATTAATAAAAAGTCTCCTTGCTCTTTTTTTTCATATATTTTTGCATCTAAGCAAAATGGAACAAAAATTGGATATTTTTCTATATCAAGAACTAAATCGATTAGTTGTTTTTTAGAACACTCAATAGATCTTTTAACTGATGCTTTGGGCATTAGTTTGGTTTATTCTATTTTTCTGAAGTTTAGCAAAGTCTTCATCTGCATGATAAGAAGATCTTGTTAATGGTGAAGAAGAAACTAGTAAAAAACCTTTAGACTTAGCTATGTTCTTTAGCTCAATAAATTCTGCAGGCTCATAATATCTAACTAAAGGATGATGTTTAGCAGAAGGTTGTAAATATTGTCCTATTGTCAAAAAATCTACTTCTGCAGTTATTAAATCGTCCATTACTTGTAAAATTTCGTCTTTATTCTCTCCTAATCCAACCATTAATCCTGATTTAGTAAAAATCTTATTATTTAATTTTTTTGCATTTTTTAATAGTTCAAGAGAAGCAAAATATCTAGATCCAGGTCTGACTTTTCTATAAAGACTAGGAACTGTTTCAATGTTGTGATTAAAAACATCTGGGTTTGCTTTAATAACTTTTTTATATGAATCACCTTTTCTTAAAAAATCTGGAGTTAAAACCTCTATAGTTGTTTTTGGATTAAGTTTTCTTGTTTCTTTTATTACATCATGAAAATGTTTTGCCCCACCATCATCAAGGTCGTCTCTGTCTACTGACGTTATAACTGCATGTCTTAAATTTAATTTTTTTATAGCACTCGCAATTTTAAATGGTTCTTGGATATCAAGAGCTTTCGGTTTACCTGTTATAACATCGCAAAATGCACATGCTCTTGTACAGGTATCTCCCATAATCAGAAAAGTTGCATGTCTCTTACTCCAACATTCCGTAATATTTGGGCAATTTGCCTCTTGGCAAACAGTTTTTAAATTGTGCTGATTAACAATAGTTTTTGTTAAAAAAAATTCTTGGCTATTTGTTAATGTTGATTTAATCCACTTGGGTTTTTTTTTAATTGGATTGATAGGTTTGTTTACTTTTTCAGGATGCCTAATTGTCATTATTCTTAATTATATAAACTGTCTCATTTTTTTTTCCTAGCAGAAATTTGTCACGTATTAAAAATTCTATATAATCTAAATCTAAATTATCTGTAAGCAATGAATTTTTTGTTTCTATATTTTTTATTTTTAAAGTAAGCACATCTTCTTCCTTTTTTAAGCTTTCAAGATAATTATGTTTTTTTAAATATGAAAAAAAACCTCTTTCCCCACCTAAAAAACTTATTAAAAAATAAAGTATAAAAAAAATAGAAAATATCAAAAAATAGTTTTTTTTTATTTTTGCAAACATTAATGAATTTTATTCATTTTAGCCTTTTTTCCTAGCTTTTCTTCAATTCTCAGTAATTGATTGTATTTAGCAACTCTTTCTGATCTTGATAATGAACCAGTTTTTATTTGGCTAGAGTTTGTTCCTACGGCCAAATCTGCAATAAAAGTATCTTCACTTTCACCTGATCTATGAGAAATTATTGTCTCATAACCAATTATCTGTGCAAACTTAATAACCTCTAGTGTTTCTGAAACAGTTCCTATTTGATTGAGTTTAATCAAAATAGCATTAGATGAATTATTTAAAAAACCTTTTTTTAATCTTTCTAAATTAGTTACATATAAATCATCACCAACAATTTGGGTTTTTTTAATGGAATTCATTAATTTACTCCATGAAGACCAATCATTTTCAGAAAAAGGATCCTCGATTGACTTAATTTTATATTTATTAATAATTTTAACATAATTTTTTATCGATTTTTCAACACTTTCAAATTTCTTTGAGTGTATAGAGTAAAGGTTTTTTTTAAAAAGTTCATTTGCTGCAACATCAAGACATATTGAAACATCTCTACCATTCCTGAAACCTGCTTTATTTATTGCACTAACAATCAAATCTAGAGCTTCTTCATTTTTACTTATCCTTGGTGCAAAACCACCTTCGTCGCCCACGGAAGTAGATAGACCTTTATTTTTAATCAAACCTTTTAAGTTTTGAATTACCAAAAATGAAATTCTTACAGCTTCAGAAAAACTTTTTGCTTTATCTGGTCTTATCATGAATTCTTGAATTCTTAGACCGTTATCTGCATGTGCTCCACCATTAATAATGTTCATTAAAGGATAAGGTAATTTAAAATCTTTCTTTAATAAAAAAGCTTTATATAAAGGAATTTTTTTTAATTTTGCAGAAAGTTTTTTAACTGCCATTGAAACAGATAAAATCGCATTTGCGCCAAATTTTGTTTTTTGTTTTGTTCCATCTAAATTAATTAAAAAAGAGTCAATTTTTTCTTGATTATGTACATTTTTATTTTTGAGTTTTTTTGAAATTATCGTATTTACTAAACCTACAGATTTAAGAACACTTTTTCCTAAATATTTTTTATTATTTTTATCTCTTTTTTCGTAAGCTTCGAATGTTCCAGTTGAAGCTCCAGAAGGACAAATAGCTGATGAGCTTAAATTTTTACAAAATACTTCAGCTTCTATTGTTGGATTTCCTCTACTGTCAAAAACTTGACGTGCTATTACTTTCGTAATTTTACTCATTAATTTTTTTTAACCAAACTATCTATCTCTGCTAGTTGATTAATTAAATTTTCTAATTTATTTAATGGAACCATATTTGGGCCATCAGATGGAGCATTATCGGGATCTTGATGTGTTTCTAAAAAAACTGCTGCAACCCCAACTGCCACTGCCGCTCTAGATAAATATTCAACAAATTCTCTTTGACCTCCACTTTTTTCACCTAAACCTCCCGGTTGTTGAACAGAATGTGTTGCATCAAAAACAACGGGATAACCGTTTTTTGCCATTATAGGTAACGATCTCATATCAGAAACCAATGTATTGTATCCAAAACTCGCACCTCTTTCTGTAACCAAAATGTTATCATTACCTGAGTCTGAAATCTTTTTTGTTACATTTACCATATCCCATGGTGCAAGAAATTGTCCTTTTTTTACATTTATAATTTTGTTAGTTTTAGCAGCGGCAATTAGTAAGTCTGTTTGTCTACATAAAAAAGCTGGAATTTGAAGTATATCAGCATGTTTAGAAACAATTGAACATTGCTCTTCATTATGAATGTCTGTTAAAATTGGAGTATTTAATTCTTTTTTAATTTTATCAAAAACTGGTAATGATTTTTCTAAACCTGCACCTCTTTTTCCTTTTAGGCTTGTTCTGTTTGCTTTATCAAATGAAGTTTTATAAATAAATCCAATTTTAAATTTAGTTGCAATTTCTTTGATTTTTCCTGCCATGTCCATCGCATGTTGTTCACTTTCTAGCTGACATGGACCTGCTATCAAGGTCATTTTGTTATTATTAGATATCTTTATACCGTTACAGTTTACTACTTTGCTTTTCATTTATAGAATTTTGCAGCTTTGATAAATGAAGAGAATAAAGGATGTGGTGTTAAAGGTCTAGATTTAAATTCTGGATGAAACTGAACACCCACAAACCAAGGATGGTTTTTTAATTCAATTATTTCAGGTAATTTACCGTCAGGAGAAATACCAGAAAAAATCATTCCTTTACTTTCAAATTTATCTTTTAAATTAATGTTCACCTCGTACCTATGTCTATGCCTTTCAAATATTGTACTTGAATTATAGATTTTTTTTATCAGTGAATTATGTCTTAATTTAGCTTCATATAAACCAAGCCTCATAGTTCCACCCAATTCTTTATTAGTCCCTTTTATTAATTTTCCGTCTTTATTCCATTCATTTAATAAACCAATTACAGGGTAACATTTCTTATCAAGTTCACTAGAACCAGCTTTTTTTATTTTAAGGACATTTCTTGCAAATTCTATTACGGCCATTTGCATACCAAAACATATACCAAAAAAAGGAATTTTCTTTTTTCTAGCAAAGTTTATTGCCGATATCTTACCTTCTGTACCTCTTTTGCCAAATCCACCGGGTATTAAAATACCTGATATATTTTTTAAAAGTTTTTTAATTTGATTTGATTTCAAATTATCAGATTCAATTCTTATTAAATTAATTTTTACATTATTAGATATACCACCATGAATTAATGCTTCATCCAAAGATTTATATGCATCCTTTAAATTTACATATTTCCCTATTATTGCAATATTAACAATTTTTTTATTGTTTAAAACGGACTTAGTTATTTTTTTCCATGGTATTAAATTAACTTTTTTTCTCGGTTTTAATTTAAAAAATTTTAATACCTGTTTATCTATTTTTTCATTGTAAAAACTTATTGGAGCTTCATATATAGTTCTAACGTCAACTGTCTCAATAACATTATCAATTGAAACATTGCAAAATAGTGAGATTTTTTTTCTTTGGTCTAATGGTATAGGTTTTTGAGATCTACAAATAACTATATCTGGTTGAATTCCAAGGCTTCTTAATTCTTTAACTGAGTGCTGTGTGGGTTTAGTTTTAATTTCATCTGATGATTTTAAAAAAGGTACAAGCGTTAGATGTATAAACAAACTTTTTTGCCTACCAACTTCATTTGAAAATTGTCTTATAGCTTCTACAAAAGGTAAACTTTCAATGTCGCCTACTGTTCCACCTATTTCACAAATTACAAAGTCCTCATTTTTTATATCTCCTTTTATAAATTCTTTAATTCTATCCGTGACATGAGGTATAACCTGAACAGTTTTTCCTAAATATTTACCTTTACGTTCTTTCTTAATTATGTCGCTGTAAATTCTTCCTGTAGTTATGTTATCTGATTTTTTTGCTGTTATATTTGTAAATCTTTCGTAGTGACCAAGATCTAAATCTGTTTCTGCTCCATCATCAGTTACAAAAACTTCTCCATGTTGGAAAGGGCTCATTGTTCCTGGATCAACATTTAAATACGGATCCATTTTTCTTATTCTAACTTTATAACCTTGTGATTTTAAAAGATATGCTAAGGATGCTGAAGAAAGACCTTTACCAAGTGATGAAACCACGCCGCCAGTGACAAAAATATATCGCGCCATGGAATTATGTTATAGCTGATATATTTAAAAATGAAAACGATTAATTGTTATTTTCAGGAATTTTTGGCTCATCGACCATATTTTCCTCGGTTTTGTCTATAACTGATGTTGAAGAAACAATATTTTCTCTTGAGATAATTGTTAAACTTAGACTACAAATTATAAATAAAGCAGCCACTACAGCTGTAGCCTTAGTAAAAAAATCTCCTGCAGATCTAGAAAACATAAAACTTTCTTGAGAAACCCCAATACCCAATGCGCCACCTTCCGATTTTTGTATTAAAACAAGAGCAACTAAAACAATTGCAATAATGATGTTAAGAATTAACAATATATTTTCCATGGATGTTAAATAATAGTTTTTTTAACTATATCAATAAAATTTTTAGCATTTTGAGAGGCCCCACCAACTAAAAATCCATCTATACCTTCAATTGATGCCAAATTTTTCACGTTTTTAGGGTTTACTGATCCACCATACAAAACTTTAGGGTTTTTCATTTTATGTTTATTTTTTAAAATTTGTTTAATAAAATTTATGTTTTTATTTAGTTCATAGTTTTTGGGAACATTTCCTGTGCCAATAGACCAAATAGGTTCATAAGCGAGAAGAATATTATTCGAAAATCTTACTTTTAATAAACCTTTAAGAATTTGTTTTTTAAGAACTTTTTGTGTAAGTTTTTTTCCCCTCTGCAAAGAAGACTCTCCAATACAAAAAATAACCTTTAATCCACTCTCAATACAAGATTTTATTTTTTTATTAATTTGACTATCTGTTTCGCCTTCAGATCTATTTTCTGAATGGCCTATAATTACATAACTTGAACCAATTCTCTTTAACATTTGAGGACTTATAGATCCAGTAAAAGGACCACTAGAAATTTCATAATGACAATTTTGAGCACCAAGAAATATTCTTGTTTTTTTAATTTTTTTATAAAATGCTTGTAATAATGTATAGGGTGGGCAATAAATTAACTTAATTTTTTTTCTTTTATTAGTATTAGTGAATTTAATAACTTTATTTAACGAATTAAGCGATTTTAAATCACCATACATTTTCCAATTAGCAATAAAATACATATATTTATTTGTCATAATGAAAATTTTAATCTATAGGTTTGTCTTTTATAGTTCAATAAATTAAAAAACTACAATGCTACATAATATTAGAAAATTCTCAAAAACCTTTCTTGCTAAAATTGTTTTAGTAATAATGATTGTTCCTTTTGTGTTATGGGGCATGGGCGGAGTATTCAATTCAGGAAATACAAACAATGTTGCAAAAATAAATAACAAAAGTATCTCAACACAGGATTTCATGAATTTTTTAAATAATTCTAATATTGACACAGAAACAGTAAGAGAAAATTTAGAAAATAATGTTCTTGAACAACTTGTATCAACTTTAATATCAGAAAAATTACTTGAAATGGAAATAAAAGATTTAAATCTTAAAATCTCAGAAAAATCTCTGGCAAAGAACATAAGAAAAAATCCAAACTTTTTTGATGAAAATAATAAATTTTCTAGAACAAAATATGAAAAATTTTTATTGAGTAGTAACTTATCAGCAGCTAATTTTGAAATGAGATTAAAGAATAATGAGTTACAAAAAAAATTATTTTACTACATAGGTGGAGGACTTAAAACCCCCTTTTTTTTTACAAATAAT
>CACFNI010000003.1 GCA_902567765.1 uncultured Pelagibacteraceae bacterium | reverse complement strand
TGCTTAAAAATAAGTAAAAACTTGATCTAGAATTAATCATTATTTTCTTGAAAAACTAAAAATTAAGAATATTTTGCTATTGCCAGATAAACGACTTATCGCTTTAAATTATTTTAAAGAGGAAAGTCCGGGCTCTACAAAGACGCAGTGCCAGGTAATGCCTGGCGGGGGAAACCCTAGGGATAGTGCCACAGAAAATAAACCGCCTCATCAAGGCAAGGGTGAAAAGGTGTGGTAAGAGCACACCGGCTACATTGGTAACAATTAGCGCATGGAAAACCCCACTGAGAGCAAGACTGAGTAGAGATGACATTGTTGAAAAACTAAAAGCTGTCTTTGGCTAGTCATCTGGGTTAGTTGCTTGAGCCTAAGAGCGATCTTAGGCCTAGATAAATGATAAGTTTAAACGACAGAACCCGGCTTATAGTTTATCTGGCTTTCTAAACTCTAACAATTCAACATACAAACCGTTTCAAAATTTAAGTATATCAAGGCTTAAATTAGTTATTGACGTGTAGGTTGAAAACCCATAATATCCCATATGTTCCCAAATAAGGGAAAAGGGAAATTATGAAATATGTTTTTATCTACTTACGAAAACAAACTGGACAAAAAGGGACGGGTTTCTGTGCCTGCTAGTTTTAGATCATATCTTTCAAATTTAGGCTACAATGGAGTAGTTTGCTATCCATCATTTAATAATCAATCAATAGAAGCATGGCCACAAGATAGAATAGAAAAAATTTCAAATGCAATCGATGCTTTGAATCCTTTTGAAGAAAAGAAAGATTACTTTGCAACATCAATTTTGTCTGAAAGTATTAATTTACAGTTTGATAGCGAGGGAAGAATTTCTTTAACATCGAAACTATTAAAACATGCAAAAATTAAAAATAGCATGTTATTTGTTGGCCAAGGAAAGACATTTCAAATTTGGGAGCCAACTGCATTTGAAAAATTTAAGGCCCAAGCAAGAAAAAAATCCAATATAAATCGAGCAAGCCTTAAATGGGAAGAGATGGGTAAAAAATAATGAGAAAGATGGAACAAATTATTTTAATGCAAAAGATAGAAAATCTTCAAAATAATTGTTTAACAGCAATAGAAAAATCTATCGAAGGTACTTGGGCATATGATTTTTGGACCAATACTTTCGATAAGTTAGAAAAAAACTATAAATTAATAAAAAATGGAGAGGGGATAAATGACAATAAATTTTAAAACACCAGATATAAGAGAATTAAAACCAAGAATATTAGTTCTTGGGGTTGGCGGAGCCGGAGGAAATGCAATTAATGGAATGATAGATAACGGTCTTCAAGGAGTAGAATTCATAGCTGTAAACACTGACGCTCAAGACCTTAAACATAGTAAAGCTAAACAGAAAATCCAAATCGGATTGAATTTGACAAAAGGATTAGGAGCTGGATCTAAACTAGATATTGGTCAGGCTGCAGCCGATGAATCGTTAAATGATATAGTAAATGTTCTTCAGGGTGCAAACATGGTTTTTATAACTGCAGGGATGGGCGGTGGAACAGGAACTGGATCTGCACATGTAATTGCAAGGGCTGCAAAAGAATTAAATATTTTAACAGTTGGAGTTGTTACTCTACCATTTTTATATGAAGGTCCCTCTAGAATGAGAAGAGCACAACAAGGTTTGGAAGAACTTAGAAAACATGTTGATACAATTATTGTAATACCAAATCAAAATTTGTTTAAAGTAGCAAGCGAACAAACTACATTTGAGGAATCTTTTGAACTTTCAAATCATGTTTTGCTTCACGGAGTACAAAGTATAACAGACTTGATGGTAAGACCTGGTCTAATAAATCTAGATTTTGCAGATGTTGAACATGTTATGAGTTCAATGGGCAAAGCAATGATGGGAACAGGCGAAGCTGAGGGTGAAGGAAGGGCAGCAAAAGCAGCTGAAATGGCAATTACCAATCAATTGATTGACGACTATACACTGAAGGGCGCTAAAGGGTTATTAGTAAATATAACTGGCGGAAAAGATCTTAAACTTTTTGAAGTTGATGAAGCTGTAAATAAAGTAAGAGCAGAGGTTGATCCAGAGGCAGAATTAATAATTGGAGCAATAACCGATCCTGCTCTCGAGGGCATAATGAGAGTTTCAATTGTTGCTACTGCTCTTGATGGACAACAGCCTGAATCTAAATCAGTAATTAATATGGTTCATAGGATTCAAAATAGAAATCCTGGATACTCTGATTTTTCAAATATTAATAATCCTAATAATTTTAATTTATCTGCTACCATGTCTAACACTATGACAAGTGGAGCGAATGCATTAAAACTTGAAAATGAAGTTTTAAATGAGGTAGAGACATCATCTGATTTAGTTGATGCACATGTACTAAATACAGAAGATACAGGAGGAACCAGTCCTAAAATTGAAACAACTGAGGTGGAAGATCCTCAGCCTGCCATGGAAGAGACAAAAGAAGAAACTTCAAACGGATTAGAAAACTTTGGAATTGAGGAAGAAACTCCAGATCTTTTTAATTCTAACGAGGATAATAAAATTCATGAAATTACATCTTCGGAAAGTGAGGATGATAAAGAAGATGAGGATTTCGAAATTCCAGCTTTTTTACGGAGACAAAAAAATTAATGGTCTTCGAAAAAACAAATGTGTGCCACTATATTACCGGAAAAGCATATGCATTACCCGGTACTGCTAAATGAAATTATTAGCATTATTTCCCCTCAATATGGTGGCACATATATTGATTGCACTTTTGGTCAAGGTGGCTACTCATCAAGAATTTTAGAATTTGCAGGTACAAAAGTAATCGCAATTGATAGAGATGAAGATTCTTTTAAAAAAAGTTTAGATATAAAGTCAAAGTTTGAAGAGAGATTTTTTTTCAAAAATTTGAAATTCAGCCAGTTAAATAATTTAAAACTTAAAAATGAGAATATAAAAGCTATAATTTTTGACCTTGGCTATTCCTATGTACAAATAAAAGATAAAAAAAAGGGACTATCTTTTGATTCAAAAGGAGATTTAAATATGAAAATGGGTCTTAACGATTTTTCTGCCTCGGATGTGATTAATAAACTTGATGAAATAGAATTAGAAAAAATATTTAAATTTTTTGGAGAAGAAAGAGAAAGTAAAAAAATTGCAAGAGAAATAGTTATAAAACGAAAAATTAAAAAAATAAATACTGAAGATTTAGTAAAAATAATTGAAAGAACCAAAAAAATAAAAAACTTTAAGATTCATAGTTCCACAAAAGTTTTTCAAGCCCTGAGAATATTTGTAAATAAAGAAATAAGTGAACTAATTTATGGACTTATAAATGCAACAAAAACTTTAAAAAAAGATGGAATTATTGCAGTTGTAAGTTTCCACTCTTTAGAGGATAAAATAATTAAATATTTTTTTAAAAGTTTGTCTGAAGCAAAAAGTATTTCGAGATATGTCCCCAAAACTAAGACAAAAAAAAACCTTCTTAATCTTATTAGTAAAAAACCAATATTACCCTCTTCAATTGAAGTAAAGCAAAACCCACCATCAAGATCAGCCAAATTAAGATATGCAGTTAAAAAGTGTGAATTTTATGATTTTGAGACAGATATTTTTAGTAAATTTAAATATTTAATTGATATCGAAAATTATTCAAAAAAATTATGAAGAAAATATTTTTGTTTATAATAATTATTTTTTTAGTAGTAGGTACAACTTTAACTAAAAACTCTACAATAAGATTAGAAAACCAAATTTTCAATATAAAGGAAAATATAAGTTTATTAAAAGATGAATATGAGCTTATTCGACTTGATTATAATTATCTAACAAACCCTAAAAAATTATTAGATTACCAATCTCTATACTTTGAGGATGAACTGTCCAAAATTGAAATTAATCAAATAAAAAAATTAATTATAAATGATGAAAAAATATCAATTCAAGATTTCAAAATAATTAATAATGAGTGAAAATAATTTTGAAAGAATAGTTATAGAAGATTACGAAAGTGAATTTCTATATAAAAAAAATAAGTCAAATTTAAATATTACTTTCAACAGGATTGCATTCATATTTTTTATTTTTTTAATTATTTGTTCAATATATTCAATAAGAGTTGTATATTTGGGCGGCCTAAACATTGCTAAAGAGGAAAACAATAACTATCGCATAAAGTCAAACTATAGAGCTGATATAATTGATAATAACGGTGGCTTTATAGTAAAATCAGTAAGAACTATAGATGTAGGTATTAATCCAAACCTTGTTAAGGATAAAAAAAAACTAATCGTAAATTTAAAGTTAATTTTTCTTAATAAAGATTTTTCTAAAATAAAAAAAAAAATTTATAAGAAAAAATTCTTTTACCTAAAAAAAAAAATTAGTCATGAGCAGTATGAAAAACTCCGTTTACTTGGAGAAAAATCTATTATTTTTGAGGAAAAATTAACAAGAATTTATCCTCAAGAAAATTTGTTTAGCCATGTAATTGGTCAAATAGATAATGATAATAATGGAATTTCGGGTATTGAAAAATTTTTCGATTATGAACTTAAAACTAGAAAAGAACCATTAGAATTGACAGTTGATACTGATATTCAATTTTTAGTAAGAGAGGAACTTTTAAAATTCGAAGATATTTTTAGAAGCAAAGGATCAGCAGCAATTTTAATGAACGTAAAGAATGGTAATATTATTTCAATGGTTTCTTTACCTGATTTCAACCTTAATAAAAGAGAAAAGATTAATGACGAGAAATATATTAATAGAGCAACAAAAGGTGTATATGAACTTGGTTCAGTTTTTAAAACATTCACTGTGGCGGCAGGAATCAACGAGGGAGAGATTGAACCAGGGACTATTTTTGAAGACTTGCCAAAAAGTATCACTTGCGCTGGAAGACCAATTAGAGAATATGATAATGAAATTCCAGCCAATCTAACAGCAGAGGAAATTTTAATAAGATCTGGGAATATTGGATCGGTCAGAATTGCACAAATGTTAGGCATAGAAAAATTTAAAAATTTTCTAGAGAAAATTGGTGTTTTAAAAAAAATTGAATTTGATATTGAAGAAGTTGGTCAACCTATCCCATTTAGATGGGGAAAGTGTAAACTAGCCACATCATCATTTGGGCACGGTATAACTACAACGCCCCTACAATTAGCAAAAGCTTACGCAATAATTTCAAATGGTGGCTACAATATAAGGCCTACATTAATTAAAAAAAATATTTCTGAAAATAAAATAAAAAGTAAAATTTTAAACGATGGTGTATCAAAAAAGATAAATAAAATGTTAAGGAAAATTGTTTCCACAAAAGAGGGAACAGCAGGATTTGCTAATATTGATGGCTACCAAGTTGGTGGAAAAACAGGCACCGCTCAAAAAACAATAGGAGGCAAATATTCAAAGAATAAAGTAAATACTTTTGCTGCTGTTTTTCCAACCTCCAAACCACAATATGTTTTAGTAACTTTATTGGATGAACCTAAACCGAGCAAAGATTATATTTATCATTACAATGATGGTTCAGGTTGGAAGTATAAGGGAACTGCATACAATACGGCTGGGTGGACATCTGTCGAGGTTGCAGGCAAAATAATAGAAAAAATTGGACCTATTTTAGCCACAAAATATATTGAAGTTAAATAACCTTATGTTGATAGGGAATTACTTTAAAAATATTAATTCAAAATTTAAAAACCATAAATTTTCAGGTTTTAGTTTTAATAGCGCAAACTGCAAAAAAAACTTTATTTTTTTTGCAGTTAAAGGAAATAATAATGATGGAAATAGATATATATCCCACGCAATAAAAAATGGCGCAAAAACAATAATATCAAATAGTAATTTTGAGGGAAAAAAAAATGATGTCTTGTTTATAAAATCTTCGAATGTAAGAAAATTAATCGCTGAAATTGCAAATAAAGTTTATAAAAAAAAACCCAGGAATCTAATTGCAGTAACGGGGACAAATGGCAAATCATCAATTGCTAATTTTTATTTACAAATATTAAAATTTAATAAAAAGAAGGTGGCATCAATTGGAACTTTAGGAATTCAAACAAATTCAAACAAAAAAAATTTAGAAAATACTACAATTGATCCTATAGAATTATGCAAACATCTACTTAAATTAAAGGATCAAAATATTGATGATGTAATATTAGAAGCCTCGAGTCATGGTTTAAAACAACATCGTCTTGACGGGCTGAACTTTAAAATTGGAATATTCACTAATTTATCCCGAGATCACTTAGATTATCATAAATCTTTTAAAGACTATTTAAATTCAAAACTTCATTTGTTCAAAAAATTATTACAGAAAAATTCAAATGTAATTACTGATTTAGATATTCCAGAGTATAAAAAAATAAAGTCAATAGTAAGAAGAAAAAAACTTAAATTAAATACGATATCGGCTAAGTCAGCGGACTTAAATCTCATCTCTCATAAATATGAGGGAGAAAAACAAAGTTTGAAAATTAACTATAAAAATAAGTTTTATACTCTCGAATTAAATTTGATTGGTAAAGTTCAATTAAAAAATCTTTTAATGTCGATGATTGCAGCAAATATGAGCAATATTGAATTTAGAAAAGTAGTTAATGTTGTGAAAAAAATTAAATCTGTTCCAGGACGTTTTGAAAAAATTGGGACAATAAAAAATAATTCACTAGTAATATTAGATTATGCACATACTCCTGATGCCTTAAAAATATGTTTGCAGAATATTAAAGATCAATTTCAAAATAGAAAAATTTCATTAGTTTTTGGATGTGGCGGAGAAAGAGATAAAAATAAAAGACCTATTATGGGGAAAATAGCAAACAATTATTGTGATAAGATTTATTTGACCGATGATAACCCTAGAAATGAAGATCCAGAAAAAATAAGAGCAAGTATTAAAAGAAAAATAATAAGATCCAAATTATATGAGATTTCCAATAGAGAAATAGCTATTAAACGTGGTATTCAAAATTTAAGAACAGGAGAAATTTTAGTTGTAGCGGGAAAAGGACATGAAAAAGTACAGGATTATGGAAAATATAAAAACTTTTTTTCTGATAAAGACTGTATTCTAAAATATATAAAGATAAAAAATAAGCAGTTAAATAAGGATCTCAAATTTAATATTATAAATGATATAAGAAAAAACAAAAAAATATCTTTTAAAGGAAAAATTAGAAATGCATCAATTAATTCAAAAGAAATAAAAAAAAATGATATTTTTTTTGCAATAAAAGGAAAAAATAAGGATGGAAATAAATTTATCAATGAAGCTTTTAAAAAGGGTGCATCTTTAGCCGTTGTAAATAAAATTGATAAATCCAAAAAAAGGAACAAACAAATAAAAGTTGAAAATACACTTACTTTCCTAACAAAAGCCTCTGAAATTATCAGACAAAACTCTTTGTCCAAAATTATAGCGATCACTGGAAGTTGTGGAAAAACCTCCTTAAAAGAACTCTTGAGCGAAACTTTAAGTAGATTTGGAAATGTAAGTTCCTCGCCTAAATCTTTTAATAATAAATATGGTGTTCCACTAAGCCTATTTAATCTTAATATAAATCACGAATATGGGGTTTTTGAAGCTGGCATGGATAAAAAAGGTGAAATAGATAGATTAACTAAAATAATTAATCCTGACGTCGGTATAATTACAAATATTTCCTATGCTCATGCAAAAAATTTTAAAAACATAAATCAAATAGCTTTAGCTAAGGCCGAAATAATCAATAACATAAAGCCAGGTGGGCTAATAATATTAAATGCTGATGATAGCTTTTTTTCTCTACATAAAAAAATAGCTCTTAAAAAAAAATTACAGGTTTTGACTTTTGGCATGTATAAAAAAGCTAATGTGCAATTTAGGTCAATTTCAAGAAATAAAAACGATTTTAAAATTTCGGTAGTAATAAATAACAAAAAAACTTTTTTTAATTTATCTAGCAACTTTGAAAATTTTATAAAAAATCTACTAGCAGTAATAACTGTTATTTCATATTTTACAGATCCATTTGAATTGGATAAAAATATTTTTAGGAATTTTCAAACACCAGAGGGAAGAGGAGATATTTCAAAAATTAAAATAAATAAAAAAAACATTTATTTAGTTGATGAAAGTTATAATTCAAATCCGCTTTCCTTAAAAAGCGCTATACAAAATTTTAATATGATAAAAACTCGTAATAAAAAATATATGATTTTAGGAGATATGATGGAGTTAGGAAGGCACTCAAAAATTCAACATAGAAAAATAGCACCAATTATTAATTCTTCTAGCATCAATAAAATTAATGTCTTAGGGAATCACATGAAAGAAACCTTTAAAAATATAAAACCTGTAAAAAAAGGATTAATTTTAAGAGAAACTTTACAAATAATTGATTTGATTAAAAACCAATTAAATAATAATGATTATTTAATGATCAAAGGTTCAAATTCGACAGGACTAAACAAATTCACAAAAGAACTAAAAAAAAATGTTATATAGTTTGTCAGTCAATTTTGTAGAAGTATTTACATTTCTTAATGTATTTAAATATTTAACTGTTAGAACAGGACTAGCAGTTTTTACTTCTATGTTTGTAGTGTTTATTGTTGGAACCCCATTTATAAAATTTTTTTCAGCAAAACAAATTTTAGATCCAATTAGAGAGGATGGTCCAAGCGAACATATTATAAAAAAAATTGGCACACCAACAATGGGAGGTGTTTTAATTTTATTAGGCCTTTTTTCTGGTATATTGCTTTGGGGAGATTTATCGAACTTTTTTATATGGTTTTTAATTTTTATAGTTGGTTCATATGGATTATTGGGCGCATATGATGATTACAGAAAAATTAAATATAAAAATTCTTCTGGTGTTTCTTTTAAATTTAAAATTATTACGCAAATCTTAATTGCAGTAGTAGGCATTATATTTTTAACTTATTTTACTGAACACTCAGAACTTGAATATTTATATTTTCCGTTTTTTAAAAATCTAATGATTAATTTAGGTTGGTTTTTTATTCCTTTTTCTGTTTTTATAATAGTTGGTTCCTCGAATGCAGTAAACCTAACTGATGGTCTCGATGGACTTGCAACAGTCCCAGTCATATTAGTTGCGGGATGTTTTGCTTTTATAAGTTATGTTACTGGAAATATTGTTTTTTCAGATTATCTTCAAATTCCTTATATTGAGGGAATAGGCGAGGTGTCGGTTTTTTGTGGTTCTATTATTGGAGCTTGCATAGGATTTTTATGGTTTAATGCGCCCCCTGCAAAAATTTTTATGGGAGACACTGGATCGCTTTCACTAGGCGGATCCTTGGGGGCAGTCGGCATAATTACTAAACATGAAATTGTTTTAGCGATTACAGGAGGATTATTTGTGTTAGAGGCAATTTCTGTAATTGTGCAAGTTATGTCTTATAAAATTACCGGTAAAAGAGTTTTTAAAATGGCGCCAATACATCATCACTTTGAAAAGAAAGGTTGGCCCGAGTCAACTGTAGTAGTTAGATTTTGGATTATTTCTATTATTTTAGCAATGATAGGCCTGGCAACTTTAAAATTCAGGTAATGAAAAAAAAACAGAAAATTTTTTCTAAAAAGAAAATTTTAATTTATGGTTTAGGAAAAACTGGTAATTCTAGTCATTTGTTTTTAAAAAAAAATAATAAAACTTTTCTTTTTGATGATATTAAAAAAAATTTAAATGTAAGCAAAAAATTTTTTATAAATAAAAAAAAAATCTACAAATATAATTTTGATTATATTTTGGTAAGTCCTGGGATAAATATTAGAAAATGTAGTTTAAAAAAATTTATATCCAAAAACTTAAATAAAATAATTACAGATTTAGATATATTTTATAGCCATTATTTTAAAAATAAAATTATATCAATCACTGGAACTAATGGAAAATCAACAACAGCTCGAATTTTATATGAGGTTTTAAAAGATCAAAAAAAAGATGTAAGGCTAGTGGGAAATATTGGAAATCCTATTTTAAATGAAAAAAGAGTAACTCCTAAAACTATTTTTGTTATTGAGGCATCTTCTTATCAACTAGAATATAGTAAAATTTTTAAGGCTAATTATGCGGCAATTTTAAATATCTCACCTGATCACATTGAAAGACATGGAAACTTAAATAATTATGTTAAATCAAAATTTAAACTAATTAAGAATCAAAATAAGAGTGACTTTTCATTTTTAGATTTTAAAAATAAATACCTCAAAAAATTTTTAAAACAAAATAAGTTAAAATCTAAAATGATCAATGTTCATGAAAAACTATTTTCAGAAAATATTGAAAAAATTAAAAATCCTTATTTTCTGACCAATGGAAATAAGCAAAATTTCAGTTTTGTTTGTGCAATTTCAAAAAAAACTAGGTATCCGACATTCACAATTATTAAAAACAATCAATAAATTTAAAGGTTTAAATTTTAGACAACAAGTCATTTATAAAAATAAAAATTTTGTAGTTATTAATGACTCTAAGGCTACAAGTTTTTCATCAACTATAAATATTCTTGAGTCTTTAAATAAGGTCCATTGGCTTATTGGTGGAATTCCAAAATCCGGTGATAATTTTTTTATGAGCAAAAAAAAATGTATAAATTTTAAAGCTTATATATATGGTAAAAATAAAAATCATTTTATTAAAATATTGAAAAATAAAATAAGATACGAATATTTCAAAAACTTAAAAAGTGCACTAAAGAAAACTATTTACGACATTAAAAATGAAAAAAATCAAATTGGCAATACTATTCTTTTTAGTCCATCAGCAGCATCGTTTGATAGTTATAAAAATTTTGAGGATAGAGGAAAAAAATTTAATGAACTTTTTAAAAAACTATATTTAAACAAATAGTTTATGTTTCAAATTAATAAAATTTATTATGGATGGTGGAAAAATATTGATAAATCAATTTTTTTTTTGATTATGGTTCTTTTTTCTTTGGGATTATTTTTTTCCTTAGTTTCTACCTCGCTTGTTGCTTCTGACAATCTTAATACAAATAGTTATTATTTTTTTTTAAGACACTTATTTTATACACTCTTAGGTTTTTTCTTCATAATTTTCTTTTCATCACTAAATCAAAAAAATTTCTATAGAGTATCAAACGCTTTATTTTTGATCTGTTTTATTTTTTTAGCTTTAGTTCCTATCATAGGCGTAGAGGTAAAGGGATCTAAAAGATGGTTAGATATTTTGTTTTTGCCACGATTTCAACCAATTGAAGTTTTAAAACCATTTATCATTATAATGATGGCTTCAATTTTAAGTTCAGAGAAAAATAAAAATATTTATTATAAGTATCTTTTGAGTTTTGTTTTAATTGCTCCAATCATTTTTCTATTAATAACTCAACCAGATATCGGACAAACTTTTTTAGTTCTTTTGACATGGCTTAGCTTAATTTTTATTTCCGGAATAAATTTAATAGTTTTTTTTCTTTTTTTTGGTTTAATATTTTTATTATTACTTTATCTAATTTTTTTCATTCCAAAGTTTTCTTATATTTTAATTAGACTAAAATCTTTTTTTGATCCAACATCCGGAAATAATTATCAATCAGAGAAAGCCTCTGAGGCAATTATTAATGGAGGTTTCTTTGGCAAGGGTATTGGAGAAGGAGTTTTAAAAAATAGAGTGCCTGAAGCTCATACTGATTATATTGTGTCAGTTATCTCAGAGGAATTCGGAGCAGTCGTTATAATCATATTAATGATAATTTTTTTATTTTTTATATATCAAGTGTTTAAAAAACTTTATTTCGAAAAAAATAATAAAGCGAAATTAATTTTGGTTGGATCTGCATCTATAATATTATTTCAAGCATTAATTCATCTTGGGGTAAATATAAGATTACTTCCAACAACTGGCATGACTTTACCATTTTTAAGTTATGGAGGTTCTTCTATAGTTGGGACAGCTATATTATCAGGAATTATTTTAAACTTAACTAAAAGAAAAATTTGAATGTAATGAAAAAAAAAATCTTAATTAGCACTGGAGGAACTGGTGGACACGTCATTCCTGCTAATGTGTTTTTTGAACATTTAAAAAATGATTTTGAAGTATTTATTGCCTCCGATCAAAGAGGAATAAAATTTTTGTACGAGAAAACAGAAAATATAAAAATAATAGATACGCCCAAATTAAAAAGAAATATTTTTAATTTACCTTTAAATTTTATTTTAATTATTTTTTTAACTATAAAATCAATTATGTTTATGAAGAGGAAAAATATAAGTATTCTAATATCTACAGGTGGCTATATGTCATTACCACTATGTATTTCGGCAAAGATTTTAAATTTAAAAATATATTTATTTGAACCAAACATGGTATTAGGAAGGGCAAATGCTTTTTTTATGAGGTTTAGTAAAAAAATATTTTGCTATTCTAGTAATATTAAAAATTTTCCTAAAAAATATCTAAATAGAATAATAGTTATAAATCCTTTACTACGAAAAAATTTTTATTCAATAAGATCCGATAAAAAGAAAATTTTAGAAAAAGTAAATTTATTAATTATAGGTGGAAGCCAAGGTGCAAAATTTTTCGATCAAGATTTGAAAAACGTAGTTTATGAATTGTCAAAAAAACATAAATTGACGATCTATCAACAAAGCAGTGATGAAAATTTAAAGAATTTAAGAAATTTTTATAATTCAAAAAATATCAGTCATCAGTTATTCAAATATGATAAAAACATTCTAGACATTATATCCAACTCAAACTTATGTATCACTCGAGCTGGGGCCTCGACATTATCAGAATTAACTTATTTGAATATTCCATACATAGCGATTCCTTATCCTTTCGCAAAAGACAATCATCAATATGAAAATGGACTTTTTTATAAAAACAAAAATTGTTGTTGGCTACTTGAACAAAATAATATTACAAGTGAAATATTATTAAAAAAATTATTACAAATAATTGAAAATGAAAATGACTATTTAGAAAAAATTAAAAATATGGAAAATTTCAGGAAACAAAATAGCTGGAAAAACATTAATGAAAAAATTGTAAAGACTATAAATGAAAATTGAACTTGCAAAAAAAGAAAATATCCATTTTGTTGGTATAGGCGGTATTGGCATGAGTGGTCTAGCATTAATTATGAAAGGTATGGGATTTAAAATTCAGGGAAGCGACATCTCAAAAAATAAAAATATAGATAGACTAAAAAAAAATAAAATTAAAATTTTTACGGGTCATAGTAAAAAAAATATTGATAGTGCAACAATACTTGTTATTTCTTCTGCAATAAAAAAAAACAATTCAGAAGTTCAGCATGCAAAAACTAATAACCTTCCTATTTATAAAAGAGGAGACATGTTAGCGCATATTGTTTCTCTTACACAAAATGTAGTTGTAGCAGGCTCACATGGCAAAACGACTACAACCTCACTCATTTCAGGTATCTTTTCTAAAGCTAAATTAGACCCAACTATAATTAATGGCGGTGTGATAAATTCTATACAAAATTCAGCTAGGTTAGGAAAAAGTAA
Organism: uncultured Pelagibacteraceae bacterium; assembly: GCA_902567765.1. Classification (GTDB taxonomy): domain Bacteria; phylum Pseudomonadota; class Alphaproteobacteria; order Pelagibacterales; family Pelagibacteraceae; genus Pelagibacter. The sequence goes on along the minus strand of CACFNI010000003.1, from coordinate 79,908 downwards.
GTGGTGTGTATTAGAGTCTGATGAGTCTGACGGTAGTTTCACAAAGGTTCCTCCAACTTATTCTGTTGTAACAAATATAGATAGAGAACATATGGATTATTACAAATCTATGGAAAAGTTAAAAAATCATTTTATAGAATTTATTAATAAAGTCCCATCTTTCGGAAAATCTTTTATTTGTAAAGATGATAAAGTTAATAACCAAATAATAAAAAAAATTAAAACAAAAAATTTTTTTACTTATGGAACAGATAAAGACTCAAATTTCGTAATTAAAAATATAAGACAATCCAAAAATATATCAATTTTCGATGTAATTATATCTTTGCCGGGTAAGAAAAAAATTACACTTAAAAATATAAATGTCCCTTTGTTGGGCTTGCACAATATAAGAAATGCTACAGCTGCTGTAGCAGTTGCATTTACAATCGGAATATCTAATAAAATTATTAAAAATTCACTAATAAAATTTCAAGGAGTGCAAAGAAGGTTTAATAAAATTTTTAATTATAGAGGAGTAAGTTTTTTTGATGATTATGCACATCACCCAACTGAAATTAAAGAACTGATAAATGGCGTTCATAAGGTTTATCAAAAGGAAAAAATATACTGTATTTTCCAACCACATAGAATATCAAGATTAAAAGATTTGAGAAAAGAATTTAGTTCATCTTTTAGTAAAACAGAGGCGGTAATTTTGTGTCCAATTTATAAAGCTGGAGAAAAAATAAAATTAGGATTTGATTATTTAAATTTTGCAAAAGAAATATGTGCAAACTCTAAAGTCAAGGTTTACATGATCAAAGATCAATATGAGCTAAGTAAATTTATAAAGCAAAATATTTATGGTGATAAAATTGTTATTGGTATGGGCGCAGGTTCAATTTCAAATTGGATGAAAGAACTCCCAAAATTATTATGACAAATATTAATGAACTGAAAAACTTTTCAAAAGATATACAAGGTAAAATTTTTTTTGACTATAATCTTAAAAAAACAAACTGGTTTAATATTGGGGGTGTAGCGCCCGTATATTTTAAACCTGAAAGTTTAAATGAATTAATTTCATTTTTAAAAAGATTCGGTTCTAAAGAAAAAATATTTCTTTTAGGTGCAGGATCAAACGTTTTGATGAATGATGGTATTTTTCAAGGTATAGTAATTAAATTAGGTAAAAAATTTTCCAATATATCTCAGTTATCAGATACTACTTTAGTTGCTGGAAGTGCTGCCACAGACAGGCAAGTATCAGAATTTGCTTGTGAAAGTCATCTAGGAGGTTTTGAGTTTTTATCTTGTATTCCAGGTACCATTGGAGGAGGACTAAAGATGAATTCTGGATGCTTTGAAAGAGAATTTAAAGATGTTTTATTATCAATACAGGCGATTGATAATACAGGGAAGATATTGACTATACCATCATCTAAAATAAATTTTGTATATAGAGGAAATAATTTAGGAAAAAACTTAATTTTCTTAAGTGCTTCTTTTAAAGGTAAAATTGGGGATAAATCAATTATCCAGAATAAGATAAATGAATTAAAATTTAAAAAAAATCAATCACAACCAACTAAAATTAAAACTGGTGGTAGTACTTTTAAAAATCCTATAAACCAAACTAAAGAGAAGGCCTGGGAATTAATCAAAAAATCAGTCCCCTTAGACACAAAATTTGGAGATGCAGGAATTTCAGAAAAACATTGTAATTTTTTTGTTAATAAAAAAGATGCAAGTTTTAAGGATATGAAAAATTTAATTGATTTTGTTAAGAATAGCGTAAAATCTAAAACTGGAATTGATATAGAAACAGAAATTGAGATTATAAAGTGAAAAAAGTAATTATTTTAGGAGGTGGAATTTCGAAAGAAAGACTTATAAGTCTAGAAACTGCTAGAAGTGTATTTAAATCATTAAAAAAAAATAAAAAATACAAATCAATAATTTCAGAGCCAGATGAAGATTTTTTTAAAAAAGTACAAACTTTTAAACCTGATATAGTATTTAATGCATTACACGGACAATTTGGAGAAGATGGATATATCCAGACTATATTGGAGTCTCAAAAAATAAAATATACTCATTCAGGGGTTCTTGCCTCTTCAATTGCAATGGATAAAGAGATATCTAAAAAAATTTTTTTAAATAATAAAATTCTTACACCCAAATATATTAAATATGATTTCAATAAAAAAAATAAAAATATTATTACACAAATTCAAAAAAAACTTAAATTTCCTGTAGTGATCAAACCAATTAATGAAGGATCAAGTGTAAATGTTTACATTTGTTCAAAACAAAACTTTTTTAAAAACTTAAAAAAATTATCAAATTACAATCAAATTTTAATAGAAGAATACATTCCAGGTCGAGAAATACAAGTGGCGATAATGGGGAAAAAAAAATTAGGAGCCATTGAACTTAAACCAAAAAGAAAATTTTATGACTACAAGGCAAAGTATAGCGTCAAAGCGCAAACCAAACACATAATACCTGTTGATATAGGAAAAAATAAAATACAGGAAATAATGAATATTGCTTTAAAAGCACATAAATTAATCGGTTGCAGGGGAGTAACTAGATCAGATTTTAAATTTTTTAAAAATAAATTTTATCTTTTAGAAATTAATACTCAACCGGGTATGACAAATCTTTCTTTAGTTCCTGAAATTGCAAATTACCATGGAATTAATTTTGCAAATTTAATTGAATGGATTTTAAAAGATGCATCTTCAAATAGGTAAAAAAAATAAAATTTACATATATTTAATTATATTTTTTTTATTTACCACAATTAGTAATTTACAAATATCTAATTCGAATTTATTTAAATTTAGTTTTAAAGACATAAAGGTTTCAGGTCTTTCAGAAAAAAATAATTTATCCATTCTACAAGAATTAAAAAAAATTCAGTTGAAAAATATTTTTTTTATTCAAAAGGATATTTTAGCAAAAATTTTGACTCAAAATAATTTAGTAAATTCTTTTGAAATTAAAAGAATATTTCCAAATACTTTAGAAATAAAAATTAAAAAAACTGAATTTTTGGGCATAACTAATGTTGATGGAAACTTCTATTTTATAGGATCAAATGGAAAATTAATTAGTTACGATGAATCAACCAAAAATTTGCCTTACGTTTTTGGAAAAATAAGTACATTTAGTTTTATAGAATTTATTAATATTCTTAAACAGTCGACAGTCGATATCAAAAATATAAAAGAAATTTATTTTTTTCCATCAGGAAGATGGGATATAAAAACAAAACAAGATAAGTTATTTAAATTACCAAGTAAAAATATATTGTCTGCTTTAAACACAATAAATAAATTAAATATTTCAAAAGAATTTAAAAAAGCTTCGATTGTTGATTTGAGATTTAACGATAAAATAATTTTTACTAATGAATGAAAAAGAAACAGAAGTTTACTTTAGCCTTGACCAAAATAAATTAGGTTTTGGAGTTTTTCAAAAAATAAATAACCGTTTGATTTTTTCTGACGAAGAAAATATCAGTGTTGTCAGTATTAATGATAACACAGATTTTGATTTTTTAAAAAAACCACTTGAAAAAAATATTAAAAAGATCGAAAAAAAAATTAACTCCTTCGTCAACAATATTTGCTTAATGGTAGAAACAAATAGATCAATATCTATCTGCATTTCTTTAATGAAAAATCTTGATAACAAAAAAATTCAAAATAAAGATATTCAATATCTTATTAAAGATGCGAAACAACAGATACTTAGAGCATATCCTAATAATAGTATTACACATATAATTGTAAAAAAATATAAGATTAATGATCTTGAATATAATTTTGCGCCAAGCAATATCGATTGTGAAAAAATTTCTTTAGATATTGAATTTATTTGCCTGCCTAAAAACTTAATAAAAAAATTAGAATTATTGTTTCGGGAGTTTGAAATCACTATTGACAAATTTGTGTGTACTTTTTATGCAAACTCTTTCTCCTCTAATTTGGAAGGTAAAAATATTTGTCAAATTGGATACAATTTAAGCAATGGTTTCAACAAGCAAGAGGTTGTATTAATACCCAAAAAAATTGAAAAAACAGGATTTTTTGAGAAACTTTTTCATCTTTTCAAATAAAAACTTGTATTTTCTCGTAACATTTGTTGTTTTTTAATTTTTTTACGTTGCTCCTATAACCTCATTATGTCAGTTTTAAATCAAAAAACACTTAAAAGCACCATGACGTTTGAAGGCATTGCACTTCATTCTGGAAAAATGGTTCATATGAAAGTAAGACCCGCACATCCAAATACAGGTATAGTTTTTAAAAGAACTGACTTAAAAAATAATAATATAGTTATTCCAGGAATTTTTAATGTTAGCAGCGCGATTTTTTGTACAACAATATCAAATGATTATGGTGTTAATATTTCAACTATAGAACATTTGATGGGAGCATTTTATGGCACAGGAGTTGATAATGCATTAGTTGAAGTTGATAGTGACGAACTTCCAATTTTAGATGGTTCAGCAAAAGTTTATGTTGATCAGATAAGTAAAACAGGAGTTGAAATTAGTAACTCGCCAATAAAAGTTATTAAAATTGAAAAGAAAATTTTATTTGAAGATGGGAAAAAATATATATCAATAGAACCAAGTAAATTAAGTTTAGACATAGATTTTGAAATTAAATATGAAAATTCGTTAATTGGAAGTCAAAGAAATATGATAAAAGTTTATGAAGACGACCTTGAAGATGTATTTAATTCTAGAACTTTCTGTTTATATGAAGATATAGATAAATTAAAAAAAATGGACTTAGCAAAAGGTGGATCATTAGAAAACGCTATAGTAGTTCAGAATGAAAAAATTCTTAATAAAACTGGTTTAAGAAATAATTTAGAATTTGTTAACCATAAAATTCTTGATTGTATGGGGGATTTATACCTTTCTGGGTATAAAATAATTGGAAAATTAATATGCTCACAAGGTGGTCATAAACTCACAAATCAATTATTAAGGAAAGTTTTTGAAAATGATCAAAACTTTTCTATTATAGAAGTTCGAGAAAATAAAATTCCCCATTCATTTGTTAACAAAAGATATCTAAAATCAATAGCTTAAAGGTTTAGATTTTTTAAAAAAATCTGTTAAAACTTTTTAATGGACAATTTAAAGAAATTTATCGTAATTTTTTTATTATTACTTCAATCGTGCTCTAGCACCCCCGAAAAGGTTGAGTCAATAATTGAGGAAAAAGATTTAGATTTGCAAATGATAGCAGCCTATAGAGAAGGAATGGATGCACTTAAAAAAGGAGACGTTTATTTTGCAGCAAAAAAGTTTAATGAAGCAGAGCTTTTATACCCACAATCAGAGTGGGCAGCTAAAGCTGTATTAATGGCATCGTACGGTTATTATACTCAAGCATATTATAAGAGCGCTGTTAGTGAACTAGATAGATTTATAATTAAGTATCCAAAAGATCCCAATTTAGATTATGCTTATTATCTCATAGCGATGTGTCATTATGAAAGTATTGTTGATGAAAAAAAAGATTTAAAACCTCTCTTATACGCTAGAGATAGTTTTAATCTTGTTATAGAAAAATTTCCTCTTACCGATTTTGCAATTGATGCAAAATATAAACTTGGTTTGATTAACGACCTACTCGCCGCAAAAGAAATGTATATTGCAAGACATTATATTAAAAAAGAAAAATGGATAGCAGCAGTTAATAGATTAAAGGTCATAGTCGAAGATTATGATACTACAATATATATTGAAGAAGCACTTCATAGATTGGTTGAAATTCACTATAAACTTGGTTTAGTTTCAGAGGCAAAAAAATATGCTAACACATTAGGTTATAATTATTTGTCAAGTCAATGGTATAAAGAATCATACAGAGTGTTTAATAAAAATTATAAAATTGATAGGAAAACCTCTAAGAAGGATAAAAAGAGACTAAGAGATAGAATTAGATCCTTTTTTTAATTAATGAAAAATTTAAAAATAGAGAAAGATTATTTAAAAAAAATTAAACTTTTTCAAGAGTATAACAAATATTATTATGATAAGAGTGATCCGAAGATAAGTGATAGTAAGTTTGACCAGTTAAAAAAAGAAATAATTGACTTAGAAAATAAGTATAAGTTTTTAAACTCTAAAAACTCTCCATCTAAAACAGTAGGTTTTACACCGTCAAAAAACTTTAAAAAAGTTAAGCATAAAACTCAAATGTTGTCATTATCTAATGCCTTTAATGAAGAAGACTTAAATAATTTTGAAAAAAAAATCAGAAACTTTTTGAGTTTATCAAAAGACTTTGAGTTGGAGTATAGCGCTGAACCCAAGATAGATGGGATCTCAGCTTCACTTATTTATAAAAATGGAAAATTTACAATGGGTTTATCGAGAGGCGATGGAAAAGAAGGAGAAGACATTACTGAAAATTTAAAAACTATCGAGGATATACCAAAAATCATTACCGCAAAAAACTTTCCAGTAGAAATAGATATTAGAGGAGAGATATTCATTCAAAATAGCGATTTTTCAAAGATCAAAACAAAATTTGCTAACCCTAGAAATGCAGCTTCTGGAAGTCTAAGACAAAAAGATCCAAAAGCAACTAGTAAAATTCCTTTAAAATTTATTGCCTACACATATGGATTTACAAAAAATCTAGATATAAAAACTCAGTCGATTTTCTTAAAAAACTTAAAAGATTGGGGATTTAAAACAAATGAATATAATAAAATAATTAAAGGTATTGAAAATTTAATTATTAATCATAATAAATTAGAAAAAAAAAGAAATCTGATTGATTTTGAAATAGACGGCATTGTTTACAAGATAAATGATTTTGAACTTCAAAAAAGACTTGGATATGTAACTAATGCTCCAAGATGGGCCATTGCACATAAATTTTCTGCAAATAGTTCAATATCTAAAATAATAAGTATAGAAATACAGATTGGTAGAACAGGAGCTTTAACTCCTGTAGCAAAAATTGAGCCTGTTAATATTGGAGGTGTGACAGTGTCTAATGCGACTCTTCATAATGAAGATGAGATAAAAAGAAAAGATATTCGTATTGGCGATACAGTAACTGTTGAAAGAGCTGGTGATGTCATCCCTCATGTAGTTTCTGTGGATTTAACAAAAAGAAAAATGAATTCAAAAAAATTTATTTTTCCCAAAAAGTGTCCTTGCGGTTTTGAAACAACAAAAGAATTCAACGAAGTCACAAAAAAATTTGATGCAGTAAGAAGATGTCCCGATAGAGGTTTTGATTGCGATGCTATCGCAAAAGAAAGGCTTAAACACTTTGTTTCAAAAGAAGCTCTCAATATAGATGGTTTTGGTAAAAAAATAGTAGAAAATTTTTGGGATCTTAAGTTGATAAAATATCCACAAGATATCTTTAATTTAGATTTTAAAAAAATTAAGAATTTAGATGGGTGGGGAGACCTTTCTGTGGCAAATTTAAAATTTGCTATAGATTCCAAAAGAAAAATTTCACTTGAAAAATTTATATATTCTCTTGGAATAAGACATATAGGACAAGAAAATGCAAAACTTTTAGCAATACATATAAAAACTGATGATAATTTTTTTAAACTTTTAAATACAATCGATAACAATGAATTAAGAAATATTGATGGTATTGGATATACCCAAATTAAATCAATTAAAAATTTTTTTTCAAATAAATCAAATCAAAAAATTTTATTAGAACTAAAAAAAATTTTAAAAATCAAAGATGCAACACAAACTAACAAAATGGGAATTTTAAAAAATAAAACATTTATAATTACTGGAAAATTAGAAAATATGAGTAGAGCAGAAGCAAAATCTATTATAGAGCAAAATTCTGGAAAAATTATCAGCAATGTTAATAAAAAACTGGATTATTTAATTATTGGAGAAAAACCAACCACAAAAAAAATTAATCTAGCAAAAGAGTTGAATATTAAAATATTGAGTCAAAAGGAATGGTTAAAAATGTTAAATTAAACTTGCTAACCATTTTCTTTCTTTTTGGTCTAAAAATTTAGATATTTTTGCATAAACATTTAGATGGTAATCAAATAAGTAATTTTTCTCTTTTTTGTTAAGTAAATCAAAGTTAATTAAATCTTTTTCAATTGGAGCTAAAGTAAGATTTTCAAAATTTAATTTCTTTCTATTTCTTTTAATAAAAACTAAATTTTCAATTCTTATTCCATAATATCCTTTTTTATAATATCCTGGTTCATTACTTATGATCATTCCTTCTTCTAATTTTACTGAATTATATTTAGAAATAGATTGAGGGCCTTCGTGCACATTTAAAAAAAAACCTACTCCATGACCTGTGCCGTGAGCATAATCTAAACCATCTTTTTGTAAATACTTTCTAGCTTTAATATCTATTTGTTTGCCTTTGCTATATCTATTAATATTTGTTGTTGCTACTGCGATATGTCCTTTTAAAACTTTTGTAAAAATATCTTTAATAGAATTTGGTTGTTTGGCAAAACACAATGTTCTTGTCACATCAGTTGTTCCGAACCTATATTGACCACCTGAGTCACATAGAAATATATCTTTTTTTTTTATTATTTTATTTGAATCTTTTGTAGCTCTGTAGTGAACTATTGCTCCATTTGAACCTGTTCCAGCAATTGTATTAAAACTCGGAAATAAATAGTTTTTATTTATTTTTCTAAATTTCTCTAATTTTTTTTCAGCATCTATTTCGGTTATTTTTTTTTTATTTGTTTTCTTTATCCAATAGATAAACTTTGTTAAAGCCACGCCATCTTCAACATGAGCTTTAATCATATTTTTTACTTCAATTGGATTCTTTAAAGATTTAAGTAAATAACATGGATCATTTTTAGGAATAATTTTAAATTTTGATTGAATAATACTCTGATTTTTAATTGAACAGGTTAGTGGATCAATAATAAATTTTTTAGCTTTAATTTTTTTTATAACTTTTTCTAAATTATTTAAATCAACTATTTTAAATTTTTTAAATTTTGTCTCTTTGGATATTTTTGAAAATTTATATCTATCAGCAAATAAAAAAATTTCTTTTTTTTTGCTTATTAAAAGTCTACAATGAGGTATAGGACTATTAGGGTTGTCATGACCCCTTATGTTAAGCAACCAAGCCACATTTTCTGGTGCACTTATAAATATATAGTCAGCTTTATAAGATATAATTTTTTTTAAAACTTTATTGATCTTTGAGGTGTGACTTTCGCCAGCAATTTTTTTATTTATAGAGAAAAAAGGTTTATTTTGAGCACCTCTTTTTTTATTTATTTGATCTATTAAATTTTTAGACAAAGGCACTAATGTAGATGTATTTTTGAAGTAGATTTTTAATTGCCTTTCGGTAAACAAATTAGGATCAAAACCTAATTTTAGATTATTTATAATTTTGTATGGAAGCAATTTGTGAATTTCTACTATCTTAAAATTCTTACCAGACTGCTTTTTTGCCTGTATCGTATATCTTCCATCTACAAATAAATAATTTTTCTTTTTTAAAATGATTGCAAATCCTGCAGATCCATCAAAATTTGAAATAATTTTTAATCTATCATGACTAGAATATTCACCAAAAAATTCATCATTTTTTGGAACTATGTATCCATCAATTTTATTTGTTCTAAATTTTTTTCTTAATAAATTAATTCTTTTTTTAATCATTTTAATTTTTTTTGATATCTAATCCATCCAGGACTTCTCATCGTTTCTTGCGCCTCAAGATCTTGATTAAAATCAAATTCTTCTTCATTGTTTATTTGATCCTCGTCAAAATAACTATTCTTTAATAAATTTTTATCAGGAAGTTCATCTAAGAATCTTGACGCCATACTATCGATCCAATCACCTTGATAAAATCTATTCATTGAAAATGAGATTATTGCAATACTCTTCGCTCTTGTAATACCTACATAGGCTAGACGTCTTTCTTCCTCTAAACCATCTTGACCTTTTTCATCAATAGATTTTTGATGAGGAAATAAACCCTCTTCCCACCCTGGTAAGAAAACAACGTCAAACTCCAAACCTTTTGATCCGTGCATAGTCATTAAATTCACTTTTTCACCATCCCATTTTTGATCAATAGAAGTTGCTAAAGAAACGTGTTCAAGAAAACTCTCTAAATTGTCAAATTCTTTCATTGCATTTAATAATTCTTTGATATTTTCCAGTCTATTCTCATTCTCTAAATCTTTTTTATTTTTTAACATTGAAGAATATCCAGATTCATCAATTATTGTTTGCATCAACTTAACATGGTTCATTTTTTTTGTAGTGAAATCATTTCTCCATTTAGATATCATATTGAGAAAAGAACTAAGTCCAATTTTTGTTTTTGGTTTGATTAAATCTAACTCAATTAGTTTTTTTGCAGCTAATTCAAGACTTAATGAATTTTTTTTCGCATATTCGTTTATTTGTTTAATCGTAGTGTCCCCGATAGACCTTTTTGGAGTGTTTACTATTCTTTCAAATGCTAAATCATCTTTACTTTGATAAATTAATCTTAAATAAGATGTACAGTCTTTTACTTCTGCTCTTTCATAAAATTTAATTCCTCCAATAATCCGATATGGCAAACCAATTTTAAGAAATCGTTCCTCAAATTCTCTGGTTTGGAAGATAGCCCTAACTAAAATTGCAATATTATTTAATGAATAATTTTTTTTTAATTTCTCGATTTTATCACTGACTCCCATAGCTTCATCTTTTCCATTTCTAAAACATTCGAGTGCAACTAATTCTCCATCTGTACTGTTTGTATATAAGTTTTTTCCAACTCTATTTTTATTATTTTCTATTAATTTTGAGGCAACCGTTAGAATATTTTGAGTTGAACGGTAATTTTCCTCTAATCTTATAATTTTGGTATCTTTATATTTTTTATCAAAATCTAAAAAATTTTTTATTTCCGCACCTCTCCAACTATAAATTGATTGATCATCATCACCGACACAACAAATGTTATTATGTTGGTTTGTTAAACAACTCAGCCATCTACTTTGTATATGATTTGTATCCTGATATTCGTCTACTAATATATATTTAAAATTTTTTGAATATAATTCTGCTATATCCAAGTTTTTTTCGAATATTTTTACGCAATGTAAAATTAAATCACCAAAATCACATGTATTCAAATCTAGCAGTTTAGATTGATAAATTTTGTAAATTTTCAAAAAGCCTTTTTCTAAAGTATCTTTTTTTTTTAATATAACATCTTCAGGATACCATCCTTTATTTTTCCATTTATCAATAATTGCTAATATAAAATTTGGTGAAATTTTTTTAGTATCTATGTTTTCAGCTTTACAAATATTTTTTATTAAGCTTTTTTGATCATCTTGGTCTATTATAGAAAAGTTGGAATTTAAACCAACAGCCCTGGCATGTTTTCTTAATAATTTTGCACTTATAGAATGAAAAGTTCCAAGCCACGAAAGTCCAACAGCTTCTTTGCTCAAAATTGAACTCACTCTATTTCTCATTTCACTTGCGGCTTTATTTGTAAAAGTTACCGCTAGTATCTGATTAGGATAAGCTTTTTTTTCCTTAATTATATGAGCAATTCGGGAGGTCAAAACTTTTGTTTTTCCAGATCCAGCTCCAGCGACAATAAGTAAAGGTCCATCAAGGTACAAAACCGCCTCTTTTTGAGTTTTATTTAACTTTTTTAAGTATTCAGAGTTTATCATTTATAAACTATCATTATAAAACTATTAAAACTTCATGAAAAATATAATTTTTAAAAATATTGCAAAAACTAACAATTTTTTTATCGATTATTTTAATAAAATAAATGAGTTTATTAAGATTATAAATCATAAATTTAAAAATATCAGTAGTTTTAATAGGTATTTAATTTTTTTAATAACTTTACTATTTCTTTATTTATTTTTTTTATCGATACCTAGTCTATATGACAAAGAGCCACTACAAACAAAATTAAACAAGATTATAAATGAAGAATATAATATAAATTTGAGCCTATCTCCAGAGATTCAATATAATATTCTGCCAAAACCTCATTTCTTAATTAAAAACGTTAAATTTTTTTCAAATGATAACACCTTACCAAAAGAACTTGGTCAAATAAAAAAGTTAAAAGTGTTTATTAGCCAAAAAAATTTTTTTAAAAAAGAAATTATTGAAATAAATTCTATATCTTTAAATAACGCTAATTTTTTAATTCACCAAAGCGATTTAAAATATTTTATAAAATTTTTTGGAGAGAAATTTTCACATAAAAAACTAAATATAAAAAATAGTAAATTTTTTTATATAGATGATAATAAAAACGTAATTTCAATATTTCCCATATCTAAACTTAAACTAAATTATAATAATAAAGATTCTAAAAATTTGCTAATATCTAAAGGGGAATTTTTTACAATTCCATATTCCTTAAATTGGAATAAGGATTTTCTTGAAAAAAAAAACTCAACATTTCTCAAATTAAAGAAACTTAATTTAAAAATAATAAATTTTACAAGTGAAAAAAAAAATGATGCTCTAGAAATTGAAAATGTTATTTATTTTAGAAATATTGAAATGGGGTCCAATATTATCTTAAATAAAAATTTAATTGAAATTAAATCTCAAGAAAACTCAAAAATAAAAAATAATAAGATTGGATATATTGGCAAAATAGATTTAAGTCCTTTTTATTTAAATATGGATTTAAACTTTGAGAGATTAAATTTCAAAAAAAATATCTTTGATAACAGTCTTTTAAGAAACCTGCTTTTGATTGAGCCATTATATGACGAAAATCTAAATGCAAAATTTACATTAAAAGTTGAAAACTTAGTCAAAAGTAAATTATTTAACTCCTCAAAAATATTGGTCAATTTAGAAAATGGAGCTATAAATTTCGATAATACAATTTTTAAAGGAGATTTGGGTAATCTTAATTTAATTAGTGGTAATTTAGTAAATGTAAAGGATGATTTAATTTTTACTGGAAATTTTGTATTTAATATTTCTTCAGAAGATTTATTTTATAAATTGTTTCAGATTAATAAAAAAAATAGAAACAAAATTAAAAATGTTTATTTTGATATAAGTTATAATTTAATTAAAGATAAAATTATTATAAATAATTTGATTTTAGAACCAGGCAAAATCAAAGCAGAAGAAGAATTACAAGACATTTTAAATTTATTTGAAAATGAAAAAAAAATCCATAATTGGATTGACTTTAAAAATTTTGTTAGAAAAGTTTTTGTAAACTATTATGAGGGATAAATCATTTTTTTTGGATTAATAATCTTGTTATATTCCTTCTCATTTATCAAACCAGATTTTAGCGTTTCGTACTTAAGTGTAGTTTTATTTTTTAATGCTCTTTTTGCAATTTTAGCAGCGTTATCATAGCCAATTTTTGGCGTAAGGGCTGTTACTAACATTAATGAATTATCCAATAATTCTTTAATTCTATTTTTATCAGCTTTAATTCCAGAAACACAATATTTCGCAAAACTACTCGTGCTGTCTGATAAAATTTTTATTGATTGAAGAATATTATGAATAATTAAAGGTTTAAAAACATTTAACTCAAAATGTCCGTGAGATCCAGCCATGGTAATTCCATTATGATTTCCAATTACTTTAACGCAAACCATAGTTACCGCTTCACATTGAGTTGGATTAACTTTTCCAGGCATTATGGAAGATCCTGGTTCATTTTCAGGAAGAATTAATTCTCCATAACCCGCCCTGGGACCTGATCCCAAAAACCTTATATCATTAGCAATTTTCATTAAACAAACAGCAGTTGTATTTAAAGTTCCAGAAAAATTTACTATTGAATCATGAGCCGCCAAAGCTGCAAATTTATTCTTTGCAGGTTTAAAAGGAAGTTTTGTAATTTTTTTTATTTCATTTACAATTTTTTTATCAAAATTTTTTTTAGTATTAATCCCTGTTCCTACCGCTGTACCTCCTTGTGCAAGAAAATATATTTCATTCAATGCATTTTTAATTCTTTCGATACTTTTTTCTAATTGAGACTGATATCCAGAAAACTCCTGTCCAAGGGAAATAGGAGTCGCATCTTGAAGATGGGTTCTTCCAATCTTAACAATTTTATTAAACTGCTTAACTTTTTTTTTTAATTCAATATTAAGTTTATTAAGAGATGGGATTAATAAATCTCTAGTTTGCAATGCGATCGCAATATGCATTGCTGTCGGAAATACATCATTTGTTGACTGAGATCTATTAACATGATCGTTTGGATGAACAGGTTTTTTTGTACCTTTTTTTCCACCTAATATTTCTATCGCTCTATTTGAAATTACTTCGTTAACATTCATATTAGTTTGAGTTCCCGAGCCAGTTTGCCAGACTTTAAGAGGGAAATTGTCATCCATTTTGCCCTGAATAACTTCATTGGCCGCTTTGATTATTGCTCCTGAAATCTTTTTATCTATATCTTTATTTTTGTAATTAACAATTGCAGCAGCTTTCTTAATAATTCCTATTGATTTTATTAAAACCGGTCTTACTAGAAAATCTCCAATATCAAAGTATTTTTTTGACCTTTGCGTTGATGCACCCCAATATTTATTAGAGGAAACTTTAATAATTCCTATACTATCATATTCTTTTCTATATTTCATTTTTGGAACAAAGTATAAATTCTTATACAATAAAATATATAAAATTCATATAGGAGCCTTATGACAAATTTTGAGAAAGTTGGTTTGTTTATGAAAACATTTGGACAAGAGGTAAAATCTAAGCCAGCCTTAAGTACAAAAAAAATAAACAATTTAAGAATTGAGTTAATTGGTGAAGAATTAGAGGAATTCAAAGAGGCAATAAAAAACAATGATTTAAAAGAGGCAGTTGATGCACTTACAGATATTTTATATGTAACATATGGTGCGGGCCATGCTTTTGGTGTAAATCTTGATAAATGCTTTAATGAAGTTCAAAGATCAAATATGAGCAAGCTTGGTAAGGATGGAAAACCAATCTATAATGAAAGCGGCAAAGTTATGAAGGGCCCTAATTATTTTAAACCAGACTTATCAAAGTTTATAGATTAAAAATGAGCGAAATTAAAAAAGCTTTTATATTATCAGGCGGCAGAGGCAAAAGATTGGGCGTTTATAAAACAAATAAAATAAAAGCTTTTGCTAAAATAAATTCAAAAAAAAATTTATTAAATCATATTGAGAACATAAAAAAAAACCTAAACATAGAAAAAATTTATATAATTATTACAGAAAAAAAAGATTTTTTTGAAAAAGAATTTGAAGAATATAAAGATGTTGAGATTTTAGTAAATGAAAAAACCTATACATACAAAGGAATTTTAAGTGGTCTTAAATTGATTGAAAATCACGTTTCTGAAAATGAAAAATTTATAATTTTTTTGGCTGATGAATATTTTGAGGAAGATGATTTCAAAAATTTTTGCAATGAAGCTTCAAATATTAGTTTGGAAGAAAATTTAATTGCAATTAAAAAATTCGAATTTCCACAAGAATATTTTAAAAATTATTCAGTGATAATTGATGAACAAAATAATACAATTTTAGATAGTTTTGAAAAAAATAAAAAAATAGTTTCAGAATTTTATGGAACTGGTCTCATGTGTTTAAATAATGAATTGTTCACTTTATTAAAGGATAATAATGATAAAAAACCCTTTTATTCTATTATTAATAAATTTAAAAAACCTATTTATTTTAAACTTAAAAACTACGTTAATATAAATACGAAAGTTGACATTTATAATTTACAAAAAAAACTGAAAAAAAATAAACCATTAAAAATCGATGTTGTAATACCAGCATACAGAGAAGAAGAAAGTATAGCTTACGTAGTTAGAGATTTTAAAAAAGTATGTAGAAATGTTATTGTTGCCTGTAAAAAAAGCGATGATGATACAGAAGCTCTAGTTGAGAAAAATGGTGGAAAATTAGTATCTGGAGATTTTCTTGGATATGGTCATGCTATTAAGGAAGGAATAAAAAACTCTGACGCCGATATAATTGTTTTATCTGAAGCAGATGGAACATTTAGATCTTCTGACGTTGAAAAATTTATTACATTACTTAAAGAATCTGACTTAGTAGTTGGAACTAGAACAAACCCTTCATACATTCAATATGGAGCCAGCATGGGAATTTTAAAAAGATTTTTTAATATTTTATATGGTAAAATAATTACTATTTTATGGATTGATAGATCTGTTTCTTTAACTGATGTTGGATGTACATTAAGAGCTTTTTGGAGAGAAGATTATTTAGAAATAGAAAAAAATTTAAATTCTAATAACGCTTCATTTGCACCAGAACATACAATAGAATTTATTCAAAATGGATTTAGAATTATTGAGATTCCAGTATGTTATTATCCAAGGTCATTAGGAACGTCAAAAATTTCAGGAACATTATTTCAATCTGCAATTACAGCTTTAAAAATGATTAAAACTATTTCTATTAAAAGAATTTATTATTTTTTCAAATAAAATCATTCAAAATCGCAATTATTTATATCTACTAAAATATAATTATCTACGAACTTTTTTTGATTCTTACATTTAATAATATTCATATGAGATTTAGAAAAAAGTATAAAGTCAATTCTGCTTATTTTTAAAATCTCATTTAAGTTATAACTAAATTCTTTACTTGATTTTGAATTAAAAAAAGAGTCAACAAGATCAATTCTTTTTTTCCACTGAATTATATCTTTAGGATTGCTTGGATGGGTTTTAAAATCTACAAATAATGGTTGAGAGAAATTTAATCTAAGCTGAGAAATTATATCCGGTTTAAGAGATTTAATTGACTGAACTAACCAAATATTTTTGTTATTTGTAAAAGTTCCAACCAATTTTGATTTTTCGACAAATTTATTATTATTATTTATATTTATATTTAAACTTATTAAAAATAAAATTGTAATTATAAAATAAAAAAATGAATATGATAATTTTTTAAATTTTTCAATTTTAATGGATAAGTTTATTTTATTATTTAAAAATTTATAAGTTTCTTTTATTAAAATTAAATAAGCTATTGGAATTAATACAACATTAATTCTGTGCAAAAACATCAATTTAATCGTATTTGATTGCAAGAAACTTACTAGAAAAAGAGAGATTAAAATATAGATAAGCCCAAGAATTAATATTAATTTAAGATTTTTATCATTACACAATAACGATCCAAAAATTAAAATTAAAAAACTGACTATATCTCTTTTTCCTAAAAAACTAATATCAGAGTGGTGAGGAACTCTAAAATTCGCAAGTATATCGTGAGCATTTTTTAAATCTTCTGGGGTACTTAATTGACTTTTGAAAGCAAAAAAAATAGATGGTGAAATTAACAAAATTCCTAACAATAAAAAAAATACTGTTTTTTTTAAATCTTTTCTAATTGTTAATAAGGTATAAATAAAACCTAAAACTATTGCCGTAGGTATTATTGATGGATGAAATAATGGAGGTATTGCTAGAAAAAATATAGATAAATAAAAATTTTTTCTTAAAAAAAAATAAATACTGGTAACAAAAAATACATTAAATATACTTGGTTGGTATACTTCTCCTAATATATGTTGATTTTTAATTCCACTAAAACCTATACCTAAATAATATGCAATAATACTTAATATCAATATTATTGAGATTAAAATTAGATTATTTTTTTCTTCGTTATTAAAAATAATTTTTAATAAAAAATAAAAAAAAAGTACTTCAAAAACTTTGTTTATAAATTTTGGTAAATATTCATTTATTTCCATCAAAAAAAAGGTGAACTGGGAAAAAATATAATTTCCATCCTTTGTAGTTGAAAGCCAATCATTTTGGAGAATGTTAGGATTGTTTAAAATGTAAGCTTGAAAGAGGTAAACATTTTGATTGGAAAAGTAAAAAATTTTGATTGTTGGAAGAAGAATAGAAAAGGCAAGTGAAAATAAAAATATTTTTTTATTCATCACAAGCGAATTTTTTTATAAATAAAGCCTGGTATATACTTTATAACCAACATAATTATTTTCCAGAAAGATGGAACATAAATTTCACTTTCTCCATTATCAATTGCTTTTACAATTTTAGGAGAAATTTTTTCTGGGGACGACCATAGGAAATTTTTTTTATAATTTTTTGTCATTGGAGTATCAATGAATCCTGGTTTTATATCTACGACAGAAATATTGCTCTTATCAAGTCTTTGTCTAAGACCAGATAAAAAAGTACTTACCATTGCTTTTGCACTACCATAAACATAATTACTAGCCCTACCTCTATCTCCAGCTACAGAGGTAATTACTGCAATTGTTCCAGATTTTTTCTTTGATAATCTTTTCGATATTTCAGTTAAAAGAGCAATTGTAGAAATTGCATTTGTTTTTATTTCATCTAAAGTAGATGACACATCTTCCTCACAATTTTCCTGATTAGGTAAATTTCCATAAGCAATTAGTATTATATTTAAATCGCCAAGTTTATTTTGTGCTATGTCTAACATTTTTTTATGCTCTTCAATTGTGTTTAAATTCATTAAATAAGAAAAAATTTCTTTGGATCCATTTAATTTCAAATCAGAATTTAATTTATTTAATTTTTCCTCATTTCTTCCAACTAAAAATAGACTTGCACCTTTTCTGGCCCATATTTTTGCACAACTTTCAGCAATTGCAGAGGTTGCTCCTAAAATTAATATCTTTTTCATTTTAAACCTAGTCTTAATGATTGATCAGAACGAAATCTATTAATAGCACCATATTTTTCTCTAATTTTTTCGAATTGTTTCCATTTTGTATAACTATTTTTAAATATTTCTTCTTTCATCAAAGAGTCTTTTGTTAAATAAATTCTTCCTCCTAAGTTAGCCACAACCTTATCAAGCTCTTCAATACTTTTAAATAATTTTTTATCTATTTTGATATCCATGGCTAATGTATATCCTGACATCGGGAATGATAATAAATTATCGTTCTGTTTTCCAAATTTTTTCAATACACCTAAAAAAGGGTTAATTCCAAATTCAGAAATTTTTTTAAATATAAGCTTAAGATTTTTAACTATCTGATCATTTGGGATTACAAACTGATATTGAATAAAACCATTTTTTCCATAAAGTCGATTCCAATTATTAATCTTATCTAATGGATAGAAATAATCAAATAAATGCACCAATCTTTTTCTATTATTTTTATGATATGCATAATAAAGTTTATTAAATATTGATATAGAATACTTATTTAAAACAAATGAAGGGAAATTTTTAGATATATTAACTTTTCTTTTAATATTAAAATTTAAATTTCCTTTTTCACTGTGTTCACCTAATGTTATTATGCCTTTGCCAATAGATTTTTCTTCTGCAAAGCAATCAAGCCACGCAACACTATATTGAGCTTTATCATTTTCTTCAAAAATTGAACAGGTGTCTTCTAATGATTTCGATTTTAGTTCTGTTTGAATTATTTGCGATGATTTTATTGAAATTAATTTTATAGTGGCTGAGAGAATAACGCCGGTCAATCCCATTCCTCCACATGTCGCGTAAAACAAATCAGAGTTATTTTCAGTAGAGATATTTTCAATATTTCCATTGCCCAACATTATTTTAATATCTTTTACATGTTCTCCAAATGAACCTGATCTATGATGATTTTTTCCATGCACATCACTAGCTATGGATCCTCCAAGTGTAGCAAAGCTTGTACCAGGTGAAACGGGTATGAACCATCCCGTTGGAACAATATTTTCTAAGATTTTCTTAATAGTAATTCCTGCTTCGCAAGTTATTAAACCATTTATTTTATCGAAGTGGATAATTTTATCTAAAAAACTTGTTTGAAGGACAGTTTTATAATTAGCGCTATCTCCATAGCTACGACCTTTTCCCCTAGCAATAAATGTTTTTTTTAAATTTATTTTATATTCATCAATATTTCTAGGTGATATGACCTCTGAATTTGTTTTAGGATATCCTCCCCAGCCAGAAATAGTTTTAAATGAATTCATTTTTTATAGGGGCGTTCTGTTGCCAGGTGCCTATTGTGCTTTCTTTCCACACAGAACTTTTGCTTTTTCTTTTTCCATGTATTTGTCTGCCCCAGACACACATTGAGCAAATGGTGATAAAAAAAAGTTATAAACAACAAACATTAAAAAGACAGCAATAATACCTATCAATATAATTTTCTGATTATTGTTAAAATTTTTCATATTAATTCATATCAAAAGGGGCGTTCTGTTGCCAGGTGCCCCAAAACCCCGTTACTTAATTAATAAATTAATTAAGCAGCAAGAGCAAATTTATCATTTGCAATTATAATTTAGCCCGTTTCGGCGGAACAATACCGAACGAAAGAATAACTTTTAGACATCCGTCGATCCTAATTCACCCCCAATAGTTTTAATTGGTGGAGGTGGTGGGTACTGCCCCCACGTCCGTAATGGTTATTACGAAATTCGTTTATCGTCATAGTTGGAAACCCAACATTACTATTATATACATAGTTAGATAAATTTAAACAATTGTTTAATAAATTTAAAATTCTTTAAAAATGGAAAATAAAATAAAATCTGAAAATCTAGTTTATTTTTTTTTGATAATTGGATTAGTTTATTCAATTTACAATTCTTTTTATGATACTATTAAATTTGATAAATATTTTATAAATAGCAACGGTGGAAAAACCCATCACATTTTAAGAACAGATATAAATGCTTATTGGAAGGATGCTCATAAATTTAAATCAGATATAAAAAGTGGCAAAACAATAACGGAGTCAGGAGCAGAATATACTAGATCATTTCTTTATCCTAGATTAATTGCAATTTATTATATTTTAATAAATGAAGAAATAAAAAATGAAGATGGAGATTATAAACTTAAAAACTATAAAGTTGGTATACCATTAATACAATCACTTTTTTATTATTTTTGCTTGTTTTTATTTTATAAAAAAATAGTTAATAAGTTACAATCAAAGTCTACTGTAGCATTTATCATTTTATTTTTGTCACTAGAGCCAAATATAATTCAGTATCATTCATCTTATTGGACCGAATCATTATACCTTAGTTTGCTTTTATTATTTTTCTCATTTTTTTTTCAGGAAAAAAGAAAAAATTACTCCTATTTTTTTTTAGGATTGTTTATTGGAGTAATGTATATGCAAAGAAATGTTTCAATTTATCTAATATTACCTGTACTTTTTTATTTATTGATTTATCTCAAAAATAAAATTTTTGTTCCTACTTTATATATTTTCATTGGATATTTTATCATTTTATCTTTTGTGGGTTACTCTAACTATAAGCAAAGTAAAGTTTTTTATCTGATGCCATTCCATCAACTAACAATACATTGGCACTATGTAGCTACAAAACTTATATCTAATAAATTGAAAATTAACGCTGAAGAAGCTGAAAAAAAAAAACAAATAGATTTAAATGATTGGAAAAAAGAAAATAATATTAACTTGGACAATTACGAAGATGTAAGAAAAGTTTATAAGTATAAAAATAGATATTTTTTAAATCTATTAAAGGACAATTATTTTTTCTACGCAAAATATCATATTTGGAAATCATTTCAGGCACTTGTATTTTCAGTTGATGCAGTAAAATCAGAATATTTAAATGATAAAACTGTTGAGAGATATTGGTCCTTGCCAGACTTTGACAAATATCAAAAATATAAAATCATTTATTCATTTTTTATTTATCTTATTTCTTTAATAGGATTTATTTTAATTTTACTAAAAGGTAATTCTTTTGAAAAAAAAATTGCATTTTTCGTTGTATTAATTTGTTTATATTTTGTTGCAGCACTTGGTTGGGTAGGAACAGGGAGATATATGGTCACAAATCAGATATTTTTTTCTATTTTTTTTGGATATGGCTTAAATTTTTTATATACAAAAATAAAACAAAAAGTTAAGTAAATAAAAATTAAATGAAAGTTGTTATATTAGCTGGAGGTTTCGGGACGAGATTGGCGGAAGAAACTCATCAACTTCCAAAACCTATGATCAAAATTGGGGAAGATCCAATAATCTCACATATTGTAAAACATTTTAGAAAATTTAATTTTGATAAAGTTGTTATTTGTGCAGGATATAAAAAAGACAATATTGAGAAATATTTTTTAAACGAGCAAAATATTCAAGTTGTTGATACTGGTTTAAATACGCAAACTGCAGCAAGAATTAAAAAAATTAAAGAATTTATAAATGATGATGAAAATTTTTTTATGACATATGGGGATGGACTTTCAAATGTTAACATTAATGAATTATTATCTTTTCATAAAAAAAATAACAAAATTGCAACCTTAACTGCAGTAAGACCCATACCAAGATTTGGCCACATAACATTAAAAGACGATAAAGTAATAAAATTTAAAGAAAAAGATTTCTTGTCAGAAGGTTGGATTAACGGAGGATTTTTTGTATTAAATAAAAAAGTTTTTAATTATATAAACGATAAAGAAGACTGTATTTTTGAAAGAGAACCATTAGAGAATTTATCAAAAGATGGAGAGCTTATGGCATTTAAACATGAAGGTTTTTGGCATCCTATTGATACTCTAAGAGATAAAAATTTCTTAAATGATTTATTTAAGAAAGGTAATGCGCCATGGGTATAAAAAAAAATTTCATTTCTTATGGAAAGAATATCTATGGAAATGAAGAAATAAATGCAGTTCTAAAAACTTTAAAAAAAACAACACAAATGGGTTTTAATGTTGGTT
Organism: uncultured Pelagibacteraceae bacterium; assembly: GCA_902567765.1. Classification (GTDB taxonomy): domain Bacteria; phylum Pseudomonadota; class Alphaproteobacteria; order Pelagibacterales; family Pelagibacteraceae; genus Pelagibacter. The sequence goes on along the minus strand of CACFNI010000003.1, from coordinate 57,147 downwards.
CATTTGAAAAGAAAATTTGTAAATTTTTTTCTAAAAAGTATGGGTTAATGGTTAACTCAGGAACCTCGGCACTAATTTTAGCGCTAAAAGTTTTAAACTTACCAAAGAATAGCGAAGTTATAACACCAGGATTAAATTTTGGTACTGCAGTATCTTCAATAGTTCTGAATAATTTAAAACCTATATTCGTGGATGTTGAGGTAGAAACTCTACAAATTGATACAAAGTTATTAGAAAAAAAAATAACAAAAAAAACTAAAGCTTTATTAATTCCAAACTTAATTGGAAACATTCCAAATTGGAGCGAAATTAAAAAAATTGCAAAAAAACATAGACTTAAAATTATAGAGGACTCTGCAGACACAATGGGTGCAAAAATAGGAACAAAAACGACCGGTTCATATAGCGATATTTCAATAACAAGTTTTTATGGTTCACATGTCATTAGCTGTGCAGGTAATGGAGGAATCCTTTTAACAAATGACAAAAAATATTATTTACAAGCAAAAATTTTAAGAAGCTGGGGTAGAGCTTCGTCTTTAATTAAAGACTCTGAAAATATAAATAAAAGATTAAATATAAAACTTAAAGGTTATGATTATGATAAAAAATTTGTTTTTCAAGATATTGGTTATAACTTTGAGCCCTCAGAAATAAGCGCCTCTTTTGGTCTTGAGCAATTAAAGAAATTTAGAAAGTTTTCTTCTTTAAGAAATAAGTATTTTTTTATGCATTTAAATTTTTTTAAAAAGTTTAAAAAATTTTTCATAACTCCAAAATTACTAAAAAATGTATCAACAAACTTTTTAGCCTACCCAATTATAATCAAAGAAAATAAGTACTTTAACAGAAAAAAGTTACAGATTTATCTTGAAAAAAATTTAGTTCAAACAAGGCCGATTTTCAGTGGGAACATTTTAAGACATCCTGGATTTAGCTATTTAATATCAAAAAAAAATAAAATTAATTCTTTAAAAAATGCTGATTATATTATGAAGAATGGGATTTTAATTGGATGTCATCAAGGGTTAAAAATAAATAATATCAAAACTATACATAGTTTAATTTTAAAATTTATTGATAAATTTAATGGATGAAATTTCATACTCAATAGTATGTTGTTATTATAATGAGAAACCATTATTAGAGAAAAAAATTGGTTCTTTCCTCGAAGCTTTAAAAAACCTCCCTTTCAAAAATGAAGTAATTTTTTGTGATAACTGTTCTAATGATGGAACAACAGAAATTTTAAAAAAATTAGAGCTAGAACAACATAAGAATTTAAAATTTATATATAATGAAAAGAATCTTGGAAAGGGCGGTTCTATTAAGAAAGCGATATCTAGCTCTACTAATAAATATATTATTATTTTTGATTTAGATGAATATTTAATTGAAGATTTAATAAAAGGTCACAAAATAATTGAAAGCGACAAAAAAATTGATTTTTTATGTGGTAGTAGATTTGGGGAAAATAACAGATTTATATATAAAAAAAACTTATATGGTGTGATTGTTCTCACAAAGCTAATAAATTTACTTTACAAGATAAACCTTTCAGATTCGGCCTGTGCTACAAAGATTTTTAAGAGAGAAATATACGATAAATTAAAAATCAGCACTAATGGTTTTGATTTTGAATTTGAGGTATTATGCAAATTCGCTAAACTAAGTCATTTAATCAAAGAATATAAAGTTGAATATTATCCAAGATCATTTAAAGAAGGAAAAAAGCTTAGGGCTTTAAAAGATGGAAGTATGATTTTCAAAGCAATTTTAACAAGTTATTTTTCTTAATGAATATAAAAAATATACTAGTCACTGGGGGTTTTGGAATATTAGGTAGATCCGTAATTAAACAATTATTATTAGATAAAAAAAATAAAGTATTTTTGTTAGATAGGAGCAGTAACAAAAAAAAAATTTCAACCCTTAAATTAAAAAGCAAAAACCTGAAGGTCATTAGAGGAGACTTTAAAAAATATAAAGCATTATTTAAGTTAATGAAAAATAAAAAGATTGGAACTGTTTTCCATCTTGGCGCAGTGACTCAAGTAATTGATGCTTATAAAAGTCCCATAGAAACTTTCGAATGCAATATAGATGGAACAATTAATATTTTGGAGGCTATAAGAAATTTAAATAAGAATATAGTTTTCATATATAGCTCCTCTGATAAAGCTTATGGAGAACTGAAAGAAAAAGAATATTTTGAAGATCATCAATTAAAGGGAGATTTTCCTTATGATGTATCTAAATCAGCATCTGATCTTGTATGTCAAAGTTATGTAAAAACTTATGGTTTGAGAGTAGGAATTATTAGGTCTGGAAATATTTATGGACCAGGTGATTATAACATGAATAGATTAGTGCCGCATGTGATTATATCATCATTAAAAAATAAAAAGTCTGTTTTGAGATCTAATGGAAAGTTAATTAGGGATTATATATACGTTGATGATGTTTCTAGAGCTTATGTTTTATTAATGAAAGAAATGCTTAAAAAAAAAAAGAAACTATACATTTATAATTTAGGATCAAAAGAAAATCTGACAGTTTTACAACTTGTGAAACTTATTGTTCAAAAAATTAAAAATAATGCTTTAAAACCCAAAATTTTAGACAACACCACTAGAATAGAGATAAAAAGGCAAAAATTAAATTATAGTAAAATAAATAGAGAACTTGGGTGGAAACCTTTATGGACTCTAGGCAAGGCCTTAGAAGTTACTATAGATTGGTATAAAAATAACTTAAAATTATTTAAATAATTTCATCTATAAAGAAAATCACCAGCCCGATCGTATCTTATAAGTTGTAATGATTTGTATAAGATTACTTTTTCTCTTTGTTGGAAAAAGAATCCTATTAATATAAATACTTACAATAAAATTTTAAAATTCATGAAATTAACAAAAGAACAGGCTCAAGAAATAAAAGATCAACAGTCACAATCAAATAGTACAAAAAGAGTTACTGCTCCCGAATTAGAGAAGATTCTGTATGAAGCAATTCCTATACTTGATCATGGATTCATAAGGGTTGTAGATTATATGGGAGACGATACATCGATAGTACAAGCCGCAAGAGTCTCTTATGGAAAAGGAACAAAAAAAGTTTCGACAGATAGTGGGCTTATAAAATACTTAATGCGTCATTGGCACAGCACTCCATTTGAAATGTGTGAAATCAAATATCACGTTAAGCTTCCTATTTTTATTGCACGACAATGGATAAGACATAGAACTGCAAATGTTAATGAATATTCAGCTCGGTACTCAATTTTAGATAAAGAATTTTATTTACCATCATCTGAAAACTTAGCTGCACAGTCCCAAAGCAACAGGCAGGGAAGAGGAGAAGTAATTGAAGGAGAACAAGCAAAACAAGTTTTGGAATTATTAAAGAATGATGCCGAACGTACATACAAAAATTATGAAGAGATGCTTAATCAAAGATTTGATGGAACAACTATTGATGAAAATAAAAAAGGATTAGCCAGAGAACTTGCAAGAATGAATTTAACTTTAAATACTTATACTCAATGGTACTGGAAAACTGATTTATTAAATTTAATGAATTTTTTAAGACTAAGAGCAGACAGTCATGCACAATATGAAATAAGAGCATACGCTGATGCAATGTTGGATACAGTAAAAAAATGGGTTCCAATCACTTATGAGGCATTTATGGATTATAGAGTTGGTGGTACGGAAGTTTCCTCTAAAGGTAAGAAAGTCATTCAAAAGCTAATTAGTGGCGAAAAAGTAGATATTGAGCAATCAGGGCTTTCAAAAAGAGAGTGGAATGAGCTTATGTTAGCTTTGGAACTAAAAGATAAATTGATATAGTCCCCAAAAAAAACTAAAGCAACAAATGAAAATTATAAAGAAAATAGCTTTCATAATAATTTTCCTATTTATAAATATTAATGCTTTTGGGGCAGTCTCCTCTTTAGTTGGACAAAAAAACTGGGGTACCGGTGAACAGAGGCAACCAACTGGTGTTTTATTTAACCCTGATGGAACTAAAATGTACAGCACCGGCACAGTACAAAATAAAATCTATATGTATAATTTGACAACACCTTTTACTGTTACTTCAGCAACGTATTCATCAAAAACATGTGACCTGACAGGTGAGAATGATGCATTAATGTTCAGATTTAATTCTGATGGAACTGCAATATTTGTACTTGATACAGCGACCACAGAGACTATAGACAAATATTCATTAACCACAGCTTACGATATTTCTAATTGTTCATTAGTAGCTGGAAGTCCACAAGATTTTGGAGGTGGAATGGAGATGAGGTCATTTTCATTTAGTAATGATGGCAGCAAGATTTTCATTTTTGATCAAGACGGAAATAATGAAAAACATTCAATCAAAGAATATTCACTTGCAAGTTCGTTTGATTTATCAAATCCAACTTTAGTAACAGAGTATGTAGGTCACAATAGTGATTTGAATTCAATTGAAGATTTTGCACAAGGATTAGAATTCAGCTCTGATGGAACAAAAATGTTTATAACTGGAAATAAAGAAGACACTATTCTAGCATTTAGTTTATCAAATCCATTCGATTTGTCCGCAAATGTAACTTATGATGGAGAGCACATTGTGACTGACGTTGTAGAGCTAGGAGCTATTACTTTTAGTTCAGATGGTTCTAAAATGATTGTTGCGGATTGGAAAAATAGTGCGGCTCGAGGTGTCTTTCAATATGATTTAACGTGTGGTTTTGGAGTGGTTAAATGTATTGATCCGACAGCAAATAAAGATGATGTTGCATCTGTTGAGTCTCAATCTGAAGGAACAAAAAAGTTAATACAGCACACGACGTACCCTGTATTAAATCGTATGGAATGGCTTAGACGAAATAGTGGAAGAGTAAACTTAACAAATCAAAATATTAAGTTTCAGTTTAATAATGAAATGCTTAATGCTCTTTCAAGCAGCTTAATTCCTCTTTATTTTTCTAATGATAATTCTAATGAGTCAAACTATCAAAATTCAATGTGGTCTTTTTGGAGTGAAGGTAGCATCAGTATTGGGAGAACAGGAGACTCTGCTACTTCTTCATTTAAAGATATTAAAACTTCTGGAATTACTCTTGGAGCAGATAAAAAAGGTGAAGATGATATTATGAGAGGTATTGCATTAAGATTTGGTGCTGATGATGTTGATGTAGGAGATTTAGGAAGTGCTTTAGATATGAGTTCATTTGGTTTAACCTTTTATGAAAGTAGACCAAGAGGAGAGCAAAGATTTGTTGATCATTTATTAGGTTTAAGTTTTTTAAATTCTAATTTGATTAATAATAGTGGTTCTACTTCAACAGATGGTGACAGATATGGTGAACAATTATATGGATCTTTAAGTTTAAGAGATACATTTTCAAAAAATCGATTAAACTTTACTCCTAAATTAAAAATCAATTATGGAATTACACACCTAGGAGCTTATGAGGAGACAGGTGCCGAAGGATTAAATTTAGAATTTAATGATCAATATATTGGAAATTTTACGTCTTCTTTAGGAACAAGTTTAGATAATACTTATGACTTTAAAATCGGTACTTTTATTCCATATTTTGATTTTGAGTATTATGCTGATATGAGTCCATCTTCTCAACAAACATTCTCCTACAGATCTAATGGAGAAGAATTTACCCTTAAAAATATAAATAATTCTACTCATAATTTTATAAGTGGTATTGGATTTGATTTTGTATCAGAAAATGGTTTAACTTTAATGACCAAATATACTAGAGATCAAGCTAAAGATAATAAGAATGACAGTTTTGTTATTGCTTTAGATTATAAAAATTCTCAAAGATCACTTTATTCTATGTCACTAAAAGATACTTCAGCAGAGTTATCCCACAACAGAAAATTTAAAAGTTTAAATCTTGATGTAGATAGTCATTATGATTTTTTTAAAGATGATCCTGATTATGGGATATATATTCAAATTTCAAATTTAAATTAATTGTTAAAAAAAACAGATTTAATTTTATTAGCTAAGTTAAAATAAATTTTTGATATTTCGTTTTCTGGATTACTTTCAACTATTGGTTTTCCTAAATCACCTTGTTTACCGACATCTGGATCAATAGGTATCTCTCCTAGAAATTCTTTATTAAACTCTTCTGCTGTTTTTTGAACTCCACCCTCTCCAAAAATAGGATATTTTTTTCCATCATCACCTTTGAAATAGCTCATATTATCTACAAGACCGATTATTTTAACACCGAGCTTATCAAACATTCTTATACCTCTCTTTACATCTTGCAGTGCAATTTCTTGCGGTGTTGAAACAATTATAACCCCATCCATTTTAATTTCTTGAGAAAACGTCAACTGAGTATCTCCAGTACCTGGTGGCATATCAACTATAATAAAATCTAAATCCTTCCAATCAACTTTTTGGGTAAATGTTTTTATTGCACTTGTAACCATTGGTCCACGCCAAATCATTGGCGTTTGTTCTTCTGTTAAAAAACCTATGGACATACATTGTATTCCGTATTTCATAACTGGAATTAAATTTTGATTATCACTTTTGGGTTTTTCATTTATTGAAAATAATTTTGGTAAAGATGGTCCGTAAATATCTGCATCTAAAAGACCAACTTTACAACCTGATTTTGATAAAGCTAAAGCCATGTTTGTAGCAAAAGTTGATTTTCCAACACCTCCTTTTGCACTAGAAATAGCGATAGTAAACTTTGTTCCTTTAATAGGGTTTTTTTCAAAGGTTTTTCCTTGAATTTTTTTCCTCATTGCGTCACTTAATTCAGGTTTTTCTTTTGGCATATCAGCATCATAGCTTGTTTTTCTCATTAAAGACATTATATAGATTGGCATGGTTGACGACTTTAAAGGTAGAGGTGGAAGTCCTTGGGGATCACCTCCAGGAGGAGGTGGCAATGGATCGGGTAGAGGTCCAAGACCCCCAGATATCGAGGAAATAATTAGAAAAGTTCAGGACGGTATAAATAAAATTTTACCCGGTGGTGGTTCTGGAAATGCAAAAACATTAATTGTTGGAGCCGTAATACTTGCATTGATTTGGATTGCAAGTGGCTTATATAGAGTGTTACCAGATGAACAGGGTGTTGTTTTAAGATTTGGAAAATTTGTAAAGACTACCCAGCCTGGACTAAATTATCATATACCTTTTCCAATTGAGAGCGTTCAAACTCCTAAAGTTACAAAAGTAAATAGAATGGATATTGGATTTAGATCAGAGAGAGACAGCGGTTTTACATCTGGTGGTGTTGCTGATGTTCCAGAAGAAAGCTTAATGTTAACCGGAGATGAAAATATAGTTAACATAGATTTCTCCGTTTTTTGGGTTATTAAAGATGCAGGAAATTTTTTATTTAAAATTCAAGATCCACAAGGAACCGTAAAAGCTGCTGCAGAAACTGCGATGAGAGAAGTTATTGCAAGAAGTGATATTCAGCCAATTTTAACCGAAGGAAGATCAAAAATAGAGATAGATACTCAAGAAATTATTCAAAATATTTTAGATGAGTACAATAGTGGTATTCAAATTACTCAAGTTCAAACTCAAAAAGCCGACCCGCCAGATCAAGTTATTGATGCGTTTAGAGATGTACAAGCTGCAAGAGCAGATATGGAAAGATCTAAAAACGAAGCCGAAGCTTATGCAAATGATGTAATTCCAAGAGCAAGAGGGGAAGCTGCAAAAATTTTGCAAGCTGCTGAGGCATATAAAAAAGAAGTTGTTGCAAGAGCAGAAGGTGAAGCAAGTAGATTTGTAGCTATATATAATGAATACGCCAAAGCAAAAGAAGTTACTCAAGAAAGAATGTACTTAGAAACAATGGAAAAAGTTCTTGCAGATATAGACAAAGTTATTATTGATAAAAATTCAGGTTCAGGAGTAGTTCCTTACTTGCCATTACCTGAATTAACAAAAAAGAAAGTAAACTAATGAAAGCAGGAAAATTTATATTACCGGTCATTTTAGTAATAGCAGTAGTTTCTTTTTTCTCTATTTTTATTGTTAAAGAAATTAATCAAGCAATTGTTCTTCAATTTGGTGATCCAAAGAGAATTATTTTGAAACCTGGTTTAAACTTCAAAATTCCTTTCATACAAAACGTAGTATTTTTAGATAAAAGAATTTTAAACTTAGATACTCCACCAGAGGAAGTAATTGCTTCTGACCAAAAAAGATTAATTGTAGATGCATTCGCAAGATTCCAAATTGTTGATCCTCTAAAGTTTTATATTTCTGTTGGAAATGAGAGAGTTGCTAGATCAAGACTTTCAACAATTATAAACTCAAGAATAAGAAATGTTCTCGGAACTCAAAGGTTACAAACTTTATTATCAGAAGATCGTACAAAACAGATGTCTTTGATACAAGAGGGCGTAAATAACGAAGCTGAGAAATTTGGTATTAAAATTGTAGATGTTAGAATTAAAAGAGCTGATTTACCACCTGCAAACAGTGAAGCAATATATAGAAGAATGCAGACAGAGCGAGAAAGAGAAGCAAAAGAATTTAGAGCAAAAGGTGCAGAAATGGCAGTTACAATAACATCAACTGCAGATAAAGAAGTTGCAGTAATCTTAGCTGAGGCAAATAAAAATTCTGAAATTATGAAAGGTGAAGGTGATGGCTTGAGAAATAAAATTTTTGCTACTGCCTTCGGAAGAGACCCAGATTTCTTTGCCTTTTATAGAGCAATGCAAGCATATGAAAAAGCATTAATAGGTGGTGATACTTCTTTAATATTGTCTCCAGATAGTGAATTTTTTAAATTTTTTGGAAATATAGAGCAGAAGAAAACAGCTCAATAAATAACTCATCAATGAAAGAGCTTATTATAGCTTTTGGACTTTTTCTTTTTATTGAAGGAATTTTATATGCCATATTTCCAGCAAAAATGAAAAATATGTTAAAGAAATTGGAAATGATTAAAGACTCACAACTAAGAACAGGTGGATTAATTTTTGCTTTAATTGGATTTATAATTATTTGGTATATTAAAAACTAATATGAAAAAAATAAAATTAATATTACTCTCAATTTTTTTCATTAATTATAGTGTTTTTGCATTAAGCAAGGATGCCCCGGCATCTTTTGCAGATTTAGCAGAAAAATTAATGCCTTCGGTTGTAAATATTTCAACTACACAAACAGTCGTTACAAGCGCAAATCCTTTTCCTTTTCAATTTCCTCCCGGTTCGCCATTTGAGGACCTATTTAAGGACTTTGGAACTCCACAAGAAAGAAAAGCAAGCGCTCTTGGATCAGGTTTCATTATTGATGCAAAAGGTATTGTTGTTACAAATAATCATGTAATCCAAGGAGCAGAAGATATTATAGTTAGAGTTAATGGAGAACAAGAATACAAAGCGAAAGTCATAGGTGCTGATCCATTATCAGATATTGCGGTTCTCGAAATACAGTCTAAGGAAAAATTTAAACCAGTAAAATTCGGCGACTCTGACAAAGCAAGAATAGGTGATTGGGTTATAGCAATTGGAAATCCATTTGGATTAGGTGGAACAGTTACTTCAGGTATTATATCTGCTCGTAACAGATCTATCGGTTTATCAAGATATGAGGATTATATTCAGACCGATGCGTCTATAAATGTAGGAAACTCTGGCGGACCTCTTTTTGATATGGATGGAAATGTAATAGGAATTAATACAGCAATATTAGGACAAGCCGGATCTATTGGAATTGGTTTTTCAATTCCTTCGAACAGTGCGAAAATAGTTATTAATCAGTTAATTGAGTTTGGAGAAACAAAAAGAGGTTGGCTTGGAGTAAGAATTCAAGATGTATCACAAGAAATTGCAGACCTAGAAAAATTAGATAAACCTCGAGGTGCACTTGTTGCTAGCGTTGCTAAAAACAGCCCATCAGATAAGGCTGGAATAAAAGCAGGTGATATTATTTTAGAGTTTAATGGGACTTTAATAAAAGAGATGCGAGAGCTACCAAAAATAGTAGCACAAACAGAAGTGGGCAAAGTTGTAAAAGTTAAAATTTGGAGAAACCAAAGAGAAATTATTAAGGATATTAAATTAGGAAGATTAGAGACATCAGAAGATTTCCAAACTGCAAAACCAGCAGAAGGACCAAAACTCTCAAAAATAGAGGAATTAAAAATAACTGTCAGACTGTTGAATAAAGAAGATATACTGCAAAGAAAATTACCAAAAGGCACTACAGGATTGGTAATTACTGGTATTGATGTAGACAGCCCTATAAATTATCTCAATATAAATAATATAATAGTTGAAGCGCAAAAGAAAAAAATTAGGTCAATAAAAGAATTGCAAAGAATAGTCAATCAGGCGATGAAGACAAATGAGAAGACAATTTTAATTGCGATTTATAACAATCAAAACCAAAGACGATACATTGGTGTCAAATTGGATTAAATGGACATAAAGTCCAAAATAATATTAATTTCTGGACCCACAGCATCAGGTAAGACAAATTTCGCGATTGAATTTGCTAAAAAAAATAATGGAGAAATAATAAATGCCGATAGTATGCAGGCATATAAAGAGTTTAAGATTTTAACTGCAAGACCAAACAAAAAAGGACAAAAAAAAATAAAACATCACCTTTATGGAATAGTGAGTGTGAAAAGTAGTTTTTCAACAGGCCAATGGTTAAAATTAGCAATTAAAAAAATACGCGAAATAAAAAAATTGAAAAAAGTGCCAATCTTAGTTGGTGGCACAGGGCTTTACTTTAACGCTTTGGAAAAAGGTTTGGTTAAAATACCAAAAATTCCAATAACCTTTAGAAATAAAATAAGAGCAATGCAAAAAGAATATGGTCAAAAAAAATTTTACAATAAACTTTTAAAAATTGATAAAAAAGTAAAGAAAAAAATAGATCCTAATGATATCCAAAGATCTATAAGAGCTTATGAAGTTAAATCATTTACTAAAAAATCTCTTTACGATTGGATAAAACAAACCCAACCATATTTTAGAGAAAATAGTTTCTTAAAATTCTATATTAATATCGATAAAAAAAACTTAATAAATAGAATTGAGAAAAGAATTAACAAAATGATCCGCGCCGGTGCTGTTGATGAGGTTAAAAATTATAGGAAATTAAATTTACATAATCAATACAGTGCCAGTAAAATAATTGGAATAGAAGAAATTGGAAAATTTTTAGATAAAACTTTAAAATTAGAAAAAACTAAGGAGCTAATATTAATTAGAACAAGACAGTATGCCAAAAGGCAGAAAACATGGGCTAGAAGCAAAATGAGCTCATGGATAAAAATAGAACCAAGAGATTTTCAAACATTGTTAAAAAAATAATATATTATATTTAAATACTATGGAAGTTTTTAAAACTTTATTGAAAGTATTTCGAGTTCATCATTGGATAAAGAATCTTTTATTATTTATTCCTTTAATTACCGCTCATAAATTTTATGATTTAGATTTAATTTTTTTACTTTGTTTAGCTTTTCTCTCCTTTTCTTTTTGCGCTTCTTCTATTTATATAATTAATGATATTTTAGATATAAAGAATGATACTCAACATCCTAAAAAAAAACAAAGACCTTTTGCTTCTAAAGAAATTTCAATTAAACAAGGAATTTTTTTAGCATCTTTTTCTTTAATAATTAGTTTTATATTTTCGCTAAGTTTAAATAAAACGTTTGTAATTTTTTTAATTGGATATTTTTTATTATCTACCATCTACTCTCTTTTTTTTAAAAAAGTTAAATATTTAGATTGTATTACTTTAGTTATTTTTTATGTATTAAGATTATTTTCAGGGGGAGCAGTTGTAAATATAATGCCATCTTTTTGGTTAGTCGCTTTTTCAATATTTATTTTTTTTTCACTCGCTTTAGCTAAAAGATACATAGAATTAAATCTTCATTATAGTGAAAGTGAAAATTTAAAAATATCTGGTAGAAATTACACATATAAAGATCAAAAAAATTTATATACTGTAGGAATAATTTCAGGATATTTATCGATATTAACACTTGCTTTTTATTTGGGCAGTGAAACTGTTGCTAGAATATATCAAACATCATTATTTATATGGTTAGCTATACCATTATTATTTTTATGGATCAGATTAGTATGGATAAAATCAAAAAATAAAGAAATGGATGATGACCCTGTTATATTTGCTATAAAAAATAAGTGGAGTGTCATAATAATTTTTCTATTTTTTTTAAGCTTTTTGCTAGCTAAATTGGTCGAGTTATAATTAGAGATCAATTTTGAGCCTCTTTTGAGAGAGATTAAAAAAATTTTATCACAATAATTGTTTCTTAAACTTGACCAATTAATACAATTTCAAGTAGATTGACCGGATGTCAAAATTATATTCAGGGGCGGAAATAGTATTTAAATGTTTGGAAGATCATGATGTTAATGTTCTATTTGGTTACCCAGGTGGAGCAGTTTTACCAATTTATGATGAATTAAAAAATTTCCCCTCGATTAAACATTATTTGGTTAGACATGAACAAGGTGCTGGTCATGCTGCCGAAGGTTATGCTAGATCATCTGGCAAACCTGGAGTTGCTTTAGTAACGTCAGGACCTGGCGCAACAAATATTGTTACAGCTCTGACAGATGCATACATGGATTCAATTCCAATTGTTTGTATTTCAGGACAAGTACCGACACATTTGATAGGCACTGATGCTTTTCAAGAATGCGACACAACTGGTATTACTCGACCATGCACCAAACATAACTGGTTAGTCAAAGATGTAAAAGATTTAGCAAAGATTATTCATAGAGCATTTGAAGTTGCAACAACTGGAAGACCAGGACCTGTATTAATTGATATTCCAAAAGATATCCAATTTCAAAAAACAAAATACAATAGTTTTAAAAAATTAAAAAAATTAAATGGTAAAGTTCAAAATCATTTTAAACAGTCAGAAATTGAAAAATTAATAAAATTAATGAGTGTTGCATCCAAACCTATTTTTTATACAGGTGGAGGTGTTATTAATTCAGGACCAAAAGCGAGCGAGCTCTTAAGAGAATTAGTGTCTACAACAGGTTTCCCTATTACTTCTACTTTACAAGGTCTTGGGGCATTTCCAGCTGATGATAATCAATTTGTTGGAATGTTAGGCATGCATGGAACTTATGAAGCTAACAATGCAATGCATGATTGTGACTTAATGATTAATATAGGAGCAAGATTTGATGATAGAATTACTGGAAAGTTAGATGAATTTTCACCTAAATCAAAAAAAGTTCATATAGACATTGATCCATCTTCAATAAACAAAAATGTAAAAGTAGATTTACCAATTATTGGCGATGTGACTGACGTAATAAGTTCAACGTTAAAAACAATTAAGAAAACAAAACCAAGTTTTATGAAATCTAACAAGCAAAAAATTTCTAAATGGTGGGAACAAATTGGAAAATGGCGATCAGTTAATTCTCTTAATTATGAAAATAGCTCAGAGACGATAAAACCACAATACGCCGTTCAAAGGTTATATGAACTTACTAAGGACAAAGATACTTATATAACTACTGAAGTAGGTCAACATCAAATGTGGGCAGCGCAGCATTATAAATTTAATAAACCTAACAGATGGATGACATCTGGTGGATTAGGTACTATGGGTTATGGCTTGCCAGCAGCCATCGGAGTTCAAGTTGCTCATCCAAACAAATTAGTTGTTGATATTGCGGGTGAAGCGTCGGTTCTGATGACTATGCAAGAAATGTCAACAGCTGTTCAATATAGTTTACCGATAAAAATTTTTATTCTTAATAATGAATACATGGGCATGGTACGTCAGTGGCAAGAACTTTTACATGATAAGAATTACTCCGAAAGCTATACTGCTGCTCTTCCTGATTTTGTTAAATTAGCAGAAGCTTATGGATGTGTTGGCATAAGAGCTAACACACCTGAAGAACTTGATGATAAAATTATTGAAATGCTTAATACTGATAGACCTGTAATTTTTGACTGCAGAGTTGATAAAATTGAGAATTGTTATCCAATGATACCATCTGGCAAACCACATAACGAAATGCTACTTGGACCAAATGATCAGAAAGAAAAAAAAATAACAAGAAAGGGCAAAACGTTAGTTTAATGGCAAAACCTAAATCAGCTTATAGTATTCCAGGAAAGCTTGGCAAAATGGATACCCATATAATCGTTGTGTGGGTAGATAATGAAGCAGGAGTTTTAGCCAGAGTTGTTGGGTTATTTTCTGGAAGAGGTTACAACATTGAATCCCTTGCTGTTGCTGAGGTAGATCATAAAAAGAATATTTCAAGAATTACAATAGTAACAACTGGTACCCCACAAGTTATAGAACAAATAAAATTACAATTAAAAAAGCTTATTCCAGTTCATAAAGTTGCCGATTTTAAAAGAGAAGACAAGAATGTAATTTTTAAAGAGATGGCATTATTAAAATTTGTTGGAAATTCTACAAAAGCTAAAAAAGCTTTTAATGCTTGTAAAAAATTTAATGCGGTTATATTAGATAAAACAAATAAATCTGTTGTTATTCAAGTAACAGCTTTAAGGAGAGAGATTGATAAACTATCTAGAAATTTAAAATCACTTGGTCTTGTAAGCGCCTCAAGAACTGGAGCAGTAGCAATGACTAGAGGAGCGGATACTTTTAAATAAATAAAGGAGATAATTATGAAAATGTTTTATGAAAAAGATACAAATGTAAATCTTATTAAAGAGAAAAAAATAGCAATTTTTGGATATGGGAGTCAAGGTCATGCACATGCTCTTAATTTAAAAGATAGTGGAGTTAAAGAGGTTGTAGTTGCTTTGAGAGATAATTCTCCAAGCAAATCAAAAGCTGAGTCAAAAGGATTAAAAGTTATGAATTTATCAGATGCTGCAGAGTGGGCTGATGTAGTTATGGTTTTAACTCCTGATGAATTACAGGCAACAATTTATAAAAATCATATAGAACAAAGAGTTAGAGAAGGAACTTCTATTGCATTCGCTCACGGATTAAATATTCACTACGATTTAATCAAAGCTAGAAAAGATTTAGATGTATTTATGGTTGCTCCTAAAGGACCAGGGCATTTGGTTAGAAGTGAATTTGAAAAAGGTGGTGGAGTTCCATGTTTATTTGCAGTTCATCAAAATGGTTCTGGAAAAGCAAGAGAACTTGCTATGTCATATGCTTCTGCGGTAGGAGGGGGCAGATCAGGTATTATTGAGACTACGTTTAAAGATGAAGTAGAAACTGATTTATTTGGCGAACAAACGGTTCTTTGCGGTGGATTAGTTGAACTTATAAAGAATGGGTATGAAACTTTGGTTGAGGCAGGCTATGAACCAGAGATGGCATACTTTGAGACAGTACATGAAGTAAAATTAATAGTTGATCTTATATACGAAGGTGGAATTGCAAATATGAATTATTCAATTTCAAACACTGCAGAGTATGGAGAGTATACTTCAGGTCCTAAAATTATTAAAAAAGAAGAAACAAAAAAAAGAATGAAAGAAGTCTTGGCAGATATACAGTCTGGTAAGTTTACAAAGGAATGGATGGACGAGTGCAAAAATGGTCAAAAAAATTTCTTAAAAACAAGGGAAAAGCTTGCTGAGCATCCAGTTGAAAAGGTTGGCGCAAGACTTAGAGCAATGATGCCATGGATTGCTAAGAAAAAATTAGTAGATAGCGATAAGAAATAAGGAAATCTATTAATTTTTTTTATTAATTATTCAATTTATTTTGCAATCTGCGCGAGAGATAGTATATTGCTTTTGCTGTAAATAATTTGAAAATGTCAGACAAAAATAGAGTTTATATATTTGATACTACGATGCGGGATGGTGAACAATCACCCGGAGCGTCAATGAGTTTAGAAGAAAAAATTCAAATTGCTAGAGTATTTGACGAATTAGGAGTTGATATAATTGAGGCTGGTTTTCCAATAGCTTCACCAGGAGACTTTGAAGCCGTAACAGAAGTAAGTAAAATTTTAAAAAAATCTATTCCTGCAGGTTTATCAAGACATTCTAAAAAAGATATAGATAGATGTTACGAAGCACTTAAGCATGCTCCAAGATTTAGGATACATACTTTTATATCTACTAGTCCACTACATATGAAACATAAACTAAATAAAAGTCCTGAAGAGGTTTATGAAGCAATAAAAGAACATGTAACTTATGCAAGAAGATTTACAGATGATGTTGAATGGTCATGTGAAGATGGCACAAGGACTGATATGGATTATATGTGTAAAACTGTAGAACTTGCCATCAAGTGTGGAGCAAAAACTATAAATATTCCTGATACAGTCGGATATACAGTGCCTTCTGAGTTTACAAAAATAATTCAAACATTGTTAAACAAAGTTCCAAACATAGATAAAGCTATATTATCAACTCATTGTCATAATGACCTAGGGTTAGCAGTGGCTAATTCATTGGCAGGTGTACAAGCTGGAGCGAGACAAATTGAATGTACTATTAACGGAATTGGAGAAAGAGCTGGTAATGCAGCATTAGAGGAAGTGGTTATGGCTATGAAAACAAGACCAGACTTAATGCCTTATGAAACTGGAATTAATACAACACTTTTAAGCAAAGCTTCAAAAATTGTTTCAAATGCTACTGGTTTTCCTGTGCAATATAATAAAGCAATAGTTGGTAAAAATGCTTTTGCACATGAGTCAGGAATTCATCAAGATGGTATGTTAAAAAATAGACAAACGTATGAAATAATGACACCAGAAAGTGTAGGAGTTAAACAAACCTCGCTGGTGATGGGCAAACATTCAGGAAGACATGCTTTTAAAGATAAGCTTACTAGCCTTGGTTATAAAGAAGTTACTGATGATGTTGTAGAAAACGCATTTGGAAAATTTAAAATTTTGGCTGATAAAAAGAAACATGTATATGATGAGGACATTATAGCTTTAGTTGATGATAGTTTAATTATCGATAATAAAGTAAACGCTATAAACCTTAAGTCGTTAAAAGTTTATGCTGGAACAGGGGAACCTCAAAGAGCAGAAATGATTTTAGATGTTTACGGCGATGTAAAAGATGCTACAGAAAGCGGAGATGGACCAGTTGATGCTATATTTAAGTGCATTAAAAAATTATATCCTCATGATGTTAAACTTCAGCTCTACCAAGTTCATGCAGTAACAGAAGGAACAGATGCTCAGGCCACAGTAAGTGTCCGTATTGAGGAAAATGGTAAAACAACAGTTGGACAAGCAGCAGATACTGATACATTAGTTGCATCAGCTAACGCTTACATAAATGCTTTAAACAAAATGATTATTAAAAGAGATAAAACTGCTCCCGGTCAAACTACAGAGCAAAATTATGAACAAAAGGTGAGAGGAATTTAAATGGGATTATTGGATAAAATTAGTTCAGTATGGAGTCAAGATATGGCTATAGACCTTGGAACTGCAAATACACTAGTTGTTTTAAAGGGACAAGGAGTAGTTCTAAACGAGCCGTCAGTAGTTGCTGTTGTTGATAGTAAAGGAAAAAAATCAGTACTAGCAGTAGGAGATGAAGCTAAAACCATGCTTGGTAGAACACCAGGTAATATAAGTGCAATTAGACCTCTAAGAGATGGGGTAATAGCAGACTTCATAGTAACAGAAGAAATGATAAAACATTTCATAAAAAAAGTTCATAAAAGAAGTACATTCGCAAATCCAAGAATTTTAATTTGTGTCCCTACAGGCTCAACTCCAGTAGAGAGAAAAGCAATTCAAGATAGTGCGTTAGCTGCAGGAGCTAGAAGAGTTCAATTAATTGAAGAGCCAATAGCTGCAGCAATTGGTGCTAACTTACCTATATCAGAAGCAACGGGCTCAATGGTTGTTGATATAGGAGGTGGAACAACCGAAATAGCCGTGATGTCACTTGGTGGTGTTGTATATTCTAGATCTCTAAGAGTAGCAGGTGATGCAATGGATCAAGCCTTAGCTAATTATATGAGAAAAGAATACAATCTTATGATTGGTGATAGTACAGCTGAGAAAATAAAAAAAGAAATTGGAACTGCAATACCAACTAATAATAATACATATGCGGTTAAAGGTAGAGATATTAGGTCTGGAACCCCTAAAGAAGTTAATATAACTGAGGAGGACTCAGCTGAAGCATTGAATGTTATATTAAGAGAAATTGTGAATGGAATTAAGGATGCATTAGAAAATACACCACCCGAATTGTCTGCAGATTTAGTTGATATGGGTCTTACTTTAACAGGCGGTGGGGCATTATTAAAAAATATAGATAAAAGATTTTCTAAAGAGACAGGTTTGCCGGTACATATAGCTGACGACCCTTTAGCGTGTGTTGCTGTTGGTACAGGTAAAGCTTTAGATCAAGAAGAAACTTTTTCTACGATGTTATCAGAATATTAAAATAAAATGGAAGCGAGCCGAGACGACTTCGTAATTGCAATTCGCTCTGCTTTTATTCAAAGAGGTAACAAGCAAAGATTTTCTTTAATTTTTCTAATAATTTTATCAATAGTTTTTTTAATTCTTGGTAGATTTAATTTATCTGCAATAAATTATATTAAAATTTCAATTAATGAGCTTGTTTATAGGTCTTCATTTATTGTTTCTGTTCCCGAAAACTACATAAAAAAAACTTACATAAATATACAAGATCATTTTACATACTACGATGAATATTTAAAACTTAAAAAAGAAAACATAGAATTAAAAACTACAGTAGAAAATACAAACTTTATAACTTCAGAAAATGAAAGATTAAAAAAAATTATTGATGATTATATAATTGTATCTGATGAAATTATTGCAAAAGTTTTAATAGATAAACAAAGTCCCTTCCTTAGATCAATGATTATCAACAAGGGTAGTAAAAATAATATAAAACTAGGAATGGCCGTTTTAGATGGAGAATTTCTAGTCGGAAAAGTGGTTGAGGTAAATTTTACAACATCAAGAGTGCTTTTGCTTTCAGACTTAAATAGCAAAATCCCTGTAACGATAGAACCTGAAGGATATCAATCAATACTTTCAGGAACAGGAAAAAATAATGGTATTATTCAATATTCAAAAGAAGAAATTTTTCTTAAAGAAGGAAGTTCAGTTTTTACTTCTGGGTCAGGCGCTTTATTTAAATCAGGAATACCAATTGGAAAAATTACAAATAAAATAAAAGTTGATTATTTTTCAGACTTTTCTCAACTTAAGTTTGTGAAAGTAATAGAATTTAAAAAAGAGGAAGATTGATGTCTAAATTAGGAAAGGGAAAAATTTTAAATAAACTTTTAGAACTTGGGCCAATTTTAATTTTATATATGGCGGTTTTAAATGAATTTGACTTTAATTATTTAAATTTAGCATATTTTTCATTTAACTTTCCTTTTATTTTAATTTTTTATTGGAGCTTAAAAAAACCAGAAAATTTAGGTTATGGATTAATATTTTTTGCAGGCCTCATAAATGATGTAGTTATTGGTTTTCCATTAGGCATAAGCAGTTTTGCTTATCTTTTTATGTGTGGCTTTGCAGCCTATTTGAGAAATATTACATTAAGACCCAGCACATTAAAGGACTGGCTATTTTTTTTATTTGCAATCTTAGTTGTCAACTCATTGACTTATATAATGTTAATTTTATTTTTTAAATTTAAAATTTACTACTTGGATATAGCAGTGAATATAGTCTTCACATTTTTTTTATATATTATTTTTGCAAATCTCTTTGAAATTTATCAAAGATTAATAAGAGGAAGCGAAAAAAATGATTAGTGGAAGTGATACAAGTTTCAAAAAATTAAATACTATAAACAGAAGAATGTTTATTTTTTCCGCTGCGAAAGTAGTTGTATTTACAGGAATTGTAGCAAGATTATTTTCATTACAAATAAATGAAAATAAAAAATATTTAACTTTGTCAGATAAAAATCGTTTAAGAGAATGGAAATTACCACCAGAGCGTGGAGAAATTAAAGATTTTTTTGGTAATACTATTGCTGGAAATCTTAAAGTATATCAACTTCACGTAGTTCCAGAACAAGTTGAGGATTTTAAATATTTAATGGTTAGATTAAAAGATATCCTAGAATTAAGTGATAAACAGTTTGCTAGAATTATTAAAAAAAAAAGATCTCAAAAGCCTTGGGAAACGTTGGTAGTTTCTGAAAATTTAAGTTGGGATCAATTTTCTAAAGTAAATTTCTACCTTCATGAACTAGTTGGTGCCAAACCAGTTTTATCAGTAGCTAGAAGCTATCCACATAATGAAAATTTTACTCATGTTTTAGGATATGTTGCTCAAGCAAGTGAAAGTGATTTAGCAAATAATGAAATAATCAAAAAAAATCATGTTCCAGGTTTAAGAGTTGGCAAAATTGGATTAGAAAAGGCTTTTGAAAATGATTTAATAGGCTCTAATGGAATACAAAGGTATGAGGTTAATGCATATGGAAAAAGAATTAATCAAATAGATTTTTTAGAGGGCAAAAAGGGAAAAAATATCAGATTAACAATTGATACAGAGGTTCAAAAGCTATCAAATGAACTGCTTGCAGACAAATCTGGCTCTATAAGTGTTATGGATATTTACACTGGCGATATATTAGCTATGCATTCTTCTCCGTCTTTTAATCCAAATTTATTTTTATATGGAATAAGCCAAAAAGATTGGCAGGATATTAGAGGAAATCCTCTAAAGCCTTTAATAAATAAAACGGTTGCGGGATTGTATTCACCAGGCTCCACCATAAAACCTATAGTAGCTTTATCTGCATTAGAAAATGACATTATTTCTCCTAAATTAACAGTTCGATGTACAGGGAAAATGGAAATGTATGGTCAAGCTTATCACTGCTGGAAAAAAAAGGGTCATGGATATATGAACCTTAGAAACGCACTTAAACAATCTTGTGATACTTACTTTTACGAGATTGCTAGAAAGTTAGGAGTTGATAGGCTTAACAAGACAGCTCTAAAGTTTGGTCTCGGTGAAAAAGTTTTTGGGGAAACATTTATTGATGAGAAAAAAGGACTAGTTCCTAGCACTAAATGGAAAAAGGATAATCTTGGTTTAGGATGGGTTTTAGGTGAAACATTAATTACAGGTATAGGACAAGGATATATTCAGACAACACCCTTACAATTATGTTTGATGACTGCACAGCTTGCAAATGGAGGTTACAAAATATATCCAAGAATTAGAGTTCAAGAAAATCAAGATACTGCTGAGGTCATTAAAAATAAAATGAAATTAATGGCTGATAAAAAAATAGAGGACGAGAACACAACTATTTCTCCAATAATAAAAGCTCAAAATTTTTTAAATAATCAAGAAAATGAACACGAGGTTCTTTATAGAAATCCAGAAAATGTAAAATTTGTATTGGAAGCAATGTGGGGTTCAACAAACGAGGTAATGGGAACTTCCTATGGATCAAGATTTGATGATAAAAAATATCAATTTGCTGGCAAAACTGGAACTGCTCAAGTTAAAAAAATAACAGAAAGACAGAGAGAACTAGAACTTAAGGCAAAAGATATGCCTTATGAAGATAGAGATCATGCATTGTATGTTGCTTTTGGTCCTTATAAAAACCCACGTTATGCACTTAGCATTATTGTTGAACATGGTGGATCGGGCAGTACTACAGCAGCACCTATGGCGAAAAAATTATTTAAGTTGATAATCGATCGCCATGAAGAAAGAGAAAAAATAATTAAAAATAATTCAATAATATCTTAAATGTTCCAAAGAAGATCAATTTCCAATCAGTTAACTTTTTTTCAAAAAATAAGATCTTTTGATTTCATATTATTAGGATGTGTTTTGACAATCGGGATAATTAGTTGTTTTTCAATGTATTCAACCGATGGAGGTGAAATACTATACCATAGCAAAAGTCATACTATTAGATTTTTAGTTTTCTTTTTTATGATGTTGGTCTTATCATTCTTTAATATTAAATTTTGGCATGCAACAGGTTATTTATTTTACTTTATAGTTTTAGCTTTTTTAATTTGGGCATCTTTTTATGGAATAACCGCATCAGGCTCTCAACGTTGGATAAGTTTATATTTTATTAATTTACAGCCATCAGAATTAATGAAAATTGCAATTATCGTTTGTTTTGCAAGATATTATCACAGAACAAACGTTAGTGATGTAAATAGTTTTAAAAATCTTTTACTACCTATAACAATTTTAATAATTCCAATAGTGCTCGTTGTGAGTCAACCAGATTTAGGTACTTCGATTTTAATTGCTTTAAGTGGATTAGTGGTTTTATGGCTAGCAGGTTTAAATATAAAGTATTTTATATACTCCTCATTATTCTTTGTAATATCACTACCCTTTGTAATTTCATTTTTAGAACCTTATCAAAAATTAAGAATATTAACTTTTTTTAATCCTGATAAAGATCCTTTGGGTGCAGGTTATCAAATAATCCAATCGAAAATTGCAATTGGCTCAGGTGGTTTAACTGGAAAAGGTTTTTTAAAAGGAACACAAAGTTATTTAGATTTTTTACCTGAAAAACATACAGATTTTATTTTTACCCTATTTTCCGAAGAGCATGGTTTTACTGGATCCATATTTCTTTTAATACTATACGCAATAATGATTTTTAGAATTTTAAGAATAGGATCTTTTACTAGAAGTTATTTTGCAAAACTTTACTGTTTTAGTTTTGCTGCAGCAATTTTTATTTATATTACTGTAAATATGAGCATGGTTTTAGGGTTACTTCCTATAGTGGGCTCTCCATTACCTATTATGTCTTACGGTGGATCATCAATGCTTGCTACAATGATTGGACTTAGTATTGTGATGAGCTCTAAAATATACGGAAAACAGCAGATTTCTTAAATTTTTCAACTCAAAAACGTAAATTTAAAAAAAACATCTTTAATTTATTAACTATTTTGGGTTTATTCTTAAGTTTATTCATTGTTAATTAATGATTATTATATAAAAATTTCATA
Organism: uncultured Pelagibacteraceae bacterium; assembly: GCA_902567765.1. GTDB lineage: Bacteria > Pseudomonadota > Alphaproteobacteria > Pelagibacterales > Pelagibacteraceae > Pelagibacter. Next base: position 34,145 of record CACFNI010000003.1, on the reverse strand, counting down.
TGTTTGAAAAATTAGAAGAATTAGCAAAAAACAATAAAAAGATATCTGACTTTCACATCAGGAGCGGATGGCCTCTTGCCTACAGACAAACCGGCGAAATTCATAAAGTACAAGAGGTCCTTGTTAAAAAGCAAGATCTTCAAGATTTAATTTCTACAAATTGCAATGAAGTAGAGATGAAAAGATTTCAAGATACACACGAATTAGATTCATCAGTAACTCTTGCGGGTCTAAGATTTCGTGCAAATTTTTATAAAACAATTCATGGTCCTGCTGCTGTTCTTAGAAGGGTAGAAAGTGTAATACCAACTATGGACCAGTTTGATTTACCACCAGTGCTATATGATATTATTGATATGCATAAAGGTTTAGTTTTAGTAACTGGACCTACGGGTTCAGGTAAATCAACAACACTTGCTGCAATTGTGAATGAAATAAATAAAACTAGAACATCAAATATAATAACTGTTGAGGATCCTGTAGAATTTATCCACAAAGATATTAAAAGTATTGTCTCTCATAGAGAAGTTGGAAAACAAACTCAAAGTTTTGCAAGTGCTTTAAAAGCTGCGCTTCGAGAAGATCCAGATGTAATTCTAGTTGGTGAGATGAGAGATTTAGAAACAGTTTCACTTGCACTTACAGCTGCAGAAACAGGTCACTTAGTTTTTGGAACATTGCATACCAGTGGTGCCCCAAGTACAATTAATAGAATTATTGACGTATTTCCACCAGAGCAACAAGCTCAGATACGTGCACAAATCTCAACATCTTTAAAAATGGTTGTAACTCAAAGATTACTAAAAACAAAAGACGGGCAAGGTCGTTGTGGTGCTTTTGAAGTGATGAAGTGTACTGCTCCTATTCAAAACTTAATCCGAGAATCTAAAATTCATCAGATCCCAAGCATCATGCAAACTGCTGTAAAAGAAGGAATGATAACAATGACGAAATCCTTAGAGGAACTTGTCAAAGCTGGGAAAATTGATGCTGGTGCCGGAAAAGAACATTAAAGGTTTTAATTTACTCGAGCTAATTGTTGTTCTTGCAATTATAGGAGTAATATCTGCTGCAGCATATCCGAGTTTTTCAAATTGGAAACAGAGTAGAGATGTAAGGACTGATGTTCTAAGAGCAAAAAAGTTATTCGAGGCTATTAATGCACAAGTTCAGAGAGGTCAATTTGCTTTTGTACAGGTGTTAATTGAAGTAAATGATGATAATGTAGTTTTTACAACCAAAGGTATGAAAACAGACACATTGACTACAAAGATAAATAATGGTGATAGTGAATGGAATACATCTTCAGCTTCGAGATGTAATATCGACAATGATGATTACTGGGACGTAGACGGCTCTGTAGATACAGTAATCGAAGTTCAGACTGTAACATTTGATAGCATTACTACAAATTTGTCCACTAATGCAGGGGTATGTTTTTCAAAAAATGCCAGGTGGTTTAGTGGTGCTGGTGATTTGCTTAGCGGAACAGGAGATAGCGCAGTTGTAGATGAAAGCTTATTCGTTTGTAAGAGAACAGCAACAAATTCTAGATGTTTACTCAGTGTTAGTGGAGAACCAAATGACAAAGATGATTCTACAATGTATTCTATAGACTGGACTAGATTTGGAGAAATAACTATGGATAAATGGAGCAGTACTCAGCTAGAATGGATTTTGCAAAATTAATATGACTAAATTGAAAAATATTTTAGGTTTAACAATTTTAGAAGGTCTAGTTTCAACAGCAATTGTTGGAATTGGTTTTATAGCTATACTTCAAATGGTTAATTATTCCGTACAATCAATTGATAATTCTGGTGAGAGAACTAAAGCAAATTATTTGGTAAGCATGATGGCTGAAGATGTTATTGGACATAGAGATAGTATCTACGGTATAGATTCAATGGTAGATAAAGTAGCTATAAGCATTGATGGAACAGTAACTGTTAATGAAGAAATCAAGGAAAGTGCAAGAAAATTTTCAGATCATTTAGCTCAGGCAGAATTTTTTTCAGGAGCATGTGGATCATCTGGAACAATAACTGCTGCTGTCGGTGGTGATACAGATCCTGATGCAGGAAATTTAGGAAATCAAGGTAAAGATTTTAGTCCCCCAACAAGTATATATGGAAATCAGTTCAAAGATGGTCCATCAAATAAGGAAGAAAAATGGAAGCAAGTATTCGGAGAAAGTCGCTATTTAAAGTGTAGAGGGGAGAAAGATATAAAAAAAATGAAGGTGTATAAAATTTGCAGATGGAACGATAGTTGTCCAACCTACTCAGATGCTGCAATCAATGACAACGGAATGTACGTAGGAAGAATTCAAGTAAATATGAATGACGGCAGGAAAAGAAAATTTTTATATTTTCAAGCAGATTACAACACAAGAAAATGAAAAAAAATAAATTAAAAAATATCGCAGGTTTAACTCTTATAGAGATGCTCATAGGAGTTGTTATTTCCTCAATAATGATGGGTGCAATTTACACAACATATACAGTTGTGAATAATAGTTACGGTCAAGTGACAGAGAGAGCTAAAATTAGTCGATCAGGAAGAGATATCATAGAAATGATGATGAGAGACATAAGAATGGCAGGCTTTAAATATATTTTAGGCACAAACACTCTTAATTTTCCTAACAGAAGTTATTTGGAATTTGTAGGTGGCAACACATCAATTTTAGAAAGTCATGATCCTCTTATTATTGAGAAAGGTGAAAATGCTTTAGGTTCTTTAGGAGGTACTTACTCAAGAATATCTGAACAAAATCATCCTGATACAGGAAGCAAATGTTGTGATAGGATACACATAGTTTACGATGACTTTAATCAAAACGATGAAACTCAGCCTTATAAAAGATATAAGATTACATATTATGCGGCACCACTTACTGATAATGCTGGATCAAGATACGCTGCATATAAATCAGTTCGAAGTTGGCTACAACCAATGGGAACGGAATCTGGAATTTGGGTAGACGATTGTCCAGAATGCTATATAGGACAAAAAATTCGTGATCACATAGTTGATATGGAGTTTATTCCACTTGATGCCGAAGGGAGAGTGCTCACTCCACTTCCAAGTCCCGGAGAAGATGCAGTTGCAAGGGACAATCTTTATAAAATAAGAGCTGTTGATTTAAGAATAACTTTTAGATCTAAAGGTAATTTTTATAGATTTAAGGCAACAGCAGATAAACCACGTTATGTAAAAGGTCTAGGAGATAGAGGACATAATTTCGAAGATACTAAATTAAGAGACTCTGTTGTAGTTACCATTCACACCAGGAATATTGGAGGTGGAATATAATTATGAAACGTAAAAATGAAAAAGGATTTGCGTTAGTTCTCTCTCTATTACTTTTACTTGTTATGTCGTTAATGGGAGGATCACTTATAGTTATATCATCAACAGATCACCAAAGTAATAATTCAAGTGATGAATACCAACAAACGTTTTATGTAGCCGAAACAGCTTTACTTGAGGGAGAAAAATTTATTATAAATCAGATGATGGGACCTTGGGTTGTTGTAGAAACTGTAATTACAGAAAAACCTGTAGGATTAGATGATGATGAAAGCGCAGATTGGGATTTAATGACTGACCAAATGCTTGCAAATCAACAACAAGGCTTGTCAAGATATGTTGATAAAAGAGATCTTCCCTCAAACCTTTCAGGACCTCAAATTACGCCGTGTTATGAAAGTTTTAGAAATATAAATAGAGCTGGATTTTTAGTTGCACATCACCAAATAAATAAAAACTTTGGATCATTAATTCAAGCAGTATTTGCTGACGTCCAGCTTGATACGTTAGCAGATAGTGAAACGATTAATAAAGAGAAAGCCCATATGGATAGATTTAGGTATGAGTACTTTATTGTAAACATTGGATCGGCCAATTTTAGAGGTGCTGGATCGAGTATAAAAAAAACAACCACAAACACACAGACATCAGGAACAGCCTATAAGATTTATGGTTGTGGTTACATGATGCCAAAAAGTGAGTCAAAAAACTCTGATACAATTGGTGAAGGTTTTTCAGCAGAAGGTTGGGCAGCAATCGATGGAGAAGATCCAGATATATTGGTTGCATTGGAAACTGTAGTTGTATTGTCAAATTAATATGCCCAAAATAGATACATTTCTTAAAAAGTTCACTTTAAAAATTTCTCCAAATTTTTATAATACATTTATGAATAAAAATTATCTCATGATATTTGTTTTAATTTTATTCACTAGCAACTCTTTTGCATGTGATGCACTCAAATTAACAGGCACTTCTGTTTCAAAAGCACAAAATACTTTTTTCATTATTGATGGATATTCAGAGGAAGACTTTGATGAGTGGGCTACCGTTCAGTACGTAGGTTACACAGCCGATTATTGTCCCAAAAGTAATTTAGAAAATACTTACATAAACGTTTTTGTTTACAAATCAAAAGTTGTTGGCATTCGGGTAGAAACAATGGATGTTGGTGTAAAAGAAAACGAAATATATGAATTTGCTAAAAATACTTATGGTAATTTAAGTCAAGATGTTAAAAATAAAAATTGGTTTGGCTATAAAGATATTAGTGTTGGTCAAGACAAAATACTTTATGCGAAAAATAAAGATTTTAATGGAACGATCGAAACCCTTGATATTTCAACTGAGGAATTGATAGATTTTACAGTAGGAGAGGAAGTTATTTTAGCAGTCAATTAAGTTATGAAAATTTTTGCAAAATATTTTTTATTTATATTTATAATATTAGAAATTGCTCATGTAGCAAAAGTAAATGCAAAACCAGTTCCTCCTGGTTCAGGAGAGGGTGATGTTCCTGCAAATATTTTAATTTTAATTGATAGTTCTGCAAGTATGAGACGAAGAATGAGCAATAGAGATGCTATTCAGTATGTTCCAAATGCAATTTTCGATTCAAATGGAGATATACTTGCATCACAGTTTAGAAATAATGGAGTAGTAAAATTTAAAGCCGACGGAAGTAGAGACAGGGAATTTAACGATAATGTTGGAAGATACACTGGTAATGCATCCGATTCATGCGAACTATCATCTACAGGAATGGGTTATGGTGGAGCCATAACTAAAAATACAGTTGCACGGCACACTGCTGATATAAGATTTGCAGAAGAATTAACTACCGATAATGGAGTAATTGCAAATACAGATATATTTTTTTTCAGATCTAATGATCGTCAATTAAGAGACGATCAAGCAATTGTTGGATATTCTGAGGATGGAAAGGATTGCAAGATGTACTTGGAACTTGGACTGACAATCCAAGGATTGGATTATCAACAAATAGGAGACGAACACTTTTTGTTCGTTACTGGTAGAGTGGGCAATTCTTCAGCATTTGTATCATTCAATTTAAATACAGGCACGAGTAGCGGTGTACAGACTTTTACAGGTAATCTTAATAATTCATTTGCACGTCTTGGTAGGCTTACTTGGAGAATTGCAGTCAACAGTGATGCCTCAATGTTATATTTAGGTCGAGTTCATATATATGGGTATACCATGGAAAGAAATGGTGAAGCTTATCGAATTACCAACAATGCGGTCACTAGACTTTATACTAGAGTAAATCGTGGAAATTTAGATACACAATTAGCAGATGTAATAGGTATCGATGTTTCTCCTGATGATGATAATATTTTATATATAACTTCATCAAGAAGACATGTAATTCAAAAAGTTCGGCTTGATACAAATACAACGTATACAATATTAGCAAGAGCAGGCAGAGGAAGACGAGATAATGGAGCAAATATTGAAGCTGCCGGAGCTCTTTCAGCTAACAATGTTAGATTTAATCAACCAATTGGTATTCATGTAACATCAGATAGAATTTTAGTTGGAACAACAAGAGGTACCATAGATGTTTTCAATGAAAATTTATTTACTGCAGATAATAGAGACACCGCTTGGTTACTACAAATGGGGGGTGGAAATGTATCTAGATGGGTTGGTGTTAAAAAAGCAATGAGTGCAATTATAAGTGACACAACATTAACCAGTGGAGCTCATTTTGGTTATGGACACTGGAATGCAGGAGAAACTGGAGGTCCAAGAACAGGAGCTAGAGGTGGAAGATGGTGTCATTTTCGTGATGGTTGTACATATTATGGTGGTTGGAATGGTTCTCATCCAAATGGTCAATCAATACAATGTAATAGAGACTCATGTTTAAATGTAGGAATAAGCGCAGAAGGTTATACAAGAATTCTAGACAATCTTATTCCTCAAGGTTTGGCTTGGGGCACTGATGCCAACGCTTATTCCATCATGGCTCATGATTACTTTTTGAACGATTTTGAAGCATACGATGAAGACTCAGAGTGCCAATTAAATTATGTAATTGTAATTGGTGACGGAATGATGAGAAATAATACTTCCGCTATTCCTAGAATTGAAGCATTAAGGGACAAAGAAAATCCAATTAAAACTTTATTTGTTGCTTATGGAGGTGGAATTAATACTCGTGGTATGGATATTTTCGATGCTATGGCTGTTGCAGGATCATGTCCAGGTGGTGATGCCAATAGCCCTGATTGTGAACCAACAATAGTTGCTGATACACCGGAGTCATTAAAAACTCAATTAACTGCAAAAATTAGGCAGATACTTGCTGAACGATTATCATTTACTGCTCCATCAATTACAGCAACTGTTCAAGAAGGGGGTTCTTTATATCAAGCACAATTTGCTTATGAACAATTTGGAGAATGGCAAGGAACAATATTAAGAAAAACTTTAAATGCAGATGGAACTGTTATTCACGATATAGACGCTCCTGGAAATTGGGATGCATCGGTTGAAATCAAGAAACAAGCCTCAATAGCAGACGCTGCTGATACAAGAAATTTATGGAGTGCAATACCTGGATCACCTTACATTGGTAATTGGGATAATTTTAAAACTGACAATTCAGATGATATAACTGAATTATTTGAATTATTTGGTTACAATATTACTGACTACCACAATGCAACATCATACTGTGCAACAAGAGGATATGTAGGTGATGATGGAACTTCTGATGATCTTCTAGGTTTAATAAATTTCATGAAAGGAACTGATTATTTTGATTATAACGGGGATTGTAATGTTACAGAAGTAAGAGACCATGTTCTTGGAGATATTTATCATTCACAATTAATAGAAGTGGGTCCACCTGATGCAAGCACACAGTTTACTGGTGCAAACGAAGAAGCTTATTTTAGAGCAACTAATAACTATCAAGGTTTTCAACAACAACATGCCACAAGAAGAAACGTAATTTATGCAGGTGCTAATAGTGGAATACTCCATGCTATTAATGCTGAAACCGGTGCAGAGGAGTGGGGTTTTATTCCGCCGTTCATTGCTGGATTACTTCCTTCAATAATTAATCCAGATCTTAGCGGAAAAATTGATGGTTCTAAAGGTGGAACGAATGCAATTTTTGGTGTGGATGGCTCTCCAGTAGTTCATGATGTTTTTATTAAAGGAATTAATGAAGAGGGAGAACTAGAGGATCAAAAAAGTTGGCATACTATTTTATTTGTTCCATATGGAAGAGGTGGAGCAGGGTTTTCTGTTTTAGATGTAACCAATCCTATTTTAAAAGATAATTTAGGACCTATACATATGTTTAGTGTCTTTAATGATGCGATTAATAGTACTGTTTATATGGCTGATCATGAAGGTCAAATTACTACATACCCTTATTCATCTGGTTCGGTCAGTATTCAAGATTCTTTAGAAGCAAAAAGAGCGGGTGAAAATTTAGATACAGCCTTTACGGCAGATGGAGGTGATGACTCGCTTGATCCAGATCATGCATCTTACTGTGATAGTTCAGACGATCCTGATCTTATACAAGATTGTGCTAATCAAGATGCTATAGCAGTTTGTCAAACCAATGAAGTTGCAACTACAACAAATTTATTTCATTCTGATGCACTAGGAACAGCCTCATGCTTTCAAGGTACAAAGTTTAGATTTCCTGATTTAAAACCTAAAGCAAATGCTGATGGAACTGTGCCCAAGTCATCATTAAAAGTTACCGAAAGAGTTGCTGGAACTTTAGTGACAATAGATTTTACAAGCGCATCATATGTAAATGACAACTTAGTAATAGAATTTCCAACTGAGAAGACTTATAATGCAGGTGGTAGTCCACTTGAGACCGCAGCTACAAACCAATTTACTGTTGCAACATCATGTACCGCAGCTGCCGATATTCCAGAGCAATATGATTATAGTCAGTTAGGGGAAACTTGGTCAGCTCCGAGAATATTTAGAATTCCTTCAGAAGAAATTGGTAACAGAAGCGACTCGAAAAATGATAAATATGTTGCAGTAATGGGAGCAGGTATGGGTGCTACAAATTTATGTGCTGGATCAGCAGTATTTATAGTAAATTTAGATAGAGATGATGAAAGTGGTATTGAACCTGGTACTATTTTTGGAAGTACATCTAATGGAGGTCCAATAACAATCATTGATACAGTTGAAACTAATGCAGCTGTAACAGAAGAAGTAACAACTTCAACTACAAATGACGACGGAGAAAAAGTAGAAACAACTACAACCGTGGTTACAAAACCAGCAACCTCTATTGCTGGGGCGACCACTCCAAATGGAAGTGATATTGGTAACTCTTTACCTTCTTCAGCCGTAGTTATAACACCAGACACAGCATTTAACATTCCTTGGAGAGGCGCAATGGTTTACTTCAATGACCTTGAAGGAAAGATAACAAAAATAAATTTAACAAGCTCTACTAAAAATGATGCAGATCTTTTTGATCAAACTACTTTATTTAGATTAAATGCTGATACAGAAAATAAAAGGTACAGTTATTTTTCAATGGATGCAGGGATTGGACAAACAACGAGAGAATTTTGGTTATTTGGCGGTACTGGAAACTTTAATGATATAGGTGGTGGCTCGAAAAAAATGGATAATATTTTGTATGGTATTAAGGATCCACATTATCCTTATTTTAAACATTTAAACAGTGTACACATACCAAGAGAAACTGAAGATACGTTTTTATTTGATGCACATACAGGTGCCGATAATGCTCCAAGTGTTGACGATGCTGTCATCTGTAAAAACACAACTGGTAACATCAGTTGCGATGATGGACCGACAACAGGACAGCAAGCATGGGTAGTACATTTAGATACACCGGATGATAAGGGACCTAACGAAGGTAGCACAAATACATTTAGAAAATTATCAGCTTCACCAACTTTATTTAAAGGCCAAGTTTATTTTCCAATCTACGAACCACCTCAAGGAGCTAACCCGTGCAATATTGGTAATGCTATCATCTGTGTTGTAGATGATGAATGTGGAGCAAATAATTCACACCTTTTAACTAGAGGTGGTGCTGCAAACGGAAAAAATTGTCAATTTGTAAGAGAAGGTATTTTATCAGAGCTCGTAATATTTGGAGATAAATTATTTGCCAACGTTGCGGGACCTAAAGAAGATGCTGAGACACTTTATTCAGTTTTAGCCGCAGCAGGAGAGGTTGAAGCAAACAGAGGTAGTTGGAGAGAAAGCGGTTTCTAACTAAATATTTTAAAATAAAAATAAATAATCCACGCAAACATTGTAGTCATAGTTACAAATATCAGTGCTAATCCAACCAAAGTATCTTGATTAACTTTCTTTCTCCATTTTTTTGGAAAAAAATTTAGTGAATAAGCATAGACAATTATAAAAAAGTTAAATGCTGATACAGATATACAAAAAAATAAAAGCATATTTAATATACTGTAATAGATTACTATTCCGCAGCTTTTCCAATCAAGGTAGCAGTTGCTTCATATCTCTCAATAGACTCTACAAATGTTTGTTCGTTAGCACCGTCTGCTGTATGACCACCTTCTAAAACTAAAGTTCCAGACCCTGCAGATCCTTCTGATGCAGTTGTAAATTTACCATAAAAGTATACTGACCCCACTGAACTAGTATCCGATGTATCGTTATTAAATTCCTCAATAAAATTTTGTTTAACAGTCCAATAATCTCCATCCCCACAAGTTGAAACAGCACAAGCATCCTGAAGCTGTGTTGTACTTTTTTTCATAGTACTAAATGTACTTGAAGCATCAATGTTGGTTCCAAAAGGAACATCGTGAGAAAATCCATCCTTTCTAAGGCGTTGATCTGCTGTAGCCACGACAGGTAATGAACTAAATGAAGCAGTTCCTGTATTCCAACCTATTTCAATTTCATCTGAAGTACCTGTTCGAGTTACTTTTGTATCTACTTCAGCAAATATGGTTCTCTTTTTAAAATTTACATAAACTTGAGCTCTTACTTGTTGTGCTACATTTGGATCAAAAACGTCATTACTAGAAGCATATTCTAAATCTCCCCCAGTTACTTTAGTTAAAGTTTGAAATTCTGAATCATAAATAATTGTATCCTGATCAATTGTTTGAACGTAATCATCATCCAGCCAGCCTATATTAGCATCCATTGATGCAAGTGCCTTAGCTATGGATTCACTGCTAGACGTATCGATACCTGCCAAAATAGCTGCTGCTTCTGAGTCAATTGTTAATCCATATTTTTCAGCTGACTCTTGTATTCCTGCAGTAAGTTCAGAGCTATTTAGTAAATTTGATGTGGCATTAGTTATTTCCAAAATATTTTGTTGATCATTTTGTGCTGAATGGCTCATAGAACTCGCAATTTTATTAAGAGCAGTTGTAGGTGTAGGAGTTGAAATTTCGGCAAATCCAAAAGAAATCATTAACTCAATTATAAAAATTGTTTTGAATATAAATAGTATTTTTTTCATTTAATTTGTTACCATTGCTTCATATCCAGGATTAGTAATATTTATAGAGTTTATCCCATCGGAAAGTATTAGATTTCCAGGTATCATTCCCAAAGTATTTTCTGGTCCTGGCCCCAATAATACAACTGTACTTTTATTTTCATTTTCCGATAGAACAATAAATTCTGTACCACGAGCACCTAATACTCCTGATGGAACTTTTACTTCTAAATTGTCAGGATTTTGTTTACTTATTTGTCCAGTTATAAATTTAACAGTGCCAGACTTAACATTGGAAATGAAAGATCCTTCGTGACTTTTAGGATCATATATAAATTCATCTATAGTTAACTCTGTATCCTCACCAAGTGTTAAAACTGTCTGGTCAAGAAATAGTATTTGCGCATTTGACTTTTCTTTTGAGATAATTGTATCTCCAAAAAATATTTTTGATCCATCAACCAAGTTTTCATTATTTTGATTTTTAATCTCCCCAATGGCTGCGCCTACAACACCAATAAAATTTGATGTATTTGCATTTGCAAAGTTTGGCAACAATATTAGAATTAATATAATAATTATTTTTTTACTGTACATTTAAATTAATCCTTTTAGTTAGTCCAAAAGTAATAAAATTTCTTAAAATATCATGATTAGCTATATTTGAACTTACATCAGACTGCTTTAAATTAAAAGAATAAAAAATACTATTGTCTTTATTTAGCGTTTTCAAAACTGGAAGGATTTGGTTTATTTGTCCCTCTAATGATATTGATGTAACTAAACTTTCATCATTTCTTGTTATGGATGTACTTATAAACGTCTCTTTATCATCATAATTATTTTGAAGATATGTATTTTTAAATTTCAAAGTTCCAAATGGTAATATTTGCGAATATAAAATACTAAAACCATTTGTATCAAAGCTATCAAATTCTTTTAAAGTCTCAGTTCTATTTAAAATAATTTTTGCACCTAATTGAATTTTATTTGTAACATTATAATTGTATCTAAGAAAACTTGAATATACATCGCTATTACTCTCATTTGCTGTGCTAAAGGTTAGGTTATTATCATAAGAGGTGTTCGCAAAACCTAGACTGTAATTAATATTACTTTTTTCATTGATAATTAAAGTATTGTTTATTCCTACACCTTTTGAATTGGAATCCTCTTGTTTTCTATAATTAGGTCGATTCCAATAAAAATATGGTGACAGGTAGTGGTTTCCCAATATTTTAAAATAACTTACTGAGGAAGATACAACATCGCTGTCACCTTTAATTTTTTTATTAATTGTATTTGAATCTAAACCAAAATTTAAAAACATTGATGAAGTATCATTAATGTTTTTTCCTAGTGTTAAGGCAGCTGCTTTCGTATAAGTTTTGTCATATTCTACAACTAATCTATTATCAATTTGTGGGTATGGTAATAAATTGTTTTCTTGTAAATTTTTTTTTGATTTTGTTACTCCACTAATATTATCTTCTTCAGTATGTGAATATTTTAAATCTAGATAAGCAAACCATTTGCTTTTTTGTTTTTCTTTTTTTTCTTTTTTTGTATTTGATAATAATCCTGCGATTACTTTTTTAGTTTCATCTGTGGTATTAGGATCATTCATCAAAGTTCTTACCATGAGATCAACTTTTACAGATGAGTCCATTTCAATCAAAATGGATAATAAATATAATTTAATATCCAGATTCTCAGGATAAAGCATACTTAATCTTTCTAAAGTTGCTATTGTCAATTTAATGTTGCCCGAATTTTGTTGCTGCTTTGCATAATTTAAATTTAACTGAAGGTCTGATGGATTATCTAAAATTTCTTCATATGTAATTTGGGATGAAAATAAATTTCCTGTCAAAAAAAAGAAAATAAAAATTACATTAAGAATAGCTCTTTTCATATTTTAAATTAAATAAAAATTTTTTAAATTGAATTTTTTTTATATCAAAAAAAATCTAATTTGTTTTAAAAAAATTTTATCTAGTATAAAAAGAAGTTTTTAATATAATTTGCAAAATAAACGTAGATAAGACAGCCTATTATAATAAAAGGTCCAAAAGGAATTTGCGTAGACATATCTCTAGTTTTTTTTAATAGAGATGGAACAGAAAAAATGAGCGCAACCAATGATGAAATAAAAATTGTAAAAGGTATGCTAAACCATCCAAACCAAAAGCCGACAACAGCAATTAATTTTGCATCACCAAGTCCCATGCCTTCTTTCTTTCTTAAATTTTTGTAGAAAAAAATAATTAACCAAATTATTGAATAACCAAACAATCCTCCTATTAAAGAATTAATATAGTTTGGAAATAAAGATTGATTTAAATTAGGATCAAAAGATTTTACAAAACCAATAAACATTAAAGGAAATGTTAGTTCATTTGGAATAATATAATGTTTTAAATCAATAAAAAAAATTATTATAAAAAAAATAGTTAATATTATTAATAATAAAGTTGTGATTGAAACTCCATAGAAATAATAAATTAAAACAAAACTTATTGCAGAAAGCAATTCTACTATAAAGTATTGTAAACTTATTTTAGATTTACCACATCTGCATTTTCCTTTTAAGAGTATAAAAGATAAAAGAGGGATATTATCATACCAATTAATTTTCTTTTCACATGAAGTGCAAAAAGATCTACCCTTTATGATATTTTTTTCTAGAGGAAGACGATAAATACAAACATTACAAAAACTTCCCCAAATACTGCCCAATACAAAAGCTAGTGTGTAAAGCACAAATTATATTTTTATATGAGATGCAATTTCAAGAACTCCATCTATACAGTATTGTATAAATACTACCGCATCTTGAATGTGTAAATAAAAATTAGGCGCGTATATTATAATTTCCATTATTGTTAAAATTATCAAAAAAGATGTAAAATGCAAAATATAAAATATGTTTTTTAAATCGAAAAAACCTGAGCCAATTAAAGAAGATTCGCGTATTAAGGATTTACAGATAATCACTCAAATGAATCAGGAGTTTGCAACCTCTCTTGATCTTAACGAAACTTTACAAAATTCTTTAGAGGTAATAATAAAAAGAATAAATGCTCAAGCTGCAAACATATTTTTAATCGAAGAAAAAAAACAAGTTTTTCAGTGCATTCAATCTAAACACCAAGCTTACCTTGAAGATTATGAAATTCCTTTAACACAAGGAGTGATGGGAAAAGCTGTTTTGCAAAAAAAATGTATTAGGGTTGGAGATGTAAGAAAAGATGTAAGAGAAATTGCTGAATTTTATTTTGACTTGGACAACAAAACTAATTTTACAACATATTCTGTATTATGTGCTCCACTAATTGCTGCCAATGAATGCATTGGCGTAATTCACTGTCTAAATAAAAAAACAACAAATAAACTTTTTGAAGAAAGCGATAGAAAACTTTTGGAAACTCTTGCAACACCAGCAGCACTCGCTATCAGAAATGCACGAATGGCTAAAGAACTTATAGATAAAAATAGAATGCAAAAAGAAATAGAAATTGTAGGAGAGATTCAAAAAACTTTATTATCAAAAAATAAAGAAGATCCCTTTCCTATAGCTGGAATAAATATTCCTGCGAAGGTAGTATCTGGAGATTTTTATAATTTTTCTGATTTAGGAAACGGCAAGTATGGATTTGGTGTTGCAGATGTATCTGGGAAAGGAATAAAGTCATCACTTTTAATGTCAAAGGCCTCAAGTCTCTATAGATGTTTAAGTAAAACAATGTTTTCAGCTTCAGATTTATTAAATTTATTAAATAAAGAAATTTGTGAAACTGCAGCAAGGGGCATGTTTGTAACTATGCTGGTTGGAATATACGACAGCAATAAAAAAGAATTACTTATTTCAAATGCCGGTCACGAACCTCCTCTTATTTACTCAAAGGATAGAAAATTTTCTGATCATAAAGAAGCAGGGCCACCTTTAGGCATTATGCCAAAGATTACTTATAAAGAGAACGTAATACCCTTTTCAGATAGCTCAATGTATATTTTTACAGATGGAATTACAGAGATTAAAGATCCAAATGGTGAAATGTTAGGCTCTGAAGGTTTTCAGAATTATATAAAAAAATATCAATCCACGCCAAACAATAACAGGTTAAAAGTTATCATCGAAGATATTGTTAAGTCCGGTAAAATTCAAAAAGATGATTTAACAATAGTAGTTATTGATGGAAAGTAAAAATTGATTGGTGTTTAAAAATTATTTTTTGGAAAAAAAGTAAACATCAATTAAATCTTCAAAATGAATTCTTCTTTTAGTTGCAAACATAGGTGGAGTATCAGAAAATAAAACTAATAAATCATTTTTATTCATACGATTTAAGAAATTAGAAATGCTCTCATTAAATAACATTTGATTATTATAAATTTTACAAAACTGTTCACTTAAATTAAGTGGAAAATTTTCGTTACAATTTATATATGGAGTATCATAAACAGGTTCTACAGGAACGTGATTATTTACAGTTAAAAAAATAATAAAGTTATTTTTTTTATCTTCAACAATCTTATCCATATTATTTAAGATTGTATGATCACATATTCCACTATACTTTTGATTACAAATTTCAAAATTTAATTTTTTTAATTCCTTTTTGAAGAAAGTTTTATCAAAAAAACTTTTATATCTTATACGATTAAAAAAATATTCTTCATAACTATGTATGTATATTAAGTTTTTATCTTTCATTGAATTTATCCAACAATTATTGTCTTCAATA
This sequence comes from uncultured Pelagibacteraceae bacterium, assembly GCA_902567765.1. Taxonomy (GTDB): domain Bacteria; phylum Pseudomonadota; class Alphaproteobacteria; order Pelagibacterales; family Pelagibacteraceae; genus Pelagibacter. Next base: position 18,593 of record CACFNI010000003.1, on the reverse strand, counting down.
AAATTTTTTAATTCACTAACAATATATTTTTCAAAATCCACATCATTGTTACAGAAAAATTCCATTTCTGATCCTTGAGTTGTTAAAGTCCTATTCCATTTTTTTTTAAAATTCTGAATTATTAAATCATCATTACCTAATTTTATTTTTTCAAATAAATTATTCTTAAGTTTTTTATTTCTAAAATTAGGATAAGATTCATTTATTATGACATAAATGTTATGGTATTTTTTTTTATTTATAATTTCACCAAAATTTTTAAAACTTTTGAATTCTAAATTTGTATCAAACTGTGAAAGCTGTCTTTTTCCTGAAGGGTTACTATCAAAATAAAGATAAGAATATTTAACTGTATTAAACCAATTATCATTTCTAAAAAAACTATTATCAACATATTGAGAAATGTATTTTACACCATAGCCTATTAAATCATTCGAGGTCCACGTATTGGTTAGATGTTTGTATCTATCCACAAGAGTTAAATGTGTATGACTTGGATTAAAATTAGTTAAAATAAAAATAATAACAACAATAGAAGAGGCGATAATTTTTTTTGTATTAAAGATATTTTTTTTTAATACAAAATTATAATTTATTTTCTCTATAAAAATAATAGAACCTAAAGAAAAAAATAAAAAATAAAAAATATTTATATTTTCATGTGCAATATATATTACATATTCAAAGTTTAAATTATTTAAATTATTTATAAGAAGTTTATAAAAATTAAAGTCCAAACCATATATAGAAAAGAAAGAAGTTTTTGCCTCAAGAAAAATAAAAAAATATAATAAGAAAACATTAGCTGAATAAAAAATTGATTGAACCGAAAAAAAACCATGATCAAAAGCTGGAGTTTGAATTAAATAAATCAAAGAGAAGAAATTTATAATTAGAATTCTAATTAAATATTTTTTTAACCAAAGTTTCATAAATTAATAAAAACTAATTTATTTTTTAAAAGAATATTGAAAAATAGAAACAATAAAAACTGATATCCCATATGCAAGTAAAAATAATATTACAGTGAATAATAATAAAGCAAATTTATTAACCCCTCTATTATCAACTACATTTTCTATTTGCTTTTTTAATTCTTTATTTTCGTTTTCTAAAAGTTTATTTTTAAAAATCTCTTTTTCTAGTTTTATTTTTTCGTTTTCCTTTAAAAGTTCAACAATCAGATTTTTACTAGTTTTGTTTTCCTCAATAGTTTTTGTATACAATAATTTAAGAGCCTCATTTTCAGCTTTCAATTTTGCATTTTGATTTTTTAGTTGTTCATTTATTTCTTTAAGCTTTCCGAATTCCAATAGATTTTCATCAATCTTAATGTTCGCAAGTTTTAAATTTTCATCTTTATTACTTGACCTTTGCTCTTCTTTTGAAATACCAAGTGATTTAGTCACTGAAAAAGCTGCAATTTGGTTGATTAAGCCATCTTCGTTGCCATACATTAAATTTAAATCAAAGTTTATACCTTTAGCTTTTTTAGTTAATGAAACACCCGCGTGATAGCCTGACCAGGTTTCTTGAGAACTTGTTACATTACTATTTTCATTCCTTGCAGTAATTTTTATCTCATCGTTTAAACTACTATTTAAAGTAGCTCCAAAATAAGGTTTTAAAATGAAATTACCTGGCAGTCCCTCTGTGTATGAAACTTGAAATCCTCCACTTAATAATTGCTCAATACTTTCATCAACGCTTAAATCCCCATCGGTAAATTTCGATAAATATTCTGGAAATCTTTGTAGTCCATAAGTACTTTCAATACTTATGTTCAAATAATTTTCATCTCCTGTTCCAATTTTTTTATTAATTTTCGCATTAATAGCAGCAAACTCACTAAGAAAGTCATTGGTTCTTTTTTCAACCTTATCTGTATCGTAATCTTTAACATTTAAGTCATTTACTCCTATCATTGGAGTAAAAGAAGCTCTTATTCCTTTGTGTTCATAAGTGTTTTTTAGTCCTAAAATAAAATTATCTCCACCTAAAAACTCACCATTATCGAAATCACCTTCTTGATTAGAGTAGCCAACAAAAAAATTACTGACAATTGGATATCCTCTCCATTTTATTGGACTTAACATGCCAAGTATTCCACTAGATGCACCATCATACACACCATCTCTTTTTTGATAGCTATGAAATAATTTAACAAATCTATTATTACATTTTCTTTTAAGTTCGTTATCATTTTCATTTCTATCAACTGTTGTACATTCATCTGGCCACTGTCCTCCTAAGTAATTTGCTGCACCAAATATACCTCTCATCTTAGTTAGAGTATTTTCTGCTCGATATTTTTGATTATTTTTTTCAACTTCAAGATTTTCTCCCAAAATTGTTAGGGTTCCATCATTACTAGAACCACCACTATCTAAATCCTCTGTTGTTAAAGTGAAACCGTTTGTTCCTGTCTTATTTTCTATTGTTAAATTATCATGATTATAAATTGTTACTGTTACATCTCTATTATTATCTGATCCTAATACAATTTTCGAATTAGTATTACCTAAATCAATTCCTTTGTTCCATGTTGCTCCACGATTGATGTTGATTGTAGTTGTAGCAGTACCTGATGCATCGTCTTCAATTAAAATATCTTTTGAAGTTCCGTGGCCAGAAATAGTTCCTGAATTAGTTATAGTAGCTGTAGTTGCATCGTTGGTATAAATTGCTGGTCTATCATCTCCGATAGTTTCAATTGTTCCAGAGTTTGTAATGGTTACAGTACCAGATGAACCTCCTGCACAAATTGCACAAAGTGCTTTTACATTACTTTGACTGACACTTACTCCACGCATTCTGATTGTTCCTGAATTTATAATATTTGTTTCTGCGCTACTACTTCCCCAATTAACAATTGTACCGTGGGTTTTAGAAATTATACTTCCAGCATTAGTAACAGTGAATGTACCACTGACATTTTTATAATTTATAGTACAACATCCTCCTTCTGATTCAATTGTACCAGTACTTTTATTATCAATAGTAGGACTAACTCCCGATGTAAGAAAAATTGTATGATGTTTACTATTTTGTATAGTTCCGTGATTTGTTATTTTCAAATTTTCATTTGACTCTCCATGGATTGCTACATTACCAGTTCTTGACAAAGTAACATCTTCGTTAACAGTTAACTCATCGTCATTTGAACAATTGAGCATGCTAGTAGAGTCAGAGCTTAATGTGGCATCGCAAGCTCCTCCCCAAGCAAAATTGCTCATAGATAAAAAAAATAAAACAAAAAATAATAACTTCTTCATAATTTTATTAATGATAGCTTATTAAACTCATAATGGGGAAAAAGATTGATTGTACCTATTTTAGGTTGTACTCTACCTACTATAGGGAGAATAAAAACTATAATGAGTAATGAAAAAACTAAATTAGGTGAAAGCAAAGTCATTTCTTTAGATGATGCAAAGAAAGCTAGTAGGCAACAGGAACATCCATTTTCCAAGGGCTTCTATCACTGGGTGATGTTCGTTCTCTCTTTATATACAAGAGTACGTGAAAAATTAAACGTAGACTATGAATCTTTCGTAATAATCCAAGTGGTTGTTAGTCATTCCCTTTATGAAATAAATAAATCAGGAAATAGAACATTTGCTGAGCTACAAGAACAAATGACAAGAATAACGCAAAAAAAAAATATAAGTACTAACAAATTAACTTTTGCAAGTATTTCAGAAGTATTACAGCTTCCAAGAGAAACAGTAAGAAGAAAAGTAATTTCTTTAAGTAAAAAAGAAATTTTGACTTTTAATACTTATGGAGGGATTAAACTTGGACCAGCTTATAAAACTATTTATAAAGACTTTGTAAGTCAAACCACATTAGATTTAAGTTCATTGATAAAAAAGTGGGAAAAGAGCGGTACATTAAAAACATTATTGGAGTTTGATAAATAAAATGAGTAAATTTTTTTATGGACTGTATGATTTAGCAAATTCTGCGTATACAATGATCATTATAACATTTGTAACTTCAACTTACTTTGCAAATCAAATTGTTGGTAACGCACAACTGGGTGCAGCGTACTGGCAATGGACTGCAGGACTTTGTGGAATTATGATTGCGTTAACAGGACCGTTCATTGGGGCGATAGCTGACAAAAAACCTAAAGGAAAAATAAATTTCTTACAAATATTTACTTTACTTTGTATTCTAACAACTTGTTTGTTTTGGTTTTCAAAACCAAACCCAAATTATATTTTATTTACTTTAATTATTTTTTTTATTTCAAACTACTGTTATGAAGTTGGAACAATATTTTACAATTCGTTATTAAAAAAATGTTCAGATGAAAACAATATTGGAAAAACATCTGGATTTGCATTTGCATTAGGTTACATTGGATCGATACCAATACTTTTATTAGTTTTATATTTTTTTATTTTACCTAAAACAATTCCTTTCGGCTTAGATAAAAATAATTTTGAACACATAAGATTCATTCCATTGATTGTTGCGTTTTGGTTTTTTATTTTTTCTTTACCAATGATGAGTTATTTTAAAAAAAAAATATCTTATGAAGAAAATAATGACACAACACCAGTAGCAAAGAAAATTATTGAAATAATTTGGAAAAATAAATTTACATCAGTTGGAAAGTTTCTTTTAGCAAGAATGATTTATTCTGATGCATTAATTGTATTGATTGCAGGTGGAGGTGTTTATGCTTCTGGAGTTTTTAATTTTAATTCAAGTGATTTATTAAAACTTGCAATCGCAGGAAACATTGTTGCATTCGCTGGAGTTTTAATCGGGGGATACTTAAATGATAAATTTTCTTCTAAAACAATTATTTTATTTTGTATTGTTGTATTAACATGCACAGTTGTTTATGGATCAATGATTGCACAAACAAAAAGTGAATTTTTTTACAATGTAATGGTAATTTCTTTTTTTATAGGCTCTATTCAAAGCGCAAGCCGTGTAATGATGACAAAACTATTATCTAAAACAGATTTAGGAAAAGGTTTTGGTTTGTTTAGTTTCTCTGGAAGAGTTACTGCTTTTGCGGGACCTTTAATGGTAGGAACTTTAACTTACTTGTATTCACAAAGAATTGGTTTCTTATCTGTTTCACTTTTTTTTATTATTGGTTTTTTATTAATGCTTTCAGTAAAGAACGTATAATTAAAAAAAATTAAAAATTTTTAATAAGTTTTCTATATTTAGTTGAAAATTTTATAAAAATTTAAAAAATTAAACTTTTTTCCAAAATACAACCCTAAATTTTATCTTTTTTTCGAAAATTTATTAATTTTTTATATGATTGGAAGGTAGAATTTTATTTTTTTAAAAATATTTTTATTCTCTAACACAAAAACTTCGTACTCTAACACAAAATACCTACTTTAGGTTGAAATCGCAAAAATTGTTGATTTTATTGACTTTTAAAAATTTTTTTTTTTCATATAAACTCTAACACAAACGTAAATTTTATCATTGTGTTAGAGTTTTTATTTTTTGTGTTAGAGAAATTAAATTTTAAAATTATTTTCATAAACTTATCCAAAATATTTTAATAATTAATAATTGTTGATTTTACTTAATATTTTATGCATATGACCTAAAATGAGCATACAACTTTTAATTTTGTGTTAGACATTTATCTAAATTGTGTTAGAGATTCGTAATATTGTGTTAGAGAATAAATTAATTTTTTATGAGTGAAGACGAAAAAGATAAAATAGATAAGGTTGACGATCAAGGTTCTGATGATAATCAGAAGAATCAATCGGAAGATGTAAATCAAAATCCAAAAAGTAATGATGAATTACAATCTGGAAGTGAATCATACATAAGTGTTGACCAATCTACTCCAAATGAAATAAATGAAGAAGTTCAAACTCCAGAAGCCCCCAAAAATGAAGAAAAAAAGCAGGAAGAGAAAAAAGAGCATGAGGTAATTCATAAAAAAGATGGAAGATTACATATATATGTAAGACAAGATAAATATAAGGGCGAGCTTAAATCAAAAAATTGGGTTGGAAGGCTTTATATTGATGGAAAACAAAAAATTTCTTCATCAGGTACACAAAATTTAGAAGATGCAATTCCTATTTTAGAAAAATGGTTTGATGATGTTCATGCAAATAAAGAAAAAGAACCTTCAAAAACAGAAGAAACTCAAGATTTATCAGGCCAGACTTCAGCGACTAGCTCGAGTGCAACTTCTGCTCCGGTGGCAGAAGCTCCCCCAGCACCAATTACACCTCCTGTAGCAGAAACACCAAAACCAGTTGTAAGCTCAGTTGAAAACGAAAATAATCAAAAGCCACAAATTAATGTGAGCGATAATAAAGAATCTACAGAAAGTAAAAAATCTATTTCTAGTTTATTAGATAAATTTAAAAATATAAAATTAAAAAAACCATCTTTTGCAAGTGGTCTCAAAATGCCAAAAGCATCTAGTGGTGGGGCAAATAATTTTAAAAACAAGTTAGACAATTTTTTTAAATCAAAATTGGGAAAATCTTCTGCACAAGGTGAAGAAATACTTGGAGTAGAAATAACAAATAAAGAAATTAGATTAGCACAAGTTGCTTCTAACAAAGCAAATCAATGGGTATTAGAAAAATTTTATATTCATAAAGTAGACCTGCCTGAAGATTCAGTTGTTTTGGAAAATTCTGAAAAACTTGGAGCTGAATTGACAATTGCCCTTCAAAAATCGAAAATCAAAACTCCAAATGCTGCAATTGCGATACCTGTTACAAGTGCAATCATAAGAGTAGTGACAGCACCTCTTATGAAGGATGAGGAATTGCAAAAGGCAATTGAAACCAATTCTCTTTGGGAAAATCTTGTTCAATTAACTGATAATTTAGATGATTATTCAATATTTCATCAAGTAATAAATAGAAATCAAAAAGAAAATACTATGGATATTTTATTTGTTGCGTCAAAACTATCTGACATCAATAGTTATACTTCTATTATAAAATCAAGCGGACTTAATCCAGTTATAATTGACGTAAAATGTTTTGCATTAAAATCTGCAGTAGACCAAATTAATCAGATTTCTCAAAAAGCTGAGGATGCAAATTTAACAGCTGTTTTAGAATTTGGTTTAGATGAAAATTATCTAATGATCTTATATGATAATAATCCAATTATTACTGATATTTTTTTAAGAGGACAAGATAGACAAATATTAAAATCATCACAAGTTCAAGAAGAGAAAGAGGGCTTAGTTAGAAGATTTGTTACACAAGTTAAACAAGCTGTACAGGATTTTGAAACAAAATATGAAAAAAGAATTAGAAACATAAAAGTTGTTTCTGATTTAGAAAATATTGAAGATTATTTATCAATCTTTAGAACTAATTTAGTTAATGTTGGTTTTAAAACTTTTGATCCAATTGATGGATTGAAAATACCTCAACAACTTGATCAATCAGTAAATTTACAAAATCGATCATATCTTTCTACTGTAATTGGTTTGGCTTTTAGGAAGTTAGATGTTTTTGGCTATTATAAGTTTGTAACTGCGGTTAAAAACATAAATTTACTTCCTAATAGAAAAGGCATGGTCAAGCAGAAAAAAATGAAAGCAATCTCAAATTTTGCTTTTAAAGGATTTGTTGGTGGAGTTGTTGGAATTTATCTTATCATGTTTGCACTGTCTTTTTGGAATATTCATTCTTATAATAAGAAACTTGCTAACTATGAAAAGGTAAAGAAAACACATGCTTTGAAAAAAAAGGAAAATAAAGCAATAGGCAAAGAATTAAGCTTAATTGAAACAACTTTAAAATTAAGTAATAGTCTTAAATCAAATAAAGATTTGAGTTATAGAATATTGGCACAAATTGCAGCAAGTGTTCCAAAAAGAGTAAGATTTGACAAAGTTGATTATAATGGAAAAACAAAGGTTACAATTCAAGGTGTAGCAGCAAGTGATCAAGATATATTAAAATTTATAAAAAATTTAAGTGGTCAAAAATATATTAAGCAAGCATCACTATCATCGATGAAACTTCCAAAAAGATCAAAGAGTGGAATTACAATGAAAGGATTTAGAGTTTTTGTATTAATTGATCCAAAAGGTAAGAGCAAAACATAGGTTTTAATATGGACTTAAAAAATATAGATCTCAAAAATATTAACTTACAGGACTTAAAGGAAAAAGTTCTTCAACTAGCTGATAGAAAAACTTTAATTAAAGTTGGTATCTCAGTTGGGGCGATAATTATATTTTTAATTATTTATTATGCAATTTTAGATCCGATAGTTGAAAAAAAGAAAAAGCAGATAGAAGATATGAATAAAAAAAAAGAGCAGACTGCTAAATTCGTAAAACAAATTAAGTCAAAAAAGAATAAAATTAAAAAATTAAAACCGAGGTACGATGAGTATTCAACTTTATTTCATACAAAAGCGGAAGTTGAGGGATTATACGAAACCTTAAGTTACTTTGCGGGCATTAATGACTTGGTAATTTCAAAAATAGAGAAAAAACCACCAAAAGCTGTCTACAGATCTGATATTTTAGAAGAAACAACTGATAAGAAGAAAAAGAAGAAAAAAAAGAAGAAGAAGAAAAAGAAGAAAAAGAAAAGTAAAAAGAAATCAGCTGGAAACATGGCATATTACTCAATTCCAGTTAATTTTGAGATTACTGGCAATTTCTTGGGCTACATTAAGTTTAAAAGATCGCTTTCTATGTCTAAAAAGATGCTTAATTTTGACAAGGAATCAATAAAAGTGGTAAAAGGAGATACAACCGGTGCGATAAAAGTTAATGGAGTATTAACTATAGTAGGATTGGCTGATGAGTTTTAAAAAATTATTAATATTAAGCGTTGTAGCTTCATTTAGCATTTTCAGTTTACATGCTGAAAATCATGATACTGAACAAAACATAATTGATAAAGCAAAAGAAATTAATAAAAAAGTTAAACAGAAACAAGCAGATCAACAATTAAACATTAGTTCGGAGATTGGCAAAGAGGAGCCTCTTCCATTAAACGATCCATTTGTTGGAGATGCATCTTTGGGAGGAGCAAGCACCGTATCTGTAATTACCAACAGCGATGAAGAGAGAGCACAAATGAGTTTATATAATTTTAAACTTGTTGGAATAATGAATGGTGAATATGAGAGCTATGTATCTTTAATTAACCCAACTGGAGAAATAGTTACATTGCAGATGAATGAAGAACTTAGCCCAGGTATAAAATTAGTTGCACTTAAAGCTGAGCAAGCAATTTTTGAAAAAGGGGATAATTCGTTTTTAGTTATTAATTTTAAAAATCAAATCAAAGAAACCTCGGAGCCTTTTTAATGAATTTTAAGTCATTTCAAATAATAATTTCTTTAATATTCTTATCTTTTGTTTTGAGCGGATGTGCACAACAAATGTCTAAGATCAAAAAGAATAAAGGCTTTAAACACGATACACCATTAATTAAAGAAGATGTAAAAAAATTAGGAAAAATAGAAGTTGAAAAAAGTGCAAAAATGGGACCAACACCAGTTGAAGGTGATATTAAAGTATTAGAAAAAAGAAAACAAATTTCATCTGTTAAAGAAAAAAATTATTTACTAATTCCAGATGAATATACGCTACTAAAGCAAGACGTATCATTCAAATTTCAAAATCTAGATTACAAAGAGGCCATGGGTTTAATGGCAAAAATAGGAGATGTTAACATCTTAGTAGGCGATGATGTTGCTGGCGCAATTTCTGCAGAACTATCAAGTGTGCCTTGGGACAAAGCTTTTAATGCTTTATTAGATATGAAAAATTTTGCAGCTGATATTGATGTTGCTAGTAATATTATAAGAGTCCATTCCCCAGCTACATTAACCTCCCAAGAAAGTTATAAATCTGCAAGAGCTTCAGCAGTTAGAAAAAAAGTTGAATTAGAAAATTCAGTAGAACCAATCGTTTCAGAAATATTTAGACTTTATTATATAACGCCCGCTGAGGCTAAAGCTACAATATCAGAATTATTTACATCAGTTGGTGAGAGTGCAACTTATTCACCAATACAGGTGACAGAAGAAAAAACTACAAGATCTATTATTGTAAGAGGAAAAGAAAAAGACTTGGATGTAGTTGATAAAGTTATAAGAGAAATTGATGTTAGAACTAAACAAGTATTAATTGAAGCTTTTATTGTTGAAGCAACTTCTACTTTTGAAAGAGCACTAGGAAATAAACTTGGTGGAGCTTATACAAGAAAGTCAGAAAGAATTGGCGGTACAGTTGGAGGAACAACTGTTGGAGCAGCATCTGGATCAGGTGCAGAAATTTCTTCAGGTACAGCTGGTATTAGTGCTGCAGGAAGTGCTGGTTCTGACGGTATATATAATTTCAATGCAATTGGTGCGACAAGCGGTATAGGAGTTCTTAAAAAAACAGGTTCAGCTGTTTTAAAACTTCAAATAGAGGCCTTAGAAAAAGAAGGTTTAGGAAAAACTATTTCTAATCCTAAATTATTTACGTTAGACAATCAGGTTGCGTCTATCACTCAAGGTGTTCAGATACCTGTTGCAGGTACAGATAATACAGCACCTACATTTAAAGACGCTGCTTTAAAATTAACTGTAACTCCGAGTATAATTGGTGATGGTAACGTACTTTTAGAGGTTCAGGTTAATAATGATACCCCAGATAGGACAGACCCAGCGGCAGTAGGTATTAACAAAATGGAAATCGCGACAAAACTCTTGATAGCTGATGGAGATATCGTTGTAATTGGTGGAATTAAGAAAAATGACATCTCAAACGCAGCAGAACAAGTTCCTGGAGTAAGTAAACTTCCTATTATAGGAAAAATGTTTAAAGGAACAACAAAAAGCGATAGAATGAATGAACTTTTAGTGTTTATCGCTCCAAGGATTTTATAATGCTTAAAATAAGTAGAGAAAGTGAAATAAATTTAATTAATGTCTTAATTGACCATGACATTATTTCAGGAAAAGATTTAGCAAATATAAAGAAGGTAAGTACTGAAAAAAATTCATCACAGATTGATGCTGTATTTGAATTAAAACTAACAGATGAAAATAAAATTTTAGACGTTTTAGTTAAGGAACAAAATTTAGAAGTTGTTGATCTTACAAAAAGTGACATTACTGATGAAATTAAAGCAGTTCTACCATCTAATTATATTAAAATGAATTTTGTTGCTCCGTTTAAAGTAGAGGGAAAAAATTTACATATAGCAATTTCAGATAGTTCAAAACTTGGTTTAATGAGAAATCTTAAAGCAATTACAAAAAAAAATATAGAATTACATGCTGCAAAGGTTACACAAATTTCTAATTTCATAGATAAACTATTAAGTGAGTCGGGCGATGTGACTGCACAGTCAATTAGAAAAGAAAATGTTAGTAAAGAAAAAACAAAAACTTTTGACTCTGATTTAGGGGAAGCAGGAGAAGTTTTAGAAAAACCACCTGAAGAAGATATAGAAGCGCTAGAAAATGAATCAGAAGTTATAAAATTTAGTACAGCCGTTGTTGCTGATGCAATCAAGTCAGGAGTGAGTGATATTCATATCGAACCATATAGATTTTCTTCAAGAGTTCGTTATCGTTTAGATGGTATGTTGCAAGAGCAAGAACAGTACAGAAAGTTCCTTCATGATAATTATGGCGCAGTAGTTACTCGTTTTAAAATTATGGGTAAGTTAGATATCGCTGAAAGAAGATTACCACAAGATGGTGCAATTAATTTTAAAATAGATGGTAAAGTTGTTGATTTACGATTATCTATTTTGCCAACTGCTAGCAATGAAAGAATTGTAATGCGGGTTTTAAATAAAGACGCAGGAGACATAACTTTAGAACAACTAAATTTTGAAGATGCTGATTTAAAAAACTTAAGAAAAGCAATTCATAGTACACAAGGGTTAATACTTGTTACAGGACCAACAGGTTCAGGAAAGTCAACAACTTTGTATAGTATTCTTAAAGAAGTAAGCAAACCACATTTAAATATTTTAACAGCAGAAGATCCTGTCGAGTATGAACTAGATGGAGTAGGACAAGTCCAAATTAAAGATGATATAGGACTAACTTTTTCTGCCGCGCTGAGATCATTTCTTCGTCAAGACCCAGAAATAATATTAGTGGGTGAGATGAGGGATAAGGAAACAGTTGATATTGGGCTAAAAGCTGCACTTACTGGACACTTAGTATTTAGCACACTGCACACTAATGATGCACCAAGTACAATTACCAGGTTACAAAACATGGGAACACCAGATTATTTAATAAGTGCTGCAACCCAAATGGTCCTTGCGCAAAGACTTGCACGAAGAAACTGTAAAGATTGCAGAGTACCAGACGAAGACGTTAATCCAAAAGTTTTAACTGACTTAGGTTTTACTCCAGAAAAAGCATCAAGAGTAAAAGCATCTAAGGGAAAAGGCTGTCCAAAGTGTAAAGACTCTGGTTATAAAGGACGTCAAGGTATTTATGAAATTTTAGTAGTTACCAAACCAATTAAAGAAGCTATACTTAGACAAGCTACCACTCCTGAATTAAAAGAAATTGCTATAAAAGAGGGTTTTCAAACCATGCAAGATATGGGAAGAAGAATGATTGCAAATGGCGATCTTAATTTTAGAGAGTATGAGCGAGTTTTATCCTCATAATTGATCAATAATGGAATTATTTACATATAAAGGTATTGCTGAAGGCAAATATGTTGAGGGTGAAATTGAAGCTCTTAATCAAGACGAAGCATCCCACAAGTTAAAAGAGCAAAAAGTAATAATTACAAACTTAATAAAGGGTAAGAAAAAAAAGACTGAAGCAAAAGATAAAGTTAAAAAATCTAGCTTTTCACTTTTTGGAGGCAAAAAAAAAGCTAAAACAGAAGATATACTTATTTTTTCAAAACAATTTGCAACGATGGTAAAAGCTGGTTTACCTATACTTGAGGTTTTAGGCATGTTAAGAGATCAGCTTGAAAACCCCGGAATTAAAGAAATTATTGAAGATATAAGAAAAAGCTTAGAGGGTGGTGTTACGTTATCAAAATGTTTTGAAAAGTATCCACAATATTTTGATAATGTTTATTGTAACCTTATAAAAGCGGGAGAGGCCAGTGGTAAGTTAGACGTTTTCTTATTAAAAATTGTTGAGTCATTAGAAAAAAAGGAAAAAATCAAAAAAAAAATTAAAGGTGCTTTAATGTATCCATCTATAATGTTTACAGTCGCGATTACAGTAAGTGCTTTTATGTTAGTTAAAGTAGTTCCAGTTTTTGCTAAAATGTATGATGGAATGGGCATTGAACTTCCAAAAGCTACAGCAACGATTATGTCTATGAGTGATTTTTTAAGAGGTACAGGAGGAATGGTATTATTATTTGGAGGGATCGGTGGCTTTTTAATTTTTAGGTATTTAACAACTAAAAATCCACTTGTAAGATATAAATGGCATAAACAAGTTTTAAAGTTACCAGTATTTGGAGATATGATTTTAAAATCACTTCTTGCAAGAATTTCACTAATTTTAGGAAATCTTAGTGCGGCTGGAGTTAATTTATTAGAAAGTTTAGAAATTGCAAAATCAGTAAGTAACAATGTTGTTGTTACAGAAGCTCTTGAGAATGTTAAGAAAGGAGTCTTTTCTGGAGATACTTTAACAAAACTTTTTTTGAAAGAACCTTTGTTTCCTCCTACATTTAGCCAGTTGATTTCTGTTGGAGAACAAACCGGACAATTAGATGAAATGTTCGGATCTGTTGCTATGTATTATGAGGAAGAATTTGATAACTCTGTAGAAAATATGTCTAGCTTAATTGAACCAATCATGATTGTTTTTATGGGAGTGATGATAGGCGGATTAATGATAGCAATGTATTCACCAATCTTTAACGTTGGTGCAATTATCGGTTAAATCTTTTTGGTTAATATAAGATGGTTTACCCATCCGTCTTGATCTTTTTTGAATACAGCGTTATCCATTATTTGTTTTATAAAAAAAGTTCCTAAGCCACCAGGTTTTATATCATCGAGTTTTCTATGTTTTACATTTTCAGGAACAACAGCTTTACCTTTATCAAAAAAACCTATTTCAAGATCTTTATCTTTTAAGGAAATTTTAATTTCCATTCTATCATTAGTTTCTTCAACTCCTTTATAGCCATGTTTAACTATATTTTGTGCTGCTTCGGCTATAGCCAAAACTAATTCATCTTTTTGTTCTTGAGGTAAATTAATTTTTTCAAAAATTTCTCTACAAAAGACCCTTACATCTTTTAAGCTTGCAGTACTTACAGCAAAATCTTTTGATTCTGATAAATTCATTATTCAAGGTTTAAAATCTGTTCAAGTTTAGCCATCATAATAACTTTTAAAACAGACTTACTTACTTCTTTAACAACCACTTTAGTATTTTTTTCTAGGGCTTTTTGATGACTCTCAATTAAGACTGATATTCCTGATGAGTCCATATACGACACATCTTTTAAATTCAAATGAACTTCTTTTCCTGACTCTACTATAGGTAATATTACTTCTTTAGCTTTTTCAGTAACATCCATATCGATTTCTCCATTAAGAAAAACCGTGCTTATATTACCTTCTTCTGTAACCTTGTATGACATTGGACTTTATAGATAACACATAAATTTATTATTAAAATCAATAATTAAGACCCAATATGGGCAATACTTCATCATATTGAAGAATATTAGTAAGTTTTTTAGTGTTTACTTAATATATTATTTTATATTAAATAGACTATTACTTAAAAAAAAATATTAAAAAGGGATAAAAATGAAAAATAATAAAGGATTTACTCTTATAGAATTATTAGTTGTAGTAGCAATTATTGGTATTCTTGCCGCTGTTGGTACAGTTGCTTACCAAGGTTACATTGAAGGTGCAAATAAAAGTGCAACAAAATCAAATCACGCATCAGCAGTAAAATATATTGCAGCAGAAACTGCAAAATGTTCAATTGATCCTGACGCAGATGCAATGGGTGGCGATCTTGATTGTAGTACAAGGAAAGCTGATACAAACACAGCTGATGCAGCTGCAAGTGCATTGTCAGATTTTAAAAACTCATTCGACTCTTCTAAAGATGCAATAATAACTTCTGGTACTCCAGAACAAGGTCAAGTAGCTATCGTACAAACAGGTAGTTCGATAAAAGTTACAACTTGTTTTGAAGAAGATTGTGCTTCAGATAAAATGATGACGAACAACGTTTCTATAGAGTAGTTATCGGATCTTAAGAGCAATTTAAAATTTATGATTACTAAAAGCTCGGGTTTTAGTTTGATCGAGCTTTTAGTAGTTATTGCAATTATCGGAGTTCTTTCGTCTGTTGGTCTTATTGCTTACAATGGTTATGTGGATGGAACTAAACAAACTAGCGCAAAAAATATGATGCAACAGATATCTTTAGGACAATCAGATTATCTATCAAGCTTCGGAGAATATTTTTTTACTCTTGATGGAGGTGCAGCTTGCACTATAGACGAAAAAAATGGAGAGGGTGCTACTTCTAAAGAGATTAATAGTGAATTATTTTCTGGTGGACAAATAATTACGCCAGAAACTGGCTGGGATATGTGTATAGAGAGTGGTTCAGGGGGCTATCTCATTAAAGCAACAGATGGAGAAAGTCAATTAACATTAGACCAAAATGGAACTTGGGGAGAAGCTTTTTAAAAATTAAATTTGATGGTTTTATTTTATGAAAAAAGTAAGAAAAAAAGGAAAAAAAAAAATAAACTATCTTTTAGAAAATAAGTCTAAAAAACAATCAATTCTCCCTGTTTTATTCGCCATTGGATTATTATCTTTATTTTCAGAAACAGTACGAACAGTTCCTGCTGGAGCTAAAAGTGAAAACTTTAGAAACTTACCTTTTGAATTACCAAACTTAAATTCGGATATTTTTGAAGAAAAATTTATAAATAAAAATTTTATTGTCGATAAAAATTCAAAAAATTACGATTTTTTAATTGAAGAAAATTTTACTATAGACAATGAATTAGTTATTGTAAAACCAGTTGAAAAAGAGATTAAAAAAGTTAAACCAAAAATAGTTAGTGAAGAAATTGTTGATGTTCCAAAAGTAGAAGAGAAAATTAAAGTAGCTTCGGCTGTAAAATTAACCCAAGCCGACACCTCTACGAAAACAATAATAATTGATGGAGAAGAAAAAATTATTCCCGGTTCTGCTGACAAAAATATAACTTACATAGAAATTTTACAAAACCCTAACGATTTAGATTTAAACTTAAAATACGCAAGGCAACAAGGTAAGGCTGGAAACTTTAAACAAACAATCGCTACTTTAGAGAGATTGAATATGATTTATCCTGACAATGTAGAAATAAAATTATATTTATTATCTGTTTTAGTACAAGCAGACGCTCCAGACAAAGCATTGATTATTATTGAGGAAATTAAATCTAGTGAAGATTTGTCTCCTGAAGATTTACTAGCCGTTGCAGATATTGAAGAACAAATGAAAGCTAGAAAAGCTCCTAAGTTATGGAACTTTTTTGCAGACTTAGGCGCAGGTTTTATACAAAATAACAACGTTAATAGTGTTTCAAAGAATAGATTGCAAGTTAGTTCAGATGAAATTGTTCCATTTAACACTGCAATGCACGACAGAACTTACAATAGTAATATCGGTGTAACTGCACTAAGACGTGTTGGAGAGGCATCTTCTTTTATGATTAATGCTGGTTTTGCAGATTCAAGGCAAGTAACTGATACTACAGATGATTTTGATAGTTATAGTCTTTCATTTGCTTTTGATACAACGATTGGAAATCAAAGTATCAGCCCATCATTATCTTTAAGTAAAACTGATAATGGCGATGATGCTGATAATTTTGCAACAATGGTAGGTATTGGTGGATTTTTTTCCGCAGGTGAAGATGATCAACATTCATTTAGTTACGGCTACTCTTTGTCAGACTCGAAAAACAACAGAAACATGAATGACACAACTGCAGATGAAACGAATGCGATAGGCCACAGTGTTTCTATCGGACATGATTATATGATTAATGATATAGCATCAACTTCAACAGGGCTAGGTTACAGTATTTCAGAAGCAAAAGTTGGATCTAATGATTTTCACACCTATGATTTTAGTTTAAGATTAAACCTTGCATTTCCTTGGGCATATATTTCTATCGGGGACGCCTTAAGTTTTAATGATTATATTCATCAAGATACAAGCGTGGTCTCAAATATTATAAGATCTGATTATACAAATACTATGGATATTTCAGTTACTAAAGCCCTTGGTGATTTTATACCAATTTTAGATCCAAACAAAAATTTGTTTATAAACTTAGCTTATGAGAAAATAATATCTGAAGCCAATATAATGAATTATGACTATATTGCTGATTCTTACTCATTAAGTTTCACCAAGGGGTTTCAATTAAACAAATAATAGAAAATATTTAATTTTTATTAAATTTATGAAAAAAGCTTTAAAAAATGCACCCATTTTGGTCAAAATTTAACTTTAAAGATGTTGAATTTATACTATAAATTTTAGATAATTTAGTTATGAAGAAAATTTTAGCATTTGTAGCAAGCTTTTTTCTCTTAGTGAATACGTCGCAATCGCAAGAGTTAAGTATTGAAAAACAACTAGTTGGTATAGTTGGTGCTATTTCAGGAACAGTTAAAACAGAAACAAGAACTCTAAAAGCGGGTGATAAAATTTATTTAAATGAGACTATTTATGCAGGCGCTGGATCAGGAACACAACTTTTATTATTAGATCAATCAACATTTACAATTGGTGCAGACTCAGAAGTTTTAATGGACACTTTTATATATGATCCTAAAACTAATGATGGAAAAATCGTTGCAACAGTTAAAGAGGGAAGTTTAAAAGTAATTTCTGGATTAATAAGCAAAAAAGATCCAGATAGTTTAACTGTAAAAGTCCCTGAAGGAACTCTAGGATCTAGAGGAACAGAATTTCAAACAATAGTTTCTAGAAAAAATAAAAGAACAGATACGTTGTTAATCGGTCCAGGAAAAAATAATACATTAGGATTAAGACCTGGAGCCGTACTTGTTGGTAATAAGTTTGGAAACACCATGCTTAATAACCCTTATACATTTGCAAGTATGACGTCTGGAAAGAAACCAGGAAAAGCAAAACAAATTTCACAAGGTCAATTAAAAAAATTCAAAAAAAGAATGAAGGCACTTAGAACAGCAAAAATGGAAGGTGCTTCAAAAGAAGAAAAGAAAGCAATCAGAAAAAAAATAAGAAAAGAACTTAAAGAAGCTGGTTTAGATAAAGAAGAGATTAAAACTTTAATCAAACAAAATATTAAAGTTGATAAAGAAAAAAGAATTGTATTATTAAAAGAAAGAGGAGAAGATGTTTCAGATTTAGAAACACCTGATCAAAGTATCACTGAAGAAACTACTATAGAGCAAGATGTTGCAGAACCAGAGACACCTGAGGTAGCTGAGCCAAAAGTTGAGCCAAAAGAACCTAAGCAAGAAAAAGCTAAAGAAAATAAAAAGAAGAAAAAGAAAAAAGTAAACAAGAAAAAGAAAAAAGAAAAAGCTAAAAAGAAAAAAGGTAAAAAGAAA
>CACFNI010000002.1 GCA_902567765.1 uncultured Pelagibacteraceae bacterium | reverse complement strand
ATCTAGACTACTTACAGTTCAAGAAGCTAGAGATGCAGGTATCTTAGGTATAGATATTACTTCAGTAACTACAAAGTTTATGAAGGAAAATCCAGGAATGTTAAGAACATTCATAGAAGTAACTCATGAGGCTAATGCAAGATATAGAGCTGGAAAAAGCGATATGAACTCTATGGCTAAAGCTTCTGAAATGAAAGTTGGTGATATGAAAGACACTTTAAGTGGTTTCAAATTCTTAACACCTGAAGAAACTAAGAATTCTATGGAGAGTGGAAATCTTGATGCATTCCTAAAAGGAATGGGAACACCAAGAGGAAACGTAGATACTAGTTTCTTACCTCTATAATAAAATTAGAGAAAGAAAAATTTAATAGGCGCCAATTTTTTAAATTGGTGCCTATTTTTTTTATAAAAATTCTAATATAAAGTCATTTATGAGTGATTTAGTTTCTCAAAATTTAAATATGATTTTTAAATCTCCAAAAGGAGAAACAGTTCACGCATTAAAGGATTTAAATTTTACAATTAAAAAAGGTGAGCTTTTAACTGTGCTCGGTCCATCAGGGTGCGGAAAAACTACATTATTAAATATAGCAGCAGGTTTTATAAGACCAACTTCAGGAGCTATAACTTTGGGAAATAATGAAATTAATGGACCAGGTGTTGATAGAGGCATGGTTTTTCAACAAGGAGCTCTATTCGAATGGTTAACAGTTGCTGAAAATGTAAATTTTGGATTACGAATGAAGAAAGAGAATCCTAATACTACTCAAAAAAAAGTTGATGAATGGTTAGATATAGTTGGGTTAAAAGGATTTGGTAATACACCAACCTATCAATTATCTGGTGGTATGCAGCAAAGAGTTGCTCTTGCAAGATGTTTAATAAATGATCCCGATTTAATACTAATGGATGAACCTTTGGGAGCGCTTGATGCTTTAACAAGAGAAAAGATGCAGTCTTTAGTTTTAAAAATTTGGAAAGAAACAGGAAAAACAATTATTTTAATTACTCACTCTGTTGAAGAAGCATTGTTGCTTGGCGAAAGATTATATGTCATGGCGCCAAGACCAGGAAGGATCCACAAGGAATATAATCTTCCATTTGCTTCCATGGGACTAAAAGAAGATCTAAGAGAAATTAAAAAAAATAAAGAGTTTTCCCAAAAACGAGAGGAAATTCTTGAAATGATTTGGAACATGGAAGAAGAAATTATGGGTAAGGAAAGCTAAATGTTAACTCAAATAATCACTTTTCTAATCTTTTTTGCAGTAGTTGGCTGTATTCTTTATGGAAGAAGATTAATAAGAACTGAAAAAGTTGATGCAGTATTTGGAAATCCTGAGAGAGCGTTGGGTGGTACACACTGGGTAATTGTTGGAAGTAGTTTTTTACTTTTAATCTGGCTCTATTATTCTTGGGATATTGCTAAAGGATTTTATCCAAAGTCTGCAAATGAACTTTGTCAAGTTGCAAAAGTAAATGACTCTTTGCTTGGATTAAAATATCAATTTCCAATAGAAGAAAGGGAGTTCAAGAGTACTTCACAAATAAAAAAAGAAAACAAAAACTTAAAGATCATTCAAGATGAAATTCAAAATTCTGAAGAATTAAATAATCAACAAAAAACGATACTAGTTAATTTTATAAATAAGACCAATCAACTTATCCCATTACTTACAAATGAAGATTTACTTGAGAATGAAACTAAGCAGAAAATAAGTGAAATCACAGGAAAAATTAATTTTTTAACTGAAAATTTTAAAAAAACTGATTATCCATTTGAAACTAAACAAGAACTTAATGACAGGCTTAAAGCTGTAAATGAAGAAGGTGGTTGGGGCATCACTAAAGTAGATGCAGGCTCAGGTTCTATTGAAAATACTTTTGAGGTACCATTGGTACCCGCAACAAATAGAGGTTTAAAGTTTCATACTGCAGCACAAGAACTTAATTTAATTAGTGATGAATTTTTTAAATTAAGAAATCATAATCCACAATTTAAAAATAAGATAAAGGAACTTAAAGATCAGATTAAGGTTTATAGAAATGATTTAAGTGATAACGAAGAAGTGGCTTCTACTTATGCTAAGAACATTGTTAAGATTGCAAGAAGAATTGAATTTGCAAGTATCTATCCTCCAAAAGCTTTAGATAAGATGCAATCTGCAATTATCAATTTTGATAACGCACAAAAAGATGCTCAAGGAGGACTTAGATTTATAGATATATTCTTATTCCCAGCTGGAACAATAGTTGCTAGTGGTCCAAGTTGTTCAGAACAAGGCTCTGGAAGATGGTTACCTAAGCCATCAGACACTTTTAATAAATTCATATTGATGTCAAAACCTAGTGTTGGTTATAAAGATATTCCTCTTTTGTGGATAGAAATGGTTGATGTAAGTAAAATGATTGGATTCATTTTACCAGATTGGATTGCAGATATTCTACCTGGTGAATATCCAGTTCATACTAAAGATGGAATAGTTGAACAAAATTTTAAAGGTAGAGTTCTTAAATTTGTAACTGGGGATTTTAATTTATTTAAGATACCTGTTCCATATGGACATATTTGGGATTCTTTTTTAAGAGTTTTTCTAGGTTTAGTTTTTGGAATACTAATTGGTGTTCCTTTAGGATTGTTCATGGGTTTAAATAGATTCGCAAAAGGTTTTTTTGATCCATTAATTGAACTGTATAGACCTGTGCCACCTCTGGCGTGGGCACCTCTTATTATATCTGTTCTTGGTATCGATAATACAGGAAAAGTTTTCTTATTATTTATGGTTTCACTATCTATTATGATAATTTCAGCACGAGCAGGTGCCTCAGGTACACAGTTGTCAAAGATCCATGCTGCTCATTCGCTTGGTGCCTCAAAAAAACAAATTTTGAGATATGTAATTTTTCCTAATTCATTACCTGAAATTCTAACTGGAATAAGAGTTGCTGTTGGAATGTGTTGGGGAACGCTGGTCGCAGCTGAATTTTTAGCTGGAACTACAGGAATAGGTTTTGTTGAAAACGTTGCTAAAAAATACTTTCAGTATGAAGTAATATGGATAACAATTTTTATAATGGGTATGCTGGGACTATTATTCGACGTTACATTAAGAAAAATTATAGATAAAACTATTCCATGGCGTGGAAAAGGATAATTTTATTTTTATTTATTTTTTCAATAACTTCGGAGGCGACCGAGGTAGAGTTAAAAAAGGTTGCAGATTTTGATGACCCTTGGGGGTCTACTTTTATATCTAATGACGAGTTATTACTTACTGAAAAGTCAGGAAAAATAAAACTAATTAATATTGCTAGTGGAACTTCTTCTGAAATAAATCATAATTTGAAAGTTTTAGAAGATGGACAAGGTGGTTTATTAGATATTTTATACAACAATAATAATGTTTGGGTAAGTTATTCTGAGGATCATGGAAAATATAATTCAACTACATCAATTGCAAAAGGTAAATTTAATTCAAATCAAATAAATTTTGAAAATATATTTGTTGCAAATCCTCCAATAAAATCTGGTTATCATTTTGGATCAAGATTAGCTTTAAAAGATGAATACCTATTTGCATCATTAGGTGAAAGAGGACAAGGAATGATAGCTCAAGATCCATCTAAACATCCTGGTAGTATTATAAGAATTAAATCAGATGGAAGCATTCCAACAGATAACCCTAAATTTATAGATAAAAAAAATTGGTTACCAGAAATATTTCAAATTGGTGTAAGAAATCCTCAAGGATTAACTTTATCTCCTTTTGATGAGAAAATTTATATAAGTAATCATGGAGCTAGAGGTGGAGATTGGTTTGGTGAAGTTAAAAAAGGCGAAAACTATGGTTGGAAAATTCTTGGATGGGGAGGAACTAATTATAGTGGAACTAAAATTGGACCAAAATGGTTACCTGGCTATACTAAAGCAATTAAATACTGGGTTCCCTCAATTGCTGTTAGCGCAATAACAATTTACAAAGGTGAAGAGTTTAAAGAATGGAATGGCTTAGCTTTAATAACCTCACTTAAAGATAAATCTCTTAGAAGTTTAAATTTTGAAAATCAAAATAAAGTTGAGGAAAAAATTATATTTAAAAATATAATTGGAAGAATAAGAGATATACAAATACATCCAAGTACTGGTAAGATATATTTTTTAAGTCAGAATGCACTATGGCTAATGGAAAAAAAATAAAACAAATAATAATTAAGATCTTAAAAAGAAACGGTTTAACCTCAAAACATGCTCTTATATGTTCAAATGCATTATTAAATGCTGAGTTTGTAGGAGCTCATTCTCATGGATTGTCAAGACTTAAAATGTACTGTGATAGAATTCAAAGAAAAGTTATTAATCCAAAACCAAGAATAAAAATAAAAAAAATATCTCAATCTATTTTTCTTATTGATGCAAACAATAGTATCGGCTTCGTTGCAGCAGATGTTGCTATCAAACAGGCTATTAAAAGTGCAAAAAAAACTGGTATAGCTTTAGTAGGTGTAAAAAATAGTGGTCATTATGGGTTGTCTGGATTTTATGCTGAACAAGCTGTAAAAAAAAATTTGACTGTTTTATGCTTTACAAATGCACCACCAGCAATAGCACCGCATGGTGCAAAAAAAATTTTGTTTGGTACAAATCCAATTTGTTTTGGAACTCCAACATCTTCTAAGGTCCCATTTATTTTAGATACATCGGTATCATTAATTAATAGAGGTAAGATTAGAGTTGCGGCTAAAACTGGAAATAAAATACCAAAAGGGGTAGCGCTAGATAAGGATGGTTACCCTACAACAAATGCTAAAAAGGCTTTAAGTGGAATTCAATTGCCAATAGCTGGATTTCGAGGATCAGGTTTAGCATGGATGGTTGATATTTTAAGTGGCGTTATCACGGGCAGTAATCATGGTGGAAAGGTTAAAGATCCTTTTGATGATTTTACTGGCCCACAAAATGTTGGGCATTTATTTTTTGTAATGAAATCTAATTTGTTTACAAAAAATTATAATAAACAAATTAAAGAAAATATCAGAAGAATTAAAACATTGCCTAAACTAAAAGGGGTAAAAAAAATTTTGTATCCAGGTGAAAATAAGTATCTAAGATACAAAAAAAATATTAGTAAAAAAATTAAAGTTTCTAAGATTATTGAAAGGGATTTAAAGATTCTATTAAATTAATTTTTTTTTATCTTAATTAGTCTATTGCCGATTTTTTTATAATCCTCATAATTTTTTTCAATAAAACTAGTTATATTAGGATATTTCACTTTAAGGTCAAAAACCCAATTATCTGTTCTTCCATTTAATACAATAAAATTAGCATTTTTTAACTCATTGATAAATATATTTTGATTTTTGATTGAGCCTATAGAGAAGGCAAAATAGAATTTTGAGCAACTTGGTTTTTTTAAAAGATATAATAAGGCCGAGTCATTTGTAAATAATTGTATACATTTTTCTTTCTTAAATAAATTAGATGCTTCATTTATAAAAAATAAATCATCATCATTTAAAAAATTACTATCTTCCAATTTTATGTATTTTACGAATCTTTCTTTAAAATTACTTATATTGTTTAACTCAAGATTTATAATCAAAATATATAAAATTATTATTGGAATATAAATCAAACCATGATTTATTTTTTTAAATTTATATTTATTTTGAGAAATTAATATAAAAACTTTATTTAAAAAAAATAAAATTAAAAATATACTTGGAAAAAATAAAGTTTGTTTAATATGTGGGCCATCAGATCGACCGAGGGCATATATATAACTTAGTATTGAAAAGATACTTAAGGAAAATAAAATTATACTTAAACTGTAAGGATATTTATTTTTTTTCTTAAAAAATATATTAATAGATAGTATTATAGTTAATAAAATAGCTATTAAATGTTTTGAGGCTCTTGCAGAATCCTTTTCACCTGAAAATGGTATAGGATGGATAATTCCATTTACATAGCTATGCTCTTTAATTACTGAAATTGTATTTTGTATAAAATAACTAAATTCGTCATTTAAAATTAAGTAAACTATAAGCCAGGAAAATAAAACTGATATTGCTAGAGCAAATATTTGAATATTTTTTTTATTTATAAGTAAGTAAATAAATAAAAATACTAAAAAAAAATTTAATACTATGGCTCTATCGATTGACCAAAAAAAAGTTAGAACAGCTATTATTCCAATGAAAATATAATTATGAACTTTATTGGTATTTATTGAATTAAAAAATAATATTAACGTCAATAAAATAGGAATTTCCCTAAATGATAAGATTTGTCCACTATTTAAATTATAATCAATAAAATTTAATAATATTAGATTAAATATTAAGAAAAAAATTCGTTTTGAAAAAGTTGGTAAATTTGTTTTTTTTGTTATTTCAAGTATAAAAAAAACAAGAATTAGCTTTGAAATTAGGATATAAAATAAATTGGTAAATTTTATTAGACCTATTGAATTAATTGAGAAAATATCCCATAAAAATTTACTGACTAAGATTTCATAAAAAACACCAACTACAACGTATGATCCCGACCATAAAGAACCATCACTTTTATTCTTATAAAATGAACTTAATTGTTGTCCATCATGAAATATATCAATTTTATTTAATGGAAATGAGATAGATAAAAATTCTAATAAAATCAGAATTGTAATAATAAATAATAAAATAAATTTAAAAGTATCTTCTTTTTTTTGCTCATAGCTTTTAAAGTTATTAAAAAATAAAGATATATTTTTTTTTTCAAAATATAGTTTTGAACAAAAAAAACATATAGAAGGTATTAATATAAATAAAAAATATCTAACATATTCATTAATAGCGTTATAATTATTTTGAGAATAATTTCCTACAATTTCAAAATTATTTAATGGAAATTTTATTGAAGACCACAAAAAATAACTAATCGAAATAGAGAATATGATTATTAAAAAATAATAAATATTTTTATTAATTTTCATATAAATATACTTTAACTAAAAAATTTAAATTTAATATAATTATAAGTTTTTAGATTTTACTTATTTTGCTTATTAAATAATGTACTCTCATAGCATCATTAAAATTTGGACTAATTTTTAAATTATTTGTAATACTTTTATTAAATAATCTTAAATTACGATTAGTTGGCTTTATTCTAAAATCTTCTAATTTTTTTTTCGGTTTAAATAGAATTTTTGTACCTTTCATTAAACTAAACTGATCATACAAACTATTCATTTTTGTTTTTAAGACATATTTACCCTTTTTAGTATAAAATATTATTTCGTGTTTTGGTCTAATAAAGGCTGATTTGAAAAATGATTTAAAATTAATAAAAAGTTTTACTCTATTTTTTTTTGTTTCAAATATCGAATAATAATTACTGGAACCATTTTTATAAGTAGATTTATTTTCATCAATATCTATTTTCCCCAACAATTTTTCTAAATAATAAAATGGATGACATAAGTAATTATAGAAAATGTCTCCTCCAAGTTTATGTCTATTTTTCCATTTGGAACGGTTATTTTTAGGAAATTGAATAAACCAGTTAATTTTTACTTTAAGAATTTTTGTTTTATTTAATATTTTTGTTTTTAAAAAATCAAATGCATCTATATTTAAAAATTCAAAATTAACCATATTTACTGTTTTTTTATATTTTATTTTTTCACATATCTTAGATATAGCCTTATAAGAATTGGTCACAGGTTTTTCACAAAATATATGTTTATTTTTTTTTATCGCATAGAGTATCATTTCTTCATGTAATACAGGTGGTGCAGAAATAATAATTGCCTGTATTTTTTTTTCAGAAATTAATTTTTTCCAGTTACGATAAATCTTGATTTTTTTTGGGAGGTTAATTTTCTTTTTTTGTTGTTTAAATGAAAACCCATATACGTTCATTGTCTTTATTTTTAAGATTGATTGAAATATTACCTTATATCCGAAATTCCGCCCTATAATTCCTACATTAATTTTTTTTTTCATTTTTGAAACGTGTTAAGAGTATATAAATATACCATTGAATATAAAAAAAGATTGAGGAATATTTAAATTTACTTTTCCCATAGTTTCTTACCGGCCATTGTTCAGGTAATTCTGTTATTTTATAATTATTTCTATGTGCTTTTGCTAATAACTCAATGCTAAAAGTAAAACCTCTTTTAGATTCTATTGTAAATTTTTCAATTATTTCTTTCGAAAAAAGTCTGAAACCATTTGTTGCATCTTTGGTTGGTAAAGTAGTTAGATTTGATAACGTAAAAGAAACTAATTTGACTATTAATCTTTTTAATAAAGGTGCCCCTTTATAGCTACCTCCTTCGATAAATCTGCTTGCGCAAACGATATCATACCCCTCCTTAAATTTTTTAAACATTTCATTAATTAAATTAAAATTTTTATGATCATCAGCAGGATATAAAATAATTGCTTTCGCATTTAACATTTCAAATGCTGTCTTTACTGCGCCATTAAAACCTACATGCTTATTTTTGACAACAATAATTTCTTTTTTATTAAAATTATCGTTCACAACTTTTATTGTAGGATCATCGTCATAGTCATAAATAACAATTATTCTATAATTTACATTTAAAAGTTTATTGATCTCAGACAAAGTTTTTAAAATATTATCTTGCTCGTTATAAACTGGAACAATAATATCTAAATCGTAATCCATTATTTACTTTAACAAATTTTGTAAATAATATATCAATATTTTTGATCCGCATATATGAATTTAAAAGATACAAAGCCAGGTATTATAAAAACTTGTCAAGTTTGTAACTCTAAAAATGTTTATCAAGTTTTAGATTTAGGCTATTCGGGATTATGCGACAGCCTTCTCAATAAAAATCAATTAAAAAAGAAAGAAAAAAATTACCCCTTAAAGTTAATGAGGTGTAAAAAATGTCAACTATTACAGTTAAATTATGTGGTAGATAACCAGAAAGTTTTTCATAAGCAGTACCCTTATAAGAGTGGTATTACAAAAACTTTAAAGGATTTACTTCAAAGTACAGGCAAATATTGTGTTAAAAATTTTACTTTTACTAAAAAACCATTAGCTATAGATATTGGATCAAATGATGGAACCTTGCTAGAAGGATTTAAAAAGTTAAACTTTCAAGTATTGGGAGTCGAACCTACAAATATTTCTAAAATTGCTAATAAAAAAGGAATTAAAACTTTACAGAAATTTTTTGAAAAAGATGCAATAAATCATATTAAAGCAAACTATAAAAAAGCAGATGTAATTTCTGGTACAAATATTTTTGCCCATGTAAATAAACTCGATACTTTTATGAAAGGAGTAAGATCTTTAATAAATCCTAAAACTGGTATCTTTGTAACAGAATCTCATTATGCAGTGAATATTGTTGATCAAATGCAATTTGACTCAATTTACCACGAACATTTAAGGTTTTTTTTATTAAAACCTCTAATTTTATTGTTAAAAAGTTATGGCTTCAAAGTTATTGATGCATCCAAAATCCCAAACTATGCTGGATCAATAAGGATTGCTGCAACTTTAAACCAAAAAATTAAAACTAAGACTAGTGTAAACAAAATACTTAAGGAAGAGAGACGAAAAGGTTTCTATAAAAATGAAAAATATAAAAATTTTTCAAAAAAAGTAAAAAAAGTAAAAAAAAATTTAATTGATCTATTATGGCATTTAAAACAAAAAAAGAAGAAAATTGTTGGCGTTGGATGTCCTGGTCGAAGCATCACACTATTATCTTATTGCAATATTACTGATAAAATTATTGATTATATAGCAGAACAAAAAACTTCGTTAAAATTAAATATGTATACTCCTACAACTCACATTAAAATAATAGATGAAAAAAATATGATGAGAAAACAACCAGACTACGCACTAGTTTTATCTTGGCATTACGGCAAGGCTGTAATGAAAAACTTAAAAAAAAAAGGTTATAAAGGAAAATTCATACTTCCTCTCCCATATCCAAAGATTGTGAAATAGTCTAAATACTATTTATTTTTGAAATCATGCCAGCTTCGTAGTGACCTGGCACATTGCAGGCCGCTTCCAAAACTACATCAGTGCTAAACTTCCAAATTATTTCACCTGATTTATTTGGTTCTAATAAAATACTGTTTGAATGTTTGTGGCTCATAGAATGATCTTTTTTAGATACTTTTTTCATTTTCACTTTATCAATTCTGTTCCCTAATAAAATTCCATGTTCGATCATTTTCATCATCTCTTTTTGATGCTCTAAATGCATTTTTTTTGTAGCAATATTGAATTCATGAACTAAGTCTCCATAGTTATAGACAACAAATTTAACAGTTTCACCTCTTTTAATATTGATGGTCTTAGGTATAAAATAATTATCATACATCTTAATTTTAATTGTTTTATCAACTTCTGCTAATTTACCTTTTTCACCTATTAATTTCATTGACCCAGCAAAAACTAAGTTTGGGAATAACAAGAATATAAAAATTAACCTAATCATAATTAATAATAATTTACTTAAATTAAATAAGCAATGAGCCCCATTGACACATTCAATTTAATATATATTTAAGTGTTATGAATTTAAAAGAAAATGCTAAAGCTCCAAATTTTAAACTTCAAAGCACTGATGGGAAATTATTTGAACTAAACAAAATTAAAAAAAATATAATTTTATATTTTTATCCTAAAGATGACACCCCTGGCTGTACTTTAGAATCTAAAGATTTTAGTAAATTAAATAATATAATATTAAAAAATAATGCAATTGTTTTAGGAATTTCAAAAGATAGTATAGAAAGTCATTTAAAGTTCAAAAAAAAATACAAATTAAAATTTAATCTATTATCTGACGAAGATCTAAAAGTTATTAAAAAATATGGTGTCTGGGGTAAAAAATCTTTTTTAGGAAAAGAATTTATGGGAATTGTAAGATCTACTTTCTTAATAAATTCAAAAGGAAAAATTTCTAAAATATGGTCTAATGTAAGAGTTAAAGACCACGCTAAAGAAGTTTTGGAAGAATTAAAAAATATTTAGATATTTTAAAATGAAAATCAAAAAGTACATTAAATATACAATATATTTTATAATTTATATAACTTTAGTTTTTATTCTTGCTGTATATTTTTTAAAAAATGGAATAACTATATTATAAACTAATATTTCCCAATTTTATTTGATCCGCTATAAAAAATTTTTGATAATTCTTTATTAGCTTTATCTCTTGTAACGATATCTTTTTTATTCATCAGATCTTTTGCCCTTGATACATGTTCATGGTAGCTATAATTGTCTTTTCCCCTTGCTTGTTGTACATACATTTTACCTAAAACTTGATTTACATTGCTGCCTATATAGCTCTGAATAACAAATCCAATTCTTCTATCACTACTTCTGTTCAAACCAGAACCATGTACAATAGTAGGATGATGCAAAGACATTTGACCAGCTTTAAGAATAACTGGGGTGGTATCTTTTATTGGTACGTTTTCAACAGTTTGCCCTCTTGTTAATAAATTATTTTCATCAAACTTTTGATTATGATACTTTAGTTCATTTTTATGAGATCCAGACCACATTCTCATGCAGCCGTTTTCTTCATTTGTATCTGTAACTGCTATCCATGCAGTTACCCAATTATAAGGTTCTAAACCAATATATTTTGCATCTTGATGAAAGCTAACAAACCCTTTTTGATTTGGATTTTTTATAAATAGAGTTGTTCCACAAATAAGTATATCTCTGCCAATAATACTTTCTACGGCGTCTAATATTTTTGGATTGTGACTAACTTTGTCAAAAATTGGAGAAATTAAATGAATATAATTTCTCCCTAGACCTTCAAGTTCTTTGGGCCATTTTTTTTCTATTAATTCAATTTCCTCCCTTATTTCTAAAGCTTCATCTTTCGATAAAGCATCTATTGGAGAAACATATCCTTTATCTTTATATTGTTTAAGTTGAGCTGGTGATAAGAAAGACATTAGTTTGTTTTTTTGATCAAAAAAACAAAAATTAAAGATGTGGCAAACATTATCAAAGAATATATTGCAGCAGGAATAATAAAAGTAACATCATTAAAAATCTGCGTTGCAACAAATATAGCCAAAGTTCCATTTTGAAGACCACATTCAAGAGAAATACATTTTCGTTGTTTTATTCCTGTTGCAAAAAATTTTCCAACGTAAAAACCAACCAACATCATAACTGTATTTAACAAAAAAGTTATTGTTCCCGCTTTCATCAAATAAGGTATAATATTACTTCTCTCTTGAATTATTGCTCCAAAAAGAACAATGAGAAATAAAATTAACGAAATAGTTTGTATAATTTTTTCGTTCGAAGAAATAAAATTATTTGCAAAACTTCTTATAATCATTCCTAAAATTACTGGCAATGTCACGACTAAAAACATTTTTGTAGATATACCAACCATTGAAATTTCGTTCGTATTAGCTGATGCATTTAAAAAATCTATAGATTTAAAAATTATAAAAGGAACAGTTATTATACTTAATAAACTAATAACTGCAGTTAGAGATATGGAAAGAGCCACATCTCCATTTGCAAATTTGGTTAAAATATTAGAAGTAACTCCTCCAGGTGCAGCAGCTATAATCATTAAACCAACCGCTAATTCTACTGGAACATCTAACATGAACACTAAAGCAAAAGCAATAATTGGCAAAAAAACTAATTGGCAGACAAGACCAACTATAAAATCTCTCGGTTGTTTTATTACTCTAGTAAAATCTTGTATGGTTAATCCCATCCCAAGAGCTAACATTATTAAAGCTAATGATATTGGGGCGATTTTTATTACAATTTCCATTTTAAGACATTTTAACTTACTATATACACATTTGAAATTATATATAAAAAAAAATAATAAAAATGCTCTCAAATAAAGAAATAGTTTGCCCTGATAATTTATTAAATATTGCTCATAATAAAAAAGGAATTGAAGCTGCTATAGTTAATGCAGGAAAACCTTTGGCAATGATTTCAGCAATGGATGCTGTAAAAGAAAATTTAATTTTTCCAATTTTTATTGGGGATAAAAACGAAATAGAAAGTTGTGCTAATAATTTAAAATTTGATATTTCAAAATACGAAATAATTCATGAACCAGTTGAAAACAATACTGCAAAAATTGCAGCTAAGTTGGCTTCAGAAGGGAAAATAAAAATTATTGTAAAAGGTCATATACATACTGATGTTTTAATGAAAGAAGTAATTAAAAAAGAATATGGTCTATTGGGAAAAACAAGGTTGAGCCACATTTGGCATATGACTTTAAATAAAGATGATAAACCTTTGATAATTACTGATGGAGCTTTAAATGTAATTCCAAATCTTAAAACAAAAATGCATATTCTCAGAAATGCTATCGATTTTTCTCATAGAATAGGGATACCAAGACCCAAAGTAGCAATTTTATCTGCTACAGAAGAAGTGCTTGAAAGTGTTCAAAGCTCTTTGGATGCAAAAGAAATAACCGATTTAGCCTCAAAAGAAAATTTAAATGCTGATATTTTTGGTCCTTTAGCTTTTGATAATAGTATTTCAAAAAAATCTGCAGCGATCAAAGGTGTTAAAAATTCTGTAGCGGGCCAAGCTGATGTTATACTTGTGCCAAGTGTTGAAACTGGAAATGGTCTTGTGAAAATGATGGTTTATTTTATGGGAGCTTGCG
The DNA here is from genome assembly GCA_902567765.1 of uncultured Pelagibacteraceae bacterium. Classification (GTDB taxonomy): domain Bacteria; phylum Pseudomonadota; class Alphaproteobacteria; order Pelagibacterales; family Pelagibacteraceae; genus Pelagibacter. The sequence continues at coordinate 113,508 of CACFNI010000002.1, read as the reverse complement.
CTGCGGGAGTTGTAATTGGAGGAAAGGTACCAGTTGTGATAACTAGTAGATCTGATGATGCTCCAGCAAGACTTGCTTCTATTGCAGCGGCAGTAGTTGCATTAGATTAAGTAATGGATTAAAATTTTAAATATTTATGGCGATCAAATTTTTAAAAAAATCACCTAAAACATCATCAACTGATGATCTTAAAACGCGTGAAATAGTTCAAAATCTTCTTAATGATTTAGAAAAATCTAGAGAGGAAGGTTGTAAAGAACTTACAAAAAAATTTGATAAATATGATGGCGAAATCATAGTTTCTAAAGAAAGAATTGAAGAAATAAAAAAAAAATTAGATGATAAAACAAAAGATGATATTAAATTTTCTTTTGACAGAGTAAGAAAATTTGCAGAAGCTCAATTAAAAAATTATGGGCAAGATTTTGAGGTAGAGCTTTCCGATGGTTTGTATGCTGGTCAAAAACTAATACCAGTAAATACAGCAGGTTGTTATGTTCCTGGAGGAAGATACGCCCATATAGCCTCTGCAGTGATGAGTGTTACCACAGCAAAAGTAGCTGGAGTTAAAAATATTATTGCTTGTAGTCCACCTAAAGAAAGCATAGGAGCACACCCTTCTATCGTTTATACAGCGGACTTGTGTGGAGCAGATGTAATACTTAACCTTGGAGGTGTTCCAGCAATAGCAGCTATGACTTATGGTATGTTTGGAAATTCCCCAGCTGATATTTTGGTAGGTCCAGGAAATCAATTCGTAGCAGAGGCTAAGAGAATATTATTTGGTAAAGTAGGAATTGATTTATTTGCAGGTCCAACTGAAATTGCGGTAATTGCAGATGAAACTGCTGACCCAGAAATTGTAGCAGTTGATCTAGTTGGTCAAGCCGAACATGGTTATAATTCTCCAGCATGGTTGTATACAACAAGCAAAAAATTAGCTGAAGATGTAATGAAAAGAGTTCCAGAATTAATTGCTGAATTACCTGAGCTCCCAAGAACAAGTGCAGAAGCAGCATGGAGAGATTATGGAGAAGTTGTGCTTTGTGACACAAATGAGGAAATGGTTAAGATAAGTGATGAATACGCTCCAGAACATCTTGAAGTACAAACAAAAAATTTAAAGTGGTTTCATGATAATTTGAAAAATTACGGATCATTATTTATTGGTGAGGAGACTACAGTTGCCTATGGAGATAAATGTTCAGGCACAAATCACATATTGCCAACTAAAGGTGCTGGAAGATACACGGGTGGACTTTTTGTCGGTAAATTTATTAAGACATTAAGTTTTCAAAGAATGACTAAAGAATCTACAAAAGAGGTTGGTGCTGCAGCTGCAAGAATTTCAAGATATGAAGGTATGGAAGCTCACGCTCGTACCGGGGATGTAAGGTTAAGAAAATACGGATATTCAAATTAAATAAGAATTTTTTTTACTAAGGCTACTAAAATTAGCCTTAGTAATTCAATTTTTAAAGAGAATTAATTAATTCAGCGGCAATTTTCTTTGATTTGCCTACAAATTTAATTTTTTTGATTTCCTCTATATTTGATTTATCATTTCCTACAACAACAAATCCAATCATTCCCATGCTTTTGTGTGGTGTACACCAATAAGCATAAATTCCTGGAACATTAAATTTATATTGTGCATCCTGATTAAATTTTGTTTTAAACTTTTCAACACCTGTCGGCACACCACCTTTAATAAATTCTACATTATGTCCCTTTGTAGTTGCTTTCCAAAAAACAGTATCGCCTACTTCAACTCTAACTACTTTTTCAGAGTAAACCATAGACTCTTTGCCAAGTTTATTTAACATCTCGATTGTTACATCTCCTGCAAAAGAGTTGCTCATCAAAAATAGTCCAATTAAGGTCGATAATTTCAATAGTTTTTTTAACATTTATCCTTCTTTCTCAACATTTTAATAATTGTTATTTAATTTTAAATTTTTATTTATCAACCTCATTTACTGTAACATCTTGCCACATTATATTAAGTCATTTCCTTAAGAATATAAAAAATTAAAAATCCCATAAAAGTAATTATAAAAGAATTTATCGCCTTCCATATTTTTTTATTTTTTGAATATTTTGATAAATATTTAGATAAATATGCGATAGAAAAAAAGAATATAAATGAAGAAATGGTTGCTCCAATTCCAAAGTAAATTTTTTCTAATAACAAAAAATTTTTTGAAAAGTTTCCAAGAAAAAAAACAGTATCAGAGTAAACATGTGGATTCAAATAAGTGAATCCTAGAGTTTTTAAAAAGACATTTATTGCATTTTCTTTTGTATTTTTTTTTCTAATTATAAAATTTTCCTCATGTTTAAAATCCTTTACCTTTTTATAAATAAAATGAGAAAGAAAGACTAGTAATAGAATATTTAAAATAAATTCAATTGTTGTATTGAAAAACTGATTAAAATAATGAAATAAAAAGATCCCTAAAAATATTAAAATAAAATCAGATATTGAGCATACTATACTTACTAAAAAAACATGTTGTTTCTTGAGCCCTTGTTCGATTACAAAAATATTTTGGGCACCAATAGCTAATATTAGACTTAATCCAGTTAAAAAACCTAAAACAATAAAGTTCATTTTTGATAAATGTTACTTATTAACTTATAGTATATATATTTCTTGCATTATTTTTAAAAATAATATCAACATATTTTATGATTGGAATTTTAGGAGGAATGGGAACTCAAGCAGGTCTTGATTTTTGTAATAAATTAGCTGTAATCAACAGAGGAAAAATTGATCAGAATTACCCTCTTTTCATGCTTTATAACAAATCCAATATACCTAATAGACCACAAAACCTTAAAAAATATCAAAATGTTTTAAGAAGTCTTTTAAGTGGTTGCAAAATACTTGAAAGGAATAAGTGTAAATTTATTGTTATGCCATGTAATACTGCACACTATTGGTACGATGATTTAAAAAAAAAAATTAAAATTCCAATTTTAAGTATGCCTAAAGAAGTTTTTATTCATACAAAAAAATTATGTAAGAAAAAATCAAAAATTGGTTTGCTTGGAACAGAAGCAACACTTAAAACTGGGATATATGGTAAATATTTTACTAAAGACTACAACTTGGTTACTCCAAATAAAATTTTACAAAAAAAAAATGTTAATAAAGCAATTAAATTAGTAAAAATGGGTAAAGTAAAAAAAGCTGAAAAAATTTTAAGACCTGCTGTTAATTATCTTGTTAAAAAAAAATGTAAAAAGATTATTCTTGGATGTACTGAATTGCCAGTTGCAATATTTGCATATAAGTCTTTCAAAAAAATTAAAGAATCTAAAATTTTTATTGATCCAAATTTACTATTAGCTCAAGTTTCTATGAAAAAGTACAAATTGTAAAAAAAACCGGCAATCTTATTTACAAGATTACCGGTTTAATTCTTTTTAAACTACTTGTGTGGATCTGGTACTTTTCTTAAATATGGTTTTATAGTTTCCCATCCATCAGGATATATTTTTTTTGCTTCATCGTTTGTTACTTTTGGAACTATAATTACTTTTTCACCAGGCTTCCAATCTGCAGGTGTTGCAATTTTATGTTTTGCAGTCCGCTGCATTGAGTCTATTGCTCTTAGTATCTCACCAAAATTTCTTCCAGTAGTCATCGGATAAGTTAAGAACAAACCAATTCTTTTATCAGGTCTGATAACATAAACAGTTCTCACTGTTTCATTATCTACTGCAGTTCTTCCCATTGACGTAGTACCAGCATCTCCTTCAAGCATGTTATAAAGTTTTGCAACTTCTAACTTCTCATCTGCTATAATTGGATAAGACGGTTTCATACCACAAACATCTTTAATATCATCTAACCACTTAACGTGATCTGAAACTGGATCAACACTTAAACCAATAACTTTAACATTTCTAGCATCAAATTCTGGTTTCATCTTTGCTAACGCACCAAGCTCAGTAGTACAAACTGGTGTGAAATCTTTTGGGTGTGAGAATAATACCCCCCAACTATCTCCTAGCCACTCATGAAAAGATATATCTCCCTCTTGAGTTTGAGCTTTAAAGTCTGGAGCAAGGCTATTTATTTTTAATGTCATTTTTTCTCCTAATAAGTTTTTATAAATAAATTATATGCAAGATTGATTTGTCATGCAATTTTTTATAATGTTTCTAAATAGATGATTTTCAATCAATTATTTGACGATGTTTCTTCAACCTACACGTACATCATTGCTAGTGATAGAGGAAGGGAAGCTTTAATTATTGATCCAGTTTTAGAAAAAACTGAGGAATATTTAAAAATCCTGCAAGAATTAGATCTTAAATTAGTGAAGGTAATTGATACACACATTCATGCAGATCATATAACTGCACTTAACGAATTAAGTAAAAGAACAAACTGCACAAAAATTATGGGGGAGCAATCAAAATCTGAAGTAGTCGATTTAAAAGTAAAAGAAGATGATAAAATTGAAATAGATAAAATAGAACTTAAAACAATTTATACACCAGGTCATACTGATTGCTCCTATAGCTTTTTAATGAACGATAGAGTTTTTACAGGTGATACTCTTTTAATAAACGGCACAGGTAGAACTGATTTTCAAAATGGAAGTGCAAAAACTCAGTATGACTCACTTTTTAACAAATTACTTAAACTACCTGAAAAAACTATAGTCTACCCAGCACATGATTATAACGGTAAAAAATTTTCAACTATCGGGGATGAAAAAAATAATAATCCTAGACTTCAAGTAGATAGTGTTGATCAATATATTGAAATAATGAACAATCTAAAACTTGCAAACCCAAAAATGATGGATGTTGCAGTTCCAGCAAATTTAAAAGGTGTTACACTAGATCAGTTATAATTAGGTAAATTTACTTATTGTAATTTACCATTTTATACCTATATTTTTAATATGTCATGCGACAATGAAAAATTAAAATGTGCTAATTGCATAAATGATGCTTGCCACTGTGATGGAATTAAATTGTGCGATTGTATGCCCAAAGAAACTAGTTGTTGTTGTAATAAATAGTTTTAAGTTAATTAAACTCTCAAAAAATTATGAACGATTATTTAGAATCAATTATTAAAAGAGACCCCGCTGCAAAATCTAAGCTAAGTGTAATTTTAACTTACCCTGGTGTCAAAGCTGTATTTTTTCATAAGATCGCAAATTTTTTTTCATTAGCAAAGTTTGATTTGGTGGCAAGAATGATTTCACAATTTTCAAGATTTTTAACTGGTATAGAAATCCATCCTAAAGCTAAAATTGGTAAAAATTTATTTATAGATCACGGTATGGGTGTTGTTATAGGTGAAACTTCTGAGATAGGAGATAATGTTACCATCTATCATGCTGTTACTCTTGGTGGTATATCTCCCAGTATTAATTCAGACGATCAAAGAAATACTAAAAGACATCCAACATTGATGGATAATGTCGTAGTTGGATCGGGTGCGCAAATTTTAGGACCAGTAGTTATTGGCAGCAATGCTAAGATCGGTGCTAATGCTGTGGTTACAAAAGATGTTCAAGAAAATTCTGTTATGGTTGGTATACCAGCAAAAAATGTTGGAGAAGCTTCATCTGGTGATGAAACTTTCAAGCCATATGGAATTACAAAAGAAAGTAATAATAATTAAAATGAAAAATGCTCAAAATAATTTTGTAGAGGGCATTGGAAATACACCATTAATAAAACTTAAAGCTGCATCTGAAATAACTGGATGTAATATTTATGGAAAAGCAGAATATCTAAATCCTGGTGGATCTGTAAAAGATAGAGCTGCATTAGCTTTAATCAAAGACGCAGAAGAAAAAAAATTAATCTCTAAAGGAGGAACAATAGTCGAAGGAACCGCAGGGAATACAGGAATTGGATTATGTCTTATTGGAAATTCTATTGGTTATAAAACCGTGATTGTAATGAATGACAATCAAACTCAAGAAAAAAAAGATATGCTAAAAAATATTGGAGCCGACTTAAGGTTGGTTCCACCAAAACCATATAAAGACGATGGAAACTATGTAAAAGTTGCTGGAAGGTTAGCTGAGGAATTAAAAAGTACTAATAACCATGGTGTTGTTTGGGCAAATCAGTTTGATAATACGGCAAATGCCAAAGGTCATTATGAGACAACAGGACCAGAAATTTGGAACCAAACTGACGGTAAGGTAGACGCCTTTGTATGTTCTTCAGGCACAGGAGGAACGATTGGAGGGGTAAGTAGTTATTTAAAGGAAAAGAATAAAGATATAAAAATTTATTTATCAGACCCGTCAGGCTCCTCTCTTTATAATTATATCACAAATGGAGAATTAAAAAGTGAAGGTGGATCAATAACTGAGGGTATCGGATCGAGCAGAATAACCGCAAATTTTGCTGAAGCTAAAATAGATGGAGCCTTTTCAATTAGTGATCATGAATCATTACCTGTAATTTTTGATTTAATACAAAATGAAGGATTAAGTTTAGGAACTAGTTGTGGAGTAAATATAGCTGGCGCTATTAAACTAGGTAAAGAGTTAGGACCAGGTAAAACTATAGTAACAATACTCTGCGACAAATCAGACAAATACAACTCTAAGCTGTTCAACAAAAAATTTCTTCAGGAAAAAGGTTTACCATTTCCTAATTGGATATAAGACCGCATACCTGCATTGTAATAAAATCTTTACATATTCTTAATTTTTTAAGTTTAAATACTATTAATCAAAGGAGAAATATGGATGTAAAAGAACAAACGAGAAAAGCATATGAGCTTTTTGGTAAAGGCGATATGGAGACTTTTTTTAATGAAATGATTGATGATAATATTGTATGGACATTTCCAGGTAAAGAAGGTGTGCACCCATTGTCAGGAGTTCACAAAGGTAAACAAGCTATGATGGCTGCGATGTCAAAAATTCCAGCAACATGGCCAAATTTTCATTTAAAAATTTTAGATATGATCAGTGAAGGCAATAAAGTATTTGTTAGAGTACATGCAACTGCTGACAACATGGATACTATGTTTGGTCATTATTTTGAAGTTAGTGATGAAGGAAAAACTAAGATTATGATGACTTTTGATGACACTCTTAGCATGTTTAATGCTATGAAAAAATAACCATTTTAAAACAATCAAGGAGAAAAAAATGGAAAAAGAAATGTTAGCTTTAATTAACCTTAAAGAAGGTAAACTAGAAACTTTTATGGGATGGATGCAGTCTGATGAAGGCATGGAAGTAAGAAAAAGTGTTGCTTATCCAGAAAAAACTATTGGAGCCATGAAGCCAGATAAAAGTGGTATTATGTTTAAGGTTTCAGTTCATAATGAAGCAGGAATGAAAGAATTTGTTGCTGGAAATAATCCAACAGCTAAAGCTATTTATGCTGAATGTGTAGAGAATGTACAACTATGGGAATTATCGAAAGTAAAGGTTTAATTATGAAAAAATTATTTTTGGTTTTATTTAGTATCGTTTTTATTAACTCTGCCAATGCAGGAGATTTAAGCAAGAAAGATATGGAAAAAGCCTGGGATTGTGTTGGTATATACATGGCTAACTATTTTTTACCTTCGGGAGAGACTTTTGAATACAGCATGAAAGAAAAATCTATATCATCAGTTAAAGTATGGAAAACATATGCTTTAGAGATTGGTATTAAAGAGAAAGATTGGGACGAAGGAACTAATAAAGCTGTAGATAAACATTATGGTTCTAAGTATGACAAAGAGTTGACTGATAGTTGTCATGCATTTTTAGAGAAGACAATTCCAAATGGTAAAGAACGAGTAGAAAAAGTTGTGCAAACTTTATACTAAAAAGGAGGATACATGGCTAAGTTTTATCTAATTGGTAAAATAAGTGGAGAGTTAATGAAGAGAATGCAGAATGAACCAACTGCAGACAGATTCGCATCTACAAAAAAGGTAACAGAAGCAGCTGGTTTAAAACTTATTTCTTACGAGTGGGTAAGGGGTAGATTTGACGTAATTTCTTGTGTTGAGGGTGAATACGAGCAAGCCGTTGCCTTAAAAATAGCTTTTAAAAATTCTGGCCTTATGGATGATTTAATGGTGCATGAAGTTATAGATTATAATAAAGCTTTTCAAAATGCTGCTAATGCTGCAAATACGGTTATTAAACCTGGCAAATAATGACTGGTTATATTATAGCTCAAGTTAACTTAAAAAAGAAAGATGGTTTTAAAGACTATGCAAATAAAGTTCCAGAAACTGTAAAAAAGTATGGAGGTGAATATCTTGTGAGAGCAGGAGAATTTAAGTCATTAGAGGGTAAATGGGATTTTACAAGAAATGTAATAATAAAATTTCCAAGCTATGAAAGAGCTTTGGAATGGTATAACTCAGATGAATACAATCAAATCAAAAATTTAAGAGTAGAAAACTCTGAGGGTAATTTAATAATAATAAAAGGAGTATAAATATGTCTATGTTACAAAAATATACTGATGCAATAAAAAATAAAGATGAAGCATCTATGAATCAACTTTTGCATGATGATTTTAAATTTACTATGCATAAATCAGGTAATACTTTAGGAAAATCAGATGTAATTAAGTGGGCAATGAGTGGTGATATTAAACAAGATAAGACAAGAGTGGTATACGAAAATAATGAAGTAGGTATACACCATTCATTTGTTACTTTTGATGATGGAAATGTTGAGGCTGTAATGGCAGTTTATAAATATAAAGAAGGAAAAATCATCAGTCTAGAGACTGGAGCTACGCCAATGTCAAAATAAGTGAAAAAAATATTTTTTATATTAATTATATTTTTATTTTCTTTTGGAACATTTGCTCAGAATGACACTGGTGCGGAATTAGATAATTTATTTGAAAAATTAAAGAAAATAAATAATCCTAAATCTGCAAAAAAAATTGAGGAAAAAATCTGGAATTTATGGATAACACATCCCACAGAGAAAAGTTTAACTGATCTTTTGGCAAAAGGTTCAGAGTTTATGTTTCAAAACCAATTAACTAGTGCTCATAATGTATTTTCAAAAGTAATTGAGTTAGATCCTGATTGGGCTGAAGGATGGAATAAAAGAGCTACTGTTTTATATTTGATGGGAAATTACGAATTATCTCAAAAAGATATTGATATAGTTTTAAGTTTAGAAAAAAGACATTTTGGAGCTCTCTCTGGTCAAGGGTTGGTTCAAATGGCGCTACAAAATTATCAGAAAGCTATTGACAGCTATATTGAAGCGCATAAAATTTATCCCGCTATGGAAACGCCTTTGATAATGATAGAAAAACTAAACCTGCTTATTAAGAAACAGTCTATATGAATAATATAATTAGTTTTGTTATGGTAGGAGCAAATGATCTTGAAAAATCTAGGTTAATTTGATGAAAAAAATTGATTTTTACTTTTCTATAGGGAGTACATATACATATCTAACAATAACAAGAATTTTAGATGTAGAAAAAAAACATGGAGTAAAATTTAATTGGAAACCATTTAGCGTAAGAGCAATTATGAAGGAGATGAACAATATTCCTTTTCCAAAAGAAAAAATTAACAAAGTAAATTATATGTGGAGAGATATTGAAAGACGTGCTGAAGGATATGGTTTTTTTGCAAAGACTCCAGTCCCCTACCCTTTAACTGAGTTTGATTTAGCTAATAAAATTGCAATAGCTGGACTTAAAGAAGGTTGGGGTATCGACTACGTAAGGATAACTTATAAAAAATGGTTTCAAGATGGAAAAGAACCAGCCGTTGAACCTAACATTTCAGAAATTTGCAAAGATTTAAATATAGATAAAGACAAAACAATTGAAAAAGCTAATTCTGATGAAATTGAAAAACAATATTTAATGAATACTGACAGTGCCAGAAAAGATAAAGTTTTCGGCAGTCCATCATTTATAGTAAATAATGAAATTTTTTGGGGAGATGATAGAATGGAAGATGCTATAAACTGGTCTAAAAAATAATGGGAAATACATCTGCTTACTTAATTTTAATTATTGCTGTTGTGCTTGGAACTGTAGCTAACGGATTTGCCAAAGGTGCGCAAGGTTTCACCATAATAATACCTAGTATCCTAACAGCAATAGCTATAGTTGGATGCATGTTCACATTATCTCTAGTGATGAAAACTATTCCTGTTGGAATAACTTACGCATCATTTGCAGGATTATGCATTATCGCTACGACAATGGTTGGAATATATAAATTTAATCAAATGCCAAATCTTTATGAAATAATTGGGCTTGGATTAATTGTCGCTGGTGTCTTAATGGTAAATTTATTAGGTAAATCAGGTACCTAAATTTTATTATATAATTGAAAAAAGAGTATAAAGAATTATTTATAGTTTATAACCATTATAAACTATGAATTCATTATATAAAGTAATCATAACCTATGAATTAATATTCTTACTATTTTGGAATATTTTATATTTATCTAACTCAGATATAGAAAATTGGTTTACAGAAAAATTCTTAACTGCAATATTTGTGTTTTTATCAACCATGGCTCTTGGAACAACGCTGGTTTATATTATTTTTATTAGCTTAAAAATAACTGGCATATCAAAACTTTTGAAAAGTATAAAAGATCCAAGAATAAATTAAAAAATGAGTAAATATTTAATTTTTGGTGCAACAGGATCAATTGGTACTAGTCTCTCTGAGCAATTAAGCAAATCAAATAAAGAGATACATTTAATTGGAAGGAAAGAAGATGAACTTGAAAGCCTTTCTGCAAAACTAGATTGTGATTATAGTGTCTTAGATATTCTCTCAGAGAATTTATCAGAATTTGTAAAAGAAGAGTTTAGCAGTATGGATATATCTGGTGTCGCCTATTGCATTGGTTCAATTGATCTTAAACCTTTAAAAAATACGAAAAAGGAAGATTTTAAAAAATGTTTGGATTTAAATTTTTTTCCTGTAATTGAAATAATTAAATCTCTTCAAGATAGTTTAAAAAAAAACAATGGTTCAATTGTTCTTTTTTCAACTGTTGCTGTTCAAAAAGGATTTACTAATCATGCAATTATTGCATCAGCAAAAGGAGCAATCGAAGGTTTGACCGTTTCTTTGGCTGCAGAATTCGCACCAAACATCAGAGTAAATTGTATTGCACCAACCTTAACAAATTCAAAAATGTCTCAAAATATTCTTAAAAGTAAATTAATGGCTGAAGGAATAGCTAAATCACATCCAATGAAGAGAGTAGGCAAACCAGAGGATGTTGCTTCTATGGCTAAATTTTTATTAACAGATGAAAGTCCGTTCATAACTGGACAAATCATTGGTGTTGATGGCGGTAAATCTTCTTTAAACTAAAATAATTCTTAAATGAAAGTAAATATTGATGATGTCATTGGAATGGCTTGGTCAGACAAAATTTCTTTTGAAGAAATAAAAAAAAGAACAGGTTTAAAAGAAGCTGAAGTTATATCCATAATGAGAAATAACTTAAAAAAAAATAGTTATATTCTCTGGAGAAAAAGAGTAAGAGGTAGACCGGCTAAGCACAGGAAAAAGACTAGAGCAAAATACAGTAATTATGAATTTTGAGCCCTCTAGAGAATTTGCAATAAAAAAGCTTGAAGATTTTATTGATAAAAATCTTCATGAGTATTCAAAGCTTAGAAACTTTGATTTTGGACCAGAACAAAGAAAAAATGTTTCTACTATATCACCTTATATAACACATGGCGTTCTAAGTGAAACTGAGGTTATTAAAAATTCATTAAAAAAATTTTCTTTTGCTAAGAATGAAAAATTTGTTCAAGAAGTTCTTTGGAGAATTTATTGGAAAGGATGGTTAGAATTAAGACCAATGGTTTGGTCAGATTATATTATTGATTTAAAAAAATTAAAAAAAGATTTTTATACCAATAAAAATTATTTAAATGCAATTGAAGGCAAAACAAATATAGAGTGCTTCAATTATTGGATATCAGAAATTAAAAAATATAATTATCTTCATAACCATGCAAGGATGTGGTTCGCAAGTATTTGGATATTTACTCTTAATCTTCCATGGCAGTTAGGAGCAGAATTTTTTATGAAATATCTTTTAGATGGTGACAGTGCGTCAAATACACTTGGTTGGAGGTGGGTAGCTGGTGTTCAAACTAAAGGAAAAAACTATATAGCTTCAGAGTGGAATATAAAGAAATTTACTAATAATCGTTTCAGCCAAATAAAATTAAACGAAAATCCACAACCCATTATAGATAATAAAAACTATAGTATTTCAAAAAAGGATTTTTTAAATAATGAAATAAATAACATTGACAATTTAATTGTATTTGAAAACAGTTTATCGATTGAGTGTTCAGATTTTAAAGAGCTTGATTTTAAGAATATTTATTTAGTTAAAAAGAATAATGACACAAGAGAAATAAAGTTAGATGAAAAAGTTTTAAAATTTAAAGAGGATCTTATAAGTGACCAAAAAATAAGGCTAGAAAATCAATCTAATAAAATTGAAATAATAAATGTTAAAGATTTAAAAAATTTAGTTGGAAATAATATTGCTCTATATCCCTCTATTGGCGAAATAAATGATTTTTTAATTTCAAATAATTTAAAAAATATTAAATATCTTTACAGAAAAATTGATCAATATGCATGGAAATATTGTAATAAAGGTTTTTTTAATTTTAAAAATTATATTCCAAAAATAGTAACAGAATTTATTTAGAAGAACATTTTTTTGAACAATATTTAACCCTCTCCCAATTTAATCTCCATTTTTTTCTCCAAATGAAGGATCTTTTACAAACTAAACAAATTTTGGAGGGTAAATTCTGTTTTTTCATTTGAGTTGATGTTTATTTTTTAAAAAAAGAAAGTATGCAACAATTTCATAGCCATAATGAAACAAAACAAATAAAGGTTTTATTGAAAAAATTTTTGCTAAAAAATTATACTTCGGGATTTTTGACCAAATAATAACAAAAGCTTTTGCGCCACCAATAACTTCACCGTTGTCGATAACGTGCAATCTTCTTAATAACTCTGCTTGTGATTTTGAGGTAAGTTTTAAAGCCTCTTCATTATTTGTTATGTCGATCCACTCTAAGCTGCTATCAGAAATTTTTTTGTAATGATCAATTTCCAATTTACAAACATTACAAGAATTATTAAAAAAAACTTTAATTGCCATATGTATTTTGTACAATAAATCTTTCTGCTTCAGATAAAATTAATTTTTTTCTATCTGCTTTCATTTTGTCAAACACTCTAACCATCATTGAAAGCCTTGGGTTTTTTAAAAAAAATTTTCTATTTCTATTTATAAACCTCCAATATAAACCGTCCATTGTATTGCACCAATCACCTTTTTTAAAATCCATCATTTTCATAAAATAACTTGATCCACAAATATATGGTTTTGTTGCAAAAATTCCTCCGTCACTATAAAGACCCATCCCATAAACGTTGGGCGTCATTACCCAGTCTGATGAATCGACAAACATTTCCATAAACCACTTATAAACATTTTTAGGTTTAATTTCGCAAAGGTTCATTATGTTTGATAAAATCATTAATCTTTCAATATGATGTGACCATCCGTAGTTTAACGCATTTTTAATTGCATGATCTAATGGTGGGAGACCTGTTGTGCCTTCATACCAAGAATTTTTCATTTTTCTGTTTTGTTTAAAAAAATTTCCGTTTTCCATTTCTAAACTATAAGTTTGATAAATACCTCTCATAAATTCACGCCACCCTATAACTTGTCTAATATAACCTTCTAAAGAATTTAATCTTATTTTGTTTTTTTTATGAGACTCTAAAATTTTTTTAATAATAATATCTGGTGTTATTAAACCTAAATTTAAGTAAGGACTGAGAGCACTGTGAAAAAGTATATTATCTTTTTGATTGACCGCATCTTCATAGTCTCCAAAAAGATTGGATTTTTCTTTTATAAAAAAATTTAATAATTTGATCACATCTTGGTATTCTGTTGCAAACCAGAAATTTTTGGTTTGACCTGGGTGATTTTTAAATAATTTTTCAATTATTGGAGCCAAAGTTTCTGTATGTTTTGATGGTTTTATTTTTGGAAACTTTGGTACATTAATATTTGCAGGCAATTTCTTTCTATTATCTTCATCAAAGCTCCATTTCCCGCCTTCTGGACTTCCATCCTTTTTTAATAATATATTAAATTTTTGTCTTCTCTCTTTATAAAAATTAGCCATAAATGGTCTTTTTGTTTTAGATAAATAATTTTTAAAATCTTCTCTAGAGTTCAAAAACATTGGTGATTTTATATAATTCAATTTAATCTTTGATTTATTTAAAAAGTTTTTTATTTTATTTTCAAAAAATTTATCCTCAATTTCAAAACTAGTTACTTCTTTTATATTTTTAGATGCAATGACTCTTTTAAGTTTTTCTATATAATTTTTTCTAAAATCAGTCGAGTCGATTCTTGTATATATTATCTTAAAGTTGTTTTTTTTTAAATTTTCAGCATAGGATCGCATTGAAGATAAAAATAATAAAATTTTTAATTTATGATGTTTTTCATATGAACATAACTCATAGTCTTCAGACATATATACAATATGATTGTGCTTATATTGATCTATGTTTTTCATAGGAAATAATTGATTTCCAAGAATTAAAAGTAATTTCATAATTTGAGGAAAAATATATATATCAAAATAAAAATTTTCCGATGCGGCAGGATTTCTCTATTTTAAACTTAATTTCTTAAATTGGTAAAATATGATTTCCTTCTTTGTTTGTGTTGATTTCATAATCATTGCAAACATTAGAGATATCTAGATGAGCATAAAGATGAGGAAACATATTTCCATCTGATGCTTGCTCATATATTAAATTATTTAAATTTAATGCTTCAACTTTTAATAAAACTAAATCTTTTTGATTTAAAAAATATTTACTTAATGTTCCTTTCAATTGATCTTTATTAGAAAAATGAATGAAACCATCTTCTATATCTTTTTTTGATCCTAGAAACTTGCCTTCTTTTTTAGCTAAAAGCCATTCAGCTTTAGTACAAATTTTATAAATAAATTCAAAGTCCATTCTTTAACTTAAATTTTCTTATTTATAAATATTGTCTACCTCAACCTGATAAGAGTCTACTAATTTATTATTTTTATTTGCTAATCCAACTACTGCAAACATTTCTTTTAACATTTCATCGGTAGCTCCCTTTTTTTTTGCAGCTGCAGAATGAGATTTAATACAATATTCACAACTATTAGTTATAGATACCGCGACATAGATAAGTTCTTTTGTTACTGGGTCCAAAGCACCTTTTTTCATAATATCTTTTAAAGAGCTCCATGTTCTATCTAATTCATTAGGGTCGTTTGCTAACATTTTCCAAAAATTTGGAACTTCAGTAATTTGTCTTGTTGTTTTTATTTCATCGTATATTTCTTTGACTTTTCCTTTTGCTTCACTTTCCTGTATCGGTTTAAATATAGACATCAATCCTCCTGTATTTATTTTAATATACTAGAACTTATTGGAAACTTCTATGTTTGCTCCATAAAGATCTATATCGCTGCTTAAATTATAATCAGTATTAAATCTAACATCAAATCCATTGATATTTTTTGAATAATTCAATTGTGCTAAGTTATTTTTTAGTGGATCAAAGTTGAAAGCAAATTCATTATCTTCATCAACAAGGTGACTAAATTTTATTAAGAGTGTATCTGTGTGTGAGTTCCTTATAGAGTTTATGCTCTGATATCTTTCATAATTCATTGAAAATGTAAACCCGCTTAAGTATACAAATTCAAATCCTATATTTCCTCTAATGTTTTGTTCAGAATAGTTATCAAGTCTTGCTATATTAACATTTGAGCTACCAGGGCTTGAATAATTTAATTCAGCGACAGGTGTAAAATCATAAACAAATTCTAAACCTCCATTTGTTATAAATATTCCATTTGGATATTTAATTTCATCTGTATTAAATAAGAATCCTGCTGCAAGATCGCCTGTTTCAAAATGATCATTGTCATATAAAACATTTTGTGCATTTTTTACATTGCTTATAAAATCAGTATATTCAGAAAAATATGTCAAACCGTATGTAAGTCTGCCTGATGGGGTAATATTTAAACTACTGTAATTTTTTTTAGATCTAAAATTTATTGCAGTAAATATTTGTTTACCATTTCTTTCTCCTGTGAGTTTGTCTAAATATTTTTGATCAAATCTTAATGCACTTAAGCCAAGAACAGCATTTATATACTGATCTTCATCTTTAGGAATAACTCCATAGAAATTTAATGTTAAAGACTCCATTTCAGTTCTCTGTACAGAGCCTTTAATGTCATTATTATTATCGGAATATCTTAAAGCTAGACCAAAAAATTTATTATCTCCATACTTCTTATCTGCCCCAAAGGTTAAGCCTTCTGTTCTAAAATGTTGTGCTTTCTCTAATAAAGTTTTTCTATTATCTCCAATTGAGATATCAGCATGACTCCAATATGACCATTTTGATTTTTTTGTCTCTTCTTTATTATTTTTACTTAATGAAATTTGCTTTACAGTTGCTAGATGTTGTAATTTATTTGTTAGAGAAGATAGAATTATATCATCAGAATTTATATTAAAATTAAAGCTATTTAAATTTTCAGTATCTCTATTTCTTTTTACCCACTCAAATCTTTTAAATATTGTCGAAGTATTTAAAGCGATGTTTTGTTTTGCCAAAGTTAATTGTGATGCAAGGCTGGAAGTTGAGTCTGATGTACATGACACCACACCATAAGGACACTCTAATTGATATGAATTTATTTGGTCAACACCGCCATCTGAGTCTATGTCTACAATAAACATCCGCATTCCGTCATTCGAAAAAGTAAATCCTATTGGATGTCCAAACCTATCTGCTTGGTTTCTAAAATTATTAACATCATAGTTCCCAATAAGTGTAGCTGTTGATACGTCAAATTTCTTTTCTAAAGTAAATTGATAGATATCATCTGTGTCAGTAGTGTTACCCTTAGTGTTTTGAATCAAAACAAACATTGCATAACCAGACTTGCTAAATTCAATATCTCTTCCAAAATTTACACTACCATTCGATATATCTGGTAATGTAACACCAATATTAGTTAGATCGACTTGATGTATCTGTGTGATAGAGCTAATGTCGTAAGGCTTAGGTAATTGATAAGTTGTTACTAACGGAGTTTCTTCAGTAAAACGTATAGTAATAAGTTTTGTACCATCACTACTTAATGCAAAACCATGCATTTCAGCGTTAGGAACAACACTTTGAACAAATGTATTTGTTTTAAATTCATTCGGTGTAGATAAATCAAATCTCATAATTACTCCATTATTATTGGAAAAAAAAAATTTTCTACCCTCATCAGCAACTACCATGTTACGTAGCTTTTCTCCGTTATCATCAGAAGAAACACCGGCTAAAGTTGTTATTTTAAAAGCATCAATATTGTTACAATCCACATCTCCAAGAACCCTTCTTTTAGTTCTAGAGACATCAAAAGGCTCCATAAGTCTATTCATAGAAAGATTACCTTTAGAACGAACACTTTCTTGTTTATTGTTTACTGTAAATACTTGTAATCCATCTGTGCTAAAAGCAACATCATAAGGATCTTCTGTTGAATCTTTATCCATTACAAACTGTCCATCAGAATTCTGACAAGTTGAATTATGTACTGGTATTCTTCCATCTAACCAAGTAACTGATAAAGCTGCAGCAAAAGCTAGTGATGAAAAAAATAAGCAAAATAAAATTATAAATATTTTTGGTTTTAGAACCCCAAATTTAAAATCTCTGTAAAGTTTTTTAAGATTCATATTTTTTTTAGATTATTTTATCGCTGGTTTTAAAAGACTTAACATTTTTTTGTGAATATTTCTATTTGCAGAAAATAGAATATTTCCAGCATATTTTGCATCTCTATTATTCCAAGTTGAACCAATTCCGCCAGCCGCAGAAATTATCGGAATTATTGCATGGACATCCCAGATTTTATTTTGACATTGAAGTACAACATCAATTTTACCTTCGCAAAAATGCATATAGCTTAAAGCATCAAAGCAAGGAAATTGCATGAGTTTTAAAACTTTTGGAATTCTACTTTGTTTTTTTAATGATAACCAACCATGAAAAGCTCCTGCAAGTTTCATATTTTTTAAGGTTGCTTTTTTATTAACTTGTAATTTTCTTTTTTTACCTTTTTCAATTACATAAGCATTTTTCGTTGAAGTATTTAAATAATACTTATTCAACTTTGGAAAGTTTGCTAATCCTACAACTGGATTTCCTTTGTAATTTAATCCAATTAAATTACTCCAAGTTGGGTTACCAATTATAAATGATCTTGTTCCATCAATTGGGTCAATTACCCAAGTAAAGTCACTTTTAGTTTTTTTGTTACCAAATTCTTCTCCAATTATATTATGTTTAGGAAACTTCTTTTTAATTCTTAATCTTATAAACTTTTCAAAAGCCCTGTCCGCCTTTGTCACTGGATCATAACCTTTTCCTTTGCTTTTGTTTATGGCTTTAAAAGGTTTGTCTAGTTTTTGAGTGTAGTACTTTGTCATATCTTTGGCTAACTTGTTTAAAAAAGCAGCAAAAAATCTAATCTTTTTTGAATTTAATTCGGACATAAGGTGATCACATACTATTTTATTTATCTTGATTAAAGCATAATTTTAAATAATCCTCAAAAAACCTTATGAAAATTGAACTAAATGAAAATAAAATTTTCTTTAACAACGGGCAATCCGTTCAAGAAATACACCCTTTTTGGTTGAGAGAAAGAGTAGATGATGATCAGTATTTAGATCAAAAAACTCAACAAAGATTATTCGATCCATCAACAATGAATGGAGAAATAATTATAAATAAAGCCGAAATTAAAAATGGTTTTCTTGAAGTTAATTTCAATGATGGTGTCAATTCTAGGATTAATATAAGTAAAATTGAAAGTGAATTTTCAAATAAAGATACAGTAATAAAATCAATTGCCAAAAAAAAATGGGATTCAACTTTACAAAATGTAAAAAACTTTAAATTTAAAGAAGGTATTAATGAGTCAAAAGAAATGTATGATTTGTTAATTTCTTTTTATGAATATGGATTTGTAATAATAAAAAATGTACCAACCGAAAATAATTATATTGTTAAGTTTGCAAATTCTATTGGAAGTGTAAGAAGAACTAATTTTGGTGAACATTTTAATGTTAAGTCAAAAATAAATCCAAATGATTTAGCATACACAACTTTAAACTTAAGCCCTCATACCGATAACCCTTATAGGAATCCAGTACCATGTATTCAATTATTACACTGTATAGAAAATGAAGTAAGTGGTGGTTATTCAACTTTGGTTGATGGCTATACTGTTACTGAAAATTTAAAAAAAGAAGATCCTGATGCTTATAAAATTCTTACTGAAGTGAAAGTAAGATTTAAATTCACTGATAAAAATGTTGTGCTTGAAGATTGGTCTGAATTAATTCAATTAGATAACGAAAAAAATTTTAAGCAGGTAAGATTTAGCCCGAGGTTAGATTATGTTCCAATGTTAGAAAAAAATAAATTAGATCAATATTATAAAGCTCGAAAAAAATTATCTGATTTATATAACTCAGAAAAAAATAGAATAGAATTTAAATTATCTCCAAAAGATCTTATCATGATGGACAATTATAGAGTGTTACATGGGAGAACGGAGTATGATCCAAAAGAGGGAAATAGATTTTTACAGGGTTGTTATATAGATTTTGATAGTACAGAAGGTAAATTAAGACATCTAAAAAGAAAATTTAATATTTGACACTTCGTGATTCATTAATTGCTTCATTAGTTCCAATTTTCCTTGGATTTGGTTTTGTAATTGCTAAACCAGCAATGGTTGAGCTTCCTCCTTTTTTTGTTGATGGGTTTGCGTTTTACTTTTGTAGCATCATTATTAATTTGGTGGTTTCCAATACCAAAAGGGTTTCTTAAAAAAATATTTATTGTATCTCTTATAGCGAATACACTTCAGTATAGCATTACCTATACTGGTTTAAGTTTAATAGATGCATCCGCAGCTGTATTACTTGTTCAAACAGAGGTTCCATTTGGAGTAGTCTTTGCATATTTTATGCTTAAAGAAAAACCAACCGTAAGAAGTTTAATTGGTATTAGTATAGCCTTTATCGGTGTTTATATCTTAACAGGATCACCTAATTTAGATGGTAAATATTTTGGTGTGGGGTTAGTAATTTTAGGCTCAGGTATTTGGGCACTTGGACAAGTTTTGGTTAAACCTTTAAGTAAAGAACTAAATTCATTGGCTCTTGTAGCTTGGTTAGGTTTTTTTTCTGGTCCAATCTTAATTGGACTTTCAGCAATTTTTGATGGTAATACAATTGATTATTTTAAGAATGCGAGTCTTGAAACGTGGATGATTGCTCTATATTTAGGCTTTATTATGCAACCTATCACATACGGTTGCTTTTATTATGTTTTAAAAAATAATCCTATTTACAAAGTTTTACCTATAGTAACTATGGGTATACCTCCGACGGGATTATTGGCTGCAATTTTTCTATTAGGAGAGAAACCAACTAAAGAGTTGTTTATCGGTGGATCTATAATTATTCTTGGAGTTATGCTTATAGTATTTAATAAGCCTCAAAAAAAAAATTAACCAATACCTTGAAGAAACGGTAAATAATTTAATAGGTAAAAACCTAGAACTTGAAGTTGATTTGTAATAATTAAAATACCAGTTACAAGAAGTAAAGTTCCACCTATTTTTTCAATAAGCTTAACCTTCTGCCTTATATTTTTTGAAAATATAATAAATTTTTGAATTAGATATCCAGATAAAATGAATGGAAGAGCAAGACCAAGAGAGTATGAACACAATAATAATATACCTCTAGAAATAGACTCTGTGGTTGAGGCTAAGAGTAAAATTGATCCAAGAATTGGACCTATACAGGGAGTCCAACCAAAAGCAAAAGCCATTCCTATTAGAACTGAACTAAAAATACTTTTATTTCTATCTGCTTGGATACGCTTTTCATAATTCAAAAATTTAATTTTAAATATTCCTAACATATGAAGTGAAAATATAATGATTACAAGTCCTGCAACTATTCTTAAAGGAAATGAATTGCTTAATAGAAATTTACCTAAAAAGGTTGCTGATGCTCCAAAAATTATAAATACTATTGAAAATCCAGCTGTAAATAAAATTATAGGTAATAAATTAATATTTTTTTTTTCTAATAATTCATTAAGAGAACTTCCAGAAATGTATGAAATATAGCCGGGTATTAATGGTAATACGCACGGTGACAAAAAACTTATTAAACCTGCTCCGAAAGCAATAAAAATTTCAGCCATAACAATTTAATTAACCTTTAATACCAAGGTGAGTATATTTAACATTTAAATAGTCTTTGATTGCCATTGAGCCGCCCTCTCTACCATCTCCTGTTTGTTTAATACCACCGAAAGGTGCCTCAGCTTGTGCTACCAAAGGTGTATTTACTGCAACTGCTCCTGTTTCTATTTGTTCAGAAGCCTTTGTTGCTAATTCCATTGAATTAGTACAAATGTAGCTTGCAAGACCTAGTTCATGATTATTTGCTCTCTCAATAACTTCATCAAATGTTTTAAACGACAGCATTGGACATAAAGGTCCAAAGGGTTCTTCTTTCATAATTGTAAAATTATCTTTTACATCATCAAAAATTGTTGGTTCGTAATAAAAACCTTTGTTGAACCCTGAAGGTTTTTTTCCTCCTAACAAAACTTTGGCTCCTTCTTTTTTGGTTTTTTCAACCAAATTCTCAATTTCATTAAGCCTTTTTTTCGTTGTCATAGGTCCTAATTGAACATCCGCATCCATTCCATTTCCTATTTTTAATTTTTTAGCTTTCTCTACAAATAAATTTACAAAATCTTTTTTCTTATTATCTTGAATATAAAATTTACTTGGAGAAATACAAACTTGGCCATTGTTTCTAAATTTTGAGGCTATTGCCATGTCTGTTGCTTTCTCGATATTTGCATCACTAAACACAATAAATGGTGCATGACCGCTAAGCTCCATTGTAACTCTTTGAACTTTTTCAGCGGCTTGTTTAAGCACTAATTTTCCAACTCTTGTAGATCCTGTGATAGAAATTTTTTTAATTATATCTGACGCAATTAGTTGAGAAGCTATGCTTGGAGGATCGCCAGATAATAAATTAACCACTCCTGGAGGAACTCCAGCTTCTCTACAAATATCAACTAACTCCATCACACCTCCTGGCGCAATCACATCAGGTTTAATTATAACTGAACATCCTGCGGCTAAAGCAGTTGATATTTTTCTTCCTGATAAAACTAAAGGAAAATTCCAAGGAGACATTGCTGCAACAACTCCAATTGGTTGATAATAAACATGAATTCTAGTGTCTTCAAATCTGCTTTCTACTGTTTGTCCATAAATTCTTTTTGTTTCCTCTGAATTCCACTCAAATATATCTGCTGTAGCTCCTACTTCGCCTTTGCCTTCAAGAAAAGGTTTTCCAACTTCAAGCGTTATCCATTTTGCAAGAACATCTTGTTTGGCTCTTATTAGATCAGCAATTTTTCTAATGACCGAAGATCTTTTCCAAGGAGATGTTTTTTTCCAAACTTCTAAACCTTTTTCAGCAGATTTAAGTGCCCGATCCACATCTTCTGGAGTAGCTTTTGATGCAAGACCTATCACTTCTTCGTTGGCTGGGTTTATGACTTCATATGTCTCTTTGTTGGAAGATGCTTGCCATTTTCCGTCAATGAATTGTCCAAATTTTTCGTACATTAATTTAATCTAACATTACTATAGGTTGTGTCTACTATGCAATTTACTCCTTATTACATTTTTGCAATAATGATATTCTAAAAATTAAGGAAAGGAGATCATTATGGCTAAATATTATATAATTGGAAATTATACCGCTCAGGCATTTAAAGGATTTATAAAAGATCCTAAACAAGATAGAGCCGCTGCTGCAAATGCATTGGCAACTGCATTGGATGCAAAAATGGAATCATTTTCAATTACAAGAGGATCTTATGATTTTGTTGGATGTGTTAGCGGAAAAGACTTTGAGTCAATGGCTGCAGTTAAATTAGCAGTTGAAGCTTCAGGTGCGATTAGCAATTTTACTATATTAGAAGAAATGGATATGGCTAAAACAGCTGAGATGGCTGGGAAAGCAATGGGTCTTTATAAACCTGCAGGATAAATTATTAAAATTAACTTCTAGTCTTAAAGGCTAGAAGTTAACTTGCTTCAAAAAGTGTAGGAAACATTTTGCCGCCTAAAGGGTCTCCATTTTTATATCCAGCTTCTTGCATTGATTTTCTATAATTATAACTTGTCCAGTCACCAATATAACTTATCTTAGCATCCTCTTTTGCAACTCTTAAAGTATAACGACTTAGTGTCTTATTTGGTATTATTGAACTCAAAGTGCCATGAAGTGTTCTCATATCAAAGATAACACAATCACCTAGTTCACAGTCCCATTGTAAAAACTCGTATTTATTTTTGTTTCCTAATATATCTGGTGGAAGTTCATATTTTTTTCCATCAATTACACATTCTTTCCCTTCAACTTTATGTCCATCTTTAAATAAAACTCTTAAAAAAAGTTTATTCCACAAATGAGAGCCTTTAACCCAAACAACTCCTTCATTTTTTCCTGTGGGTTGTAATGGTAACCACAAAACACACATTGTTCCGTCCATATCAAAATAACTTATATCGTGATGAAAAGGTGTTGATGATTTAGATCCACCTTCCCTTAGAAACCAGTTGTCCATAACAAGGTTAATTTTTTTTGCAGACATTAATTCAGCAGCAATTTTTGCATATGGAGAATTAAAAACAAAATCTTTAAATTCTGGAACTAAATCCCACGTCCAATAATCTTCTAGGTATGCAGGAATGCCTTTTTCTATTGTATGAGATTTAAATCTTGGACTGGGATTTTTTATATCTTTTTCAATTCCTTTTTCTAGTTTTTTTATCCAACTTATATCAAATAATCCTTTTAAAAATATAGCACCATCTTTTTGGAATTGATTAATTTGTTCTTTAGAAAGTATTTTTTCCATTTAAATTAAAAAAATAAGTTTATTGTTTTGGTAAGAAAAAAATCTAAGTTTTTATATTTTATCTTATTTTTTTTAAATAAATATACCATATATTCATGTGCTTGCATTCTTCTAGACCACCAATTTTTACCAAATTTTTTAAAGTTTGAATTACTTTCCCCTTTTTTATCTTGAAAATAAAAAGTTAAATGATTGTTAATAATCTTAAAATTATTGAATAGAATTTTAGAAATTACGGCCAATCTAAAATCTATTGTTAATAGTGGAAATTTTTTGAGATTTAATTCATATATTATTTTTTTAAAAAAGTTCCTTCTTAATGAAATACAGCTAGTAGGTGGAAATTTTGGCCATATTTTTCTATCCCTCGAGTTTTTAAAATTATCACTCAAAAAATACTTTTTTTTTGAATAATATATAATTGGCTTATCGAATAATATATTTGCTTTCTTATCTTTATTAAAATTTTTAACAATATCCATTATCTTATTTTTTTTAAAAAAATCATCAGAGTCTAAACAAGCTAAAATGCTACCTTTGGATTTTTTATAAGCATAAATATAAGTATCAATTTGAAAAAACGTATTGAATTTTGCTTTGGATTTTTTTCTTTTTTTTTTATAGGCTTTTATTCCTTTAAACTCTTTAGCAATTTTATATGAGCTATCTTTTGAACCATCATCAATAAAAATAATTTCAATATTTTTATAGGTTTGACTAAGGCAAGATTTAATACATCTGTTGACATACTTTTCTTTGTTGTAACTTGCTATTAAAATTGAAACTAGAGGGTTTTTCATTTACCTGCAGAATTTACTACATATGTAGAAACAATTTCAATTTCTTCAGGTGTTAAAATTTCCTCTTCTCCATAAGCTGGCATTACCCCTAATCCATGAGTAACCATATCTATAACTGACTCAACTGTTAAACCTGCTACAGTATCAAGATTTGGTCCAACATTGCCCTCGGCACCTGCTGCTTTCATTGTATGACAACCAGCACAAGCTGCGGTCTCATTAAAAATTTCAAGACCTTTAAGCATCTTTGCTTCGTCAGCAATTGTATTTTGAATACTAATTATAAAATAGAATAAAATAATTAATAAAAATCTCAAAATTTTCATTAATTTATTTTATAACTGTTAGTAATATTATACTACAGTAATATTTACGCTGTGATCCTTCCAACCATTATGAGCATAACCTCTTCTGTTTTCCATTCTCAATTCTGGCTGTTTTTTAGAACCATTGGAAGCAAGGCTTGCTATATTGTAAGTTCCTGATTTTAGATTTGCTTCAAATGCGAATTGTCTCCAAGCATATTTACCTAAATCAGGTCCGATGAATTTCGCTCTTTTCCAGCTTTTACCTCCATCAACAGATACCTTAACACTTCTAACTTTTTTAGTACCACCCATGGCAACACCAACTATCTGAACTTTACCAGCTCTTACTGTTCCTGTTTCATCAGTTGGTCTTGTGATCCAAGATTTTACTGGCATTTCCCAACAAGAAGGATACTGAGATCCTTTTTTACCTATTGGTGAAATTCTGTAACTTTTTTTCATATATTTAACTGATGACTCTTTTTCAGTAAAAGCTACTCTGCCAAGATGTTTAACATTATTAATTCCAAAATAACCTGGTGTAACCATTCTCAAAGGTCCGCCATGAGCATTTGGTAACGGAACACCATTCATTTCCCAAGCTAACATTGCGTCTTTAAAAGCTACTTTTGGAACTGATCTTTCCACCATCGCTTTTTTTGGATCTAATCCAGTTGGCTCATGATCAACTCCGGCTGAAGTCATAAATACAGCGCTAGCGTTTGCTCCACCACATGCTTCCACAACTGCCTTCATTGGTACTCCAGTCCAAAATACACAAGCAGCTGCTCCTGTCTTCCACTGAGATCCTCTTACTTTATGTTCAAAAAAACCTCGACCATTACCTGAGCACTGTAAAATTGTAGCCATCGTTGTATGACCTAACTTTTTAAGTTGAGCTAATGTGAATGTTTTTGGATTCTTCACACCTTCAATTGAAACTTTCCAATCATTTCTATTACCAATTTGATCGTCAGTCATTGTTGGCATATTGTTTCTTATATAAACATTTCTATTAGGGGTAATTAAACTTTCTCCAATTGCACTTCTATGAGTCTCAATTCCCTTATCTGAATGAACGATTAAAGCGTTTCTATCCTTCCAACTAATAAATTCTGGTAATCCTTTTTCACCATCTTTGTGGTTTGCATTAGAAATACTTATTGGAACAACTGATGCTGTTGCTGCCAATCCAGCAATTGATGCTGTGCTTGCTAAAAAATTTCTTCTATTTAAATTTAGTTTCTTCTCTTTTATTCTCATAATCCCTCCTTAAACAATGATGAAAGTTATCAAAAAAAAGAGGTCTCAAAAATAAAAAAAGGAAAATATTTTCAATTTTGGGTTTTACACTTTCAAGTTGTATAAATCTTATTTTGCAAGCTATTGTTAAAAAATTTTGAATTTATTAATCATTTTTTCTAGTATAAATTTAGATAGTTATGCAACTCCTTCAAGATAATTTTGGTAGAAAATTTCCTTACATCAGAATGTCTATAACAGACGTTTGCAATTTTAAATGTGGTTATTGTTTGCCAAATGGCTACCAAGTAGACAAAAGTGACAATAGAAAATTCTTACATCTAGATGAAATTAAAAGACTTGCGAAATGTTTTTCAGAATTAGGTGTTTGTAAAATAAGAATAACTGGTGGAGAACCAACTGTAAGAAAAGATTTTTTTGATATAGTTAAAGTATTAAAATTTGAATCGGGAATTAAAAAGGTTGTTATTACAACAAATGGCTATCATTTAGATCAAAAAGCAAAGCAATTGGTTGATAGTGGGCTTAATGGAATAAATATTAGTATAGATAGTCTTGATCGTGAAACTTTTAAAAATATTACAAACCACGATAGATTACCAGAAATTTTACAAGGAATAAAAAATCTTCAAGATCTAGGATTTGAGAATATAAAAATTAATGGTGTTCTTTTAAATGGAGTTAATGCATCTGAAAAAGATTTCAATAAGTGGTCTGAATTTATTAAAAATAATAAAATTGATTATAGATATATTGAATTAATGAGAACTGGCGACAACTTAGATTATTTTAATAAATACCATGTTTCTTCAAAAGTTTTTAAAGATTATTTAAATAAAAATAAATGGATTTATCAAACACTTGGAAAAGATGCAGGCCCTTCATTGAATTATATAAACCCTGATTATAAAGGAAAGTTTGGTATAATTGCTCCATACTCTAAAGACTTTTGTAAATCTTGTAATCGTTTAAGAATTACCTCTAGAGGGGACTTGAGATTATGTTTGTTTGGCAATACTGGAATAAGTATTAGACATTTATTACAAAAAGATGAACAACTTGAAGAATTAAAGGATCTGATTTTAAAGCAAATGAGGTTTAAAAAAGAATCTCATTACTTAGAACTTGGTGAAACAGGTTTAACTAAAAATCTGTCAACTACTGGAGGATAATGAAAAATATTAAATTAGTAAATCAGGAAGAGTTAAAAGACTGGGCAAAAGAAATATTTAAAAAAAATACTTTCAACATGGTTGATGTGTCTTCTAAGAAAGAGACTTTTAGAAGAGCGCTTGCATCGGGAAAAATTTATGTAGGTAAAGAAGTTTTCGATTTAATAAAAAATAAAAAAATGCCTAAAGGTGATCCAATTACACTAGCTGAGGTATCGGCGGTTTTAGGTGTAAAAAAAACAAGTGAACTAATACCTTTATGCCATCCTCTGCCCATTGATCATACGGCAACAAAAATCATTATGAATGAAGTTGATAGCTCGCTAGAAGTCTTTTGTGTCGTATCAGCAATTGCAAAAACTGGCGTCGAAATGGAAGCCATCATGGGTGTTAACGCTGCATTAATTACTATTTATGATTTGAGTAAAATAGTAAACCCACATCTTAAAATTGATAATGTTAAATTATTAATCAAAGAGGGTGGAAAAAGTGGACTATGGACCAATCCTGACGGTCTACCAAAATTTTTAGAAAATATTTTTTAATTATGAAAGTAAAGCTTGAATTATATGGAGCGAGTAGAGATTTAAGTGAGAAAAATTTCATAGAATTTAATTTAGATAAAAAAAGCTCAATCAAGGATCTTAAAAAAGAAATATTAAACTACGTTGATAATAATTTTAAAGGGAATGATAATTTTAAAAAAATAATTGAGTCATCTTCTTTTTGCTCAGAAGATAACAATATTATTTCAGACAATTATTTAATTAATAAAGACCAAAAAATTGGAATTATTCCCCCTATTGGAGGTGGCTAATGCTTCACGCAAAAATAATTGACCTTGAGAAGGAAAAAATAAAACCTGAAAATGCCGAAGAATTTATTGCCTCTGCAAACTATGGAGCTTCCATAGTTTTTTACGGGACAGTTAGAAATAATAATGAAAATAAAAAGGTTACTGGAATAACTTATGATGCACATGATGTAATGGTGATTAAAAGTTTTGAGGAAATTTATAAAGAAGTTGATGAAAAACTGAATATTAAAGACAAGTCCGTTTTTATTGAACATGTTAAAGGCTATGTAGGTCTTGGTGAAATAAGTATTATTATTGCAGTTGCTTGCCCACATAGAGCTGAAGCATATACTCTCTCAAGGTTTATCATTGAGGAAATTAAAAAAAGGTCTCCTATTTGGAAAAAAGAACACTATGAAAATGAAGATAGTGAATGGTTAAAAGGGAATCCAATACAAGCTAATTGAAATCTCTACTTAAATCAAAATCTTTGAATATTTTATTTGATTTAACATTTATAAAATTAGTATTTTTTTTAAGTTTTTTTACTAAAAACTTAGCCCCAACATCCCCTTTAATTTTTTTAAATTTATTTATAGTTGAAATATCAAAACCGATTGGATTTCCTATTTTATTTTTGAAACTCAATGCGTGTACTAAATGTTTTCCTTTTTTTATAGAGTCAAAAATTTTATTAATATCTGAA
This sequence comes from uncultured Pelagibacteraceae bacterium, assembly GCA_902567765.1. Lineage (GTDB taxonomy): Bacteria > Pseudomonadota > Alphaproteobacteria > Pelagibacterales > Pelagibacteraceae > Pelagibacter. The sequence continues at coordinate 84,312 of CACFNI010000002.1, read as the reverse complement.
GTTTTTATAAAAGGCATATCTGATTGAACAATTATAAACCCTTTATCTTTTTTAAATATTTTAACTAAACCTGACTTTATCGAGGAAGAAATTCCTTTTTTATAATTTTTATTATTTACATATAAAATTTTTTTATTCTTTTTTACTATTTTCTTTATTTTTTCTTTTTGATATCCAATAACAATAATAATTTTATTTACTTTACTTTTCAGAAGAGATCCTAAAACGTGATTGATAAGAGGAATAGATTTAAATTTCTTAATTAATTTATTTTGACCCTTTAATCTTTTCGATTGACCAGCAGCTAAAAGAATAGCTTTAATCATATTTTATTCCCCAATTAAATGATGCGATAAAACTCTTGTTTGCTTTTCAATACGATGTTCGAATAAATACAATCCTTGCCATGTTCCAAGTATTAATTTTTTACTTTTAAGGCTTAATGTTAATTGGTTATTTGTAAGAGCAGATTTAATATGAGCAGGCATGTCATCTTTTCCTTCAGTCGAATGCTTATATAATTTTGTATCCATAGGAACTAATTTATTAAAAAAATTTTTAAGATCGTATAATACATCTGGGTCAGCATTCTCTTGAATAACTAATGATGCGCTTGTATGTAATATATTGATGTTTAATATACCATTTTTGATTTTTTGTTTATCTAACCAACTTAAAGTTTCCGCAGTAAAATTGTAAAAACCTTGTCCATTAGTTTTTAATTCGATTTCTTCAAATATCTGATGCATTTATTTTTTATATGTTTCTGAAACTAATTGAGAAATAATTGATAGTGCGATTTCTGGAGCTGATTTTCCTCCCAACTTAATTCCGATTGGTCCATGAATAGATTTAATTTGATCATCGTTGTAGCCTGCATCTTTTAATCTTTGACATCTGTTCTCATGAGTTTTTTTACTACCTAGTGCTCCAATGTAATAAAATTTTTTATTTAAGGCATGTTGTAAGGCCGGATCATCAATTTTTGGATCATGTGTCAAAGCAATTAGAGCTGTACTAGAACTTGTGTCAATTTCATTAAAAGCTTCGTTCGGCCATTTGTTAATTATATTTATTTCCGGGAATCTTTGTTTTGAAGCAAAATAACCTCTTGGATCAATTATTGAAATTTCAAAATTTAAACTTTTTGCAAATTCTACTAAATATTGAGCTATGTGCACTGCTCCAACTATAATTACTTTTATAGGTCTTATATATGATTCAACAAATATTTCGGTTCCCTCTATGACTCCATTTTTTTTAGTTTCGAAAAATTTATTTATTTGATTTTTATATTTTTCTAAATTTTCACTTAAATTTTTATTTTTTTCAAAAATTTCACTTTCGCCTGTTGATAGGTTGGTTACAATTGCAAATTCAGATTTGTTTTGTTTTTTTTTGATAATTTTTTGTAAGACTTCTAATTTCATTAATTGATTTGCTCTAAGTAGACTGCAATTTCACCGCCGCATGCTAGACCTACTTCCCATGCACTTTCGTTAGAAACTTTAAATTCAATTTTTTTAAAAGGTTTGTTTTCTTTAATTATATTAAGACATTCTCTTACAACCGCTGACTCAACGCACCCGCCTGAAACAGATCCAGAAAAATCTCCTTTTTCATTTACAATCATTCTACTGCCGATTTGACGTGGAGATGATCCCCAAGTTTGTATTACAGTTGCGAGAACTACTTTTTGATTTGTTTTTATCCAGTCGTTAGCTTCTTCTAGAATCTTTTCATCAAATGAATTTTTCATTAGATGTAAGGGTAATACTCAAATATTTATTTAGCAAGCATCAACAGCTTTTTTTGCAAATACTTTAACCATATTTGCTCTGTAATCTGCTGAAGCATGAATATCAGAATTCATTCCGCTAGAAGGAATTTTTAAACTATCTAAAGATGACGATGAAAAATTTTTTAAGAGTGCGTTTGCTATACTTTTTTCATTATAAACACATGATTTTGCTCCAGTAATTGCAACATTTACATCGCTTTTGTGCTTAGCGACATATACTCCAACTATTGCATACCTAGATGCCGGATTTGGATATTTTTGATAGCAAGATTTTTCAGGAATTTGAAATTCAACTGCCTCTATCAACTCACCTTTTTTAAGTGATGTTTCAAACATTCCAGTGAAAAATTTATCTGAACTTATTTTTCTATTATTTGTGTGAATTGTTGCGTTAAGAGCTATACAAGCTGATGGATAATCAGCAGAAGGGTCGTTATTTGCAATGGACCCACCGATAGTTCCTCGATTTCTTACTTGAGGGTCACCAATTCCTTCAGCCAGTGCAGCTAAAGAAGGAATAGCTTTTTTAACCTCTTTAGAATTAGCAACTTCAGCATGTTTTGTTGTTGAACCGATAGTTACTGATTTGCCACTTACTTTTATACCTGATAATTTTTTTATCCTTTTAATGTCTATGATATCTTTGTAAGAAGCCAATCCTAATTTCATAGATGGAAGAGTAGTCATTCCTCCGGCTAAAAAAGCAGAACTTGATGAAGCTAACTTTGTGGCTTCTTTAACATCTTTAGTAGAATGATAATTAAATGTTTTCATAGTTTTCTCCTTAAGCTGCCTTAGAATTTGATTTGTTCATTTTTTGGCATGCTTTCCAAACTTTCTCAGCGGTTGCTGGCATTGAAATTTCTGTGCCAATTGCATTCATTACAGCATTCATTACAGTTGGGGGAGCTGCAATAGCGCCTGCTTCACCACATCCTTTGGTTCCTAATGGATTTGAAGTTGCGGGTGTACAAGTAAATCCCAAATTAAATTCAGGAAAATTATCGGCTCTTGGCATTGTATAATCCATATATGAAGCAGTTACTAACTGTCCTGTATCATCATAATGGCAATTTTCATAAAGAGCTTGACCTATACCTTGAGCTAAACCACCATGTACTTGTCCCTCAACAATTAATGGGTTTATGATTGTTCCAAAATCATCGACTGCAGTATATTTTACTACTTCAGTATTTCCTGTATCAGGATCAATCTCTACTTCGCATATATGGGATCCAGCAGGAAACGAAAAATTACCTGGGTCAAAAAATGAAGTTTCTTTTAATCCTGGCTCTTCTCCTTCTGGTAGCGGAGATTTTACTTCTCCATAAGTTCCAGGTAAATAACAAGCAAAAGCAACTTCGCCTATTGTCTTCTTTTTGTTTGATTTAGCAACAATAAATTCTCCATCTTTAAATTCTACATCACTTTCGTTAACTTCTAACATTTTAGCAGCAACTTTTTTTCCTTTTGCTACTATCTTGTCACAAGCTTTAACGATTGCTGTTCCACCTACAGTTAAAGACCTTGAGCCATAAGTTCCATATCCAAAAGGTCCTTTGTCAGTATCTCCATGAGAAATTTCAATATTTTCTAAAGGTACACCTAATCTATCAGCTGCTATTTGAGCAAATGTCGTATCATGCCCTTGTCCATGACTGTGTGAACCTGTAAATACAGTTACATTTCCTGTTGGATTAAATCTTACTTCAGCAGACTCCCATAAGCCTATTCCACATCCTAATGACATTACTACTGCAGAAGGTGCAATACCACATGCCTCAAAATAGCTGCAAAAACCTATTCCTCTTAGCTTTCCATTTGACTCGGAATCTTTTTTTCTTTTCTCAAAGCCTTTGTAATCTGCTACTTCCATAGCTTTTTTTAATCCTGCGTTATAATCTCCAGAGTCTACAGAGTGGACTAAAGTTTGTTGAAATGGAAACTGTGTTGGAAAGTTTTTCATTCTAATTTCTGCTGGATCCATTCCTAATTCTCTTGCTGCCTTTTCAACCAGTGTCTCAATAGTGTATGTAGCTTCAGGTCTTCCAGCTCCTCTATAAGCATCTACCGGAGCAGTATTAGTGAAGACTGCTTTGACATTACTATAAGCTGCAGGCATTTTATAAACTCCGGTCGCGCATGGTCCAAATAAATATGTTGGAGTTACAGTTCCAAAAACTGATGCATAAGCTCCAAGGTTTGCTATAGTTTCGTTTTTAAAACCTAAAAATGTACCATCATTTTTAACAGCTAGTTCTGCATGAGTTACATGGTCTCTTCCATGACAATCAGATAAAAACGACTCTGTTCTATCCGCAATCCATTTCACTGGTCTTTCAATTTTCTTAGATGCCCAACTACAAACTACTTCTTCTGCATAAGGATAAATCTTAGATCCAAAACCACCACCAACATCTGGTGCTATAACTCTTAATTTATTTTCAGGAGCTACTCCGTTAAATGCAGAAATAATTATTCTAGCTAAATGTGGGTTTTGGCTTGTTGTATATAAAGTAATTTCTTCTGTTGAAGGATTGTAATCTGCGTTTGCTGCTCTAGGTTCCATTGCATTTGGAATTAATCTATTATTAATTAAATCAATTTTTACAATTTTATCTGCTTTATCAAAAGCTTCTTTTACTTTTTCTCTATCTCCTAACAACCAATCGAAACATAAGTTTTTTGGAATATCTTTATAAATATTTTCCGAGTCCATTGCTTGATCAGTTTTAACTACTGCTTTTAAAACTTTATAATCTACTTTGACTAATTCAGCCGCATTTCTTGCTTCATCAAGACTTTCTGCAATTACTACTGCTACATGATCTCCAACGTAGTTTACACTCTCACTTGCTAAAGGTGGATGCGCTGGCACTTTCATGTCGGAACCATCTTCACTTTTAATCCTCCATCCAGCTATCAATCCTCCAATTTTATCATTAGCAATATCTTTTCCAGTTAGTACAGCAACTACCCCAGATGATTTTTCAGCCTTTGATATATCTACATTTTTGATATGTGCTCTAGCATGAGGAGACCGAACAAAATATGCGTAAGTTTGATGGGCAAAAGTCACATCCGCTGTATATTTGCCTCTACCTGTTAAAAGCTTTTTATCCTCTTTTCTCTCAACTCTTGATCCAACTAAACTTGCCATATTAAATTTCTCCTTTCATTACATTTTTGAAGCAGCTTCTTTGACCGCTGCAACTATATTTTGATAACCAGTACATCTGCATATATTTCCTTCTAACCAATCCCTTATTTCTTTATCACTTGGATTTTTTTTATGATTTAATAAATCAATTGCACTCATTACCATTCCTGGTGTGCAAAACCCACATTGTAAACCATGTTGTTTTTTAAATGCCTCTTGCATTGGGTGCATTTTTCCGTTCGATACTAATCCTTCAATAGTAGTAACTTTTGAACCTTCAATATCAGCTGCTAAAGCAGTACAACTTTTTATCGATTTTCCATCAACATGTACTACACATGCTCCACATTGACTTGTGTCACAACCGATGTGAGTACCTGTTAAATTTAAAACTTCTCTTAAAAATACTGAAAGAACAGTATGATCTGGAACTTCTTTGCTTACTTTTTTCCCATTAACTTCTAGACTTACTTTTTTCATAGTCTTCCCTCCTATAAAAAATTTATCTATTTAAACACAATAGCTATAGATCTTCAATTACATATGAGAAATAAATTCTAGTAACGCGCGAACTAATATAGGAAATATCCTATAATTATTAGGGTAATTATTGTTGCTAATGAATAAACGTAAATTTTTGTATTAGATTTTTTAGCGATTAAAGGTTCTTTTTTGTTATCGTCGATTTTTTCATCTTTCAATTCTAGTTTTTCTTTAGAAATCAATTCAGAAAATTTCCCAAAAAAAATATCAGCCATTTTTTTTGCAGTCATATCAATTAATCTCGAACCGACCTGAGCAATTTTACCACCAACATTGGCTTCTACTTCGTAGGTAAGCTTTGTTCCACCTTCAGAATCTTCAAGTTTTACCTGTGCTGAACCTGATGCAAAACCGACTGGGGAATTTCCAGACCCCTCAATAACATAGCTGTCGGGAGCATTTATATTTTTAAGTTCAATATCTCCTGTAAAACTAGCATTAAATGGACCAATTTTATTTGTAGCAGTAGCTGTAAATTCGGTATTCGAGTTTTTTTTAAACTCTTCGCAACCTGGTATAGATTGTTTTAAAATTTCTGGATCATTCAGGGCCTCCCAAACTTTTTGTTTTTCTAAATTTATTTGATAAGATCCATTTAGTTTCATAAGTGTAATAAAAACTTAACATATAAAATTATGGATGATAATACAAAAAAAGAATTACAATCTGCAGCTTTCGACAGATTGATAAGTCACTTAAGAGAGAGAAAGGATGTTCAAAACATAGATTTAATGAATCTTGCAGGTTTTTGCAGAAACTGTTTATCTAAATGGTATAGAGAAGAGGCAGAAAAAAAAGGGATTGAAATTTCAGATCCTGATGCAAGAAAACATGTTTACGGAATGTCCTATTCTGAGTGGAAAGAAAAATATCAAAAATAAATATTTTTTTTTTTGATGTTTAGACTATTTCCTCTAATATTTATTATCCTTTGGTCTTCGGCCTTTATTACTACTAAACCTATAGTTGATTATAGCGATCCCTTTTCTGCTTTAGCTTTTAGATTCTTGTTAGTTACTTTTGGTTTTTTTTTATTTTCAATTTTTAGAAAAGAAAAAATTTTGGTATCCAAAAAAAATTTTATAGAGTCAATCTTTAGCGGTATTTTATTTCATGGTGTTTATTTAGGAGGAGTTTTTTTTTCCATATCGAAAGGTCTTCCTACAGGTATTGCAGCATTAATAGTTACACTTAATCCAGTTTTAACTAATGCTCTTGCAGGTCCATTATTAAAAGAAAAAGTTTCAATCAAACAATGGATCGGCGTGATAATGGGGTTTTTGGGTGCAGCGATAGTTCTAGGATTTGATATTGGTACCACTTTACCAACAATTGGAATAATTGCAGTTTTTATTTCTTTATTAGCTGTTACAAGCGCCACCCTATGGCAAAAAAAATTAAGTAATAATTTATCTTTACCAGTAAGTAATATGTATCAAGCTATTGGTGGTTTTTTATTTCATATTTTAATAGTTTTGTTTTTCACTGAACCTTATATTAATTTTTCTTCGACTTTCATTATAGCGATGACTCATCAAATTGTTTTAGTTTCCTTTGGTGCTTTTACTATTTTAATGTATTTAATTAAGCATCATTCAGCTAGTAAAACTGTCTCTCTATTTTTTCTAATTCCAGCTACTTCAGCTTTGATTGCATGGATTTTTTTAAATGAAACTTTAAATATTTTTGATATTTTTGGATTTATAATTGCCTCAGTTGGAGTTTTTATTGCGACAAGAGAATATAAATAAAATTTATTTTTCTTTTAATCTAGGAAATAATTCTACAAAATTACATGGTTTGTGATTTATATCTAATTGATGAATTAAAATTTTATCCCATGCATCTGTTACACCGCCGGATGAACCTGGTAAAGCAAATATATATTTGCCATTTGCAAGTACTGCACAGGCTCTTGATTGAATAGAAGAAGTTCCAACAGTTTTTAAACTTAGGGTTCTAAAAACTTCGCCAAAACCAGGTATATGTTTATCTGCGACTTCATTTAATGCCTCTGGAGTTATATCTCTACCTGTTAAACCTGTTCCCCCTGTAGTAATTATCACATCTATTTTCTTTTTATTAAGCCATTTTTGAATAATTTTTTTAATTTCTTTTTTGCTGTCTTTACAAATTTTTCTATCAATTAATTTGTGACTTGCTTTTTTAATTTTTTTTTCAAGAATATTACCAGATTTATCTGTATCTAAAGTTCTAGTATCAGTAACAGTTAAAAGTGCTATATTTACATTCATAAGTTTAAGATGATTATATTATCAATTTTATTTTTTGTAACTGCTATATTATATTCCAGCGTTGGCTTTGGAGGTGGATCAACCTATCTTGCATTGTTATTAATTTGGGGAATTCCCTACAGTATATTCCCAATTTTAGCTTTATCATGCAATATTATTGTCGTATCGGGTAATTGTCTTAACTATATAAGAGCAGGAAATCTAAATTTAAAATTATTAATACCATATTTGATTGGATCTGTGCCTTTTGCTTTTCTTGGTGGATCTTTAACGGTTGAAAAAAAAATATTTGAAATACTTTTATTTGTAATTTTATCTCTAGCAGGGACATTGCTATTAATAAATTTTAGGTCTTATGATGAAGAAAATAAAATTTTTAAAAAAATCCCAACTTTTTTTTCTATATTAATTGGTGGAATATTAGGTTTCTTTTCTGGAGTTGTAGGTATTGGAGGAGGAATTTTTTTAAGTCCAATTCTTTTTTTACTAAAAGTAGCTAAACCGAAACAAATAGTTACAGCTGCATCGTTATTTATTTTAATAAATTCTGTATCAGGAATTATAGGTCATTTAACTAAAGCTACAGTTTTGAACGAGATACAAAGTTATTGGTTTCTTTTATTGACTGTTTTAATTGGAGGACAGGTAGGCAATTTTTTAAACTTAAAAGTATTTCCTGCTAGAATCTTAGCTTTGATTACATCTAGTCTAGTTCTTTTCGTGGCCCTAAGAATGGGTTATAAAATTTTTATTTAATTTATTAATAATTATTTCTAAATAAATAATAAAATTGTTAAACTAATCTGATGATTTCTTCACAAAATAAATTCCAATTATAACAGCAGTAAGGGAAACAATAACTTTTGAAGTAATAAGCTCACCAAGGAATATATAACCTAAAATAATTGCAAAAATAGGTATTAGATAAGAAACTTGAGACTGAAAAATTAATCCATTATTTTTTAAAATTCTAAATCTAAGCAGCCAAGCTAAACCAGTGCAAACAATTCCTAGATAGGCTAAAGAAATTGTAGATTTTATATTTGGATCTAAAGTCCAAGGTTGCTCAAAAACAAGTGCTAATGGCAAAAGTATAATTGAAGCCCATATGCAAATTGAAGTAGTTACATTTTCATTTCTCTTTGAGCTTATTTTTAAAGTTAGTACACCACCAATTACATATCCAGTTGCACCAGCTAAAATTAATAATGCTGATAAAAAGTTATTTTCATTAATTAGTATATTATCTGAAAATAAATAAATGATTCCAGAAAATCCTATTAATATACCGATGGTTTTAACAAAATTAAATTTATCATGCTTAGTAAAAAAATGACCAAGTATTGTTGAGGTAAGAGGTCCACTCGACATTAAAATCGCAGCTAAATTACTTTGAACTGATTTTACTCCATAAGCAATCAGAAAAAATGGTACAACTAAGTTAATAAAACCTATTAATGCAAACCAATACCACTCCTTAGAAAAAGCCTCTATCTTAATTTTTTTAAAATAACAAAGTAACAATAGTGGTATTGATGCTAAAAACACTCTTAAAAAAGCAATTGTTATTGGACCAAATGAATCTGTAGCAATTTTAATATTAAAAAACGCAGAAGACCAAATCAGAGCTAAAAAAATAAGAAGTAAATAATCAATTAATTTAGGTTTTTTCATTCTACAACTTCTATTACTTTTCCACTTGTAATTTTTGTTAAGTTTTCAAAATTAATTTCAAAAACACAATTTGGATGACCGGCTGCAGCATAAATTTTACTAAATCTTTTAAGAGTATTATCTATAAAAATATCGAAAGTATTAATATGTCCAACTGGTGAAACACCGCCTATCGTGTACCCTGTCTGATTTTTAACTTCATCAGGATTTGCCATAGATACATCTTTTTTTTTTATGATTTTTTTTAACTTATTAAGGGAACATTTTTTGTCACCAGATATCAAACACATGACAAAAAATTCATCTGCTCTGAATAATAAACTTTTAACTATCGCTCCTACTTCACAGTTTAAAGAGCTTGCAGCATCCAGGGCTGTTTTTGCTGAATTTTTTAATACTATAACTTTTAAATTTTGGTCAAAATTTTTGAGTACTTGTTCTGCTCTTTTAACCGATTCTTTATTTAATAAATTTTCCATACAACTTAAAATTGTAACAATAAGTGAATTGATAATTTTAATACAAATACCATTTATATATGTAAGAAATGCATAGGTGATATCTTAATAATAAACAACCAAATTCTATATTTTTTTGATAAGAAATCAGATCAAATTAAATAAGAGAGAGAAATAAATATGAGCGCTAATGATGTTTTAAAACTAATGAAGGATAAGGAAATTGAGTATGTAGATCTGCGATTTACCGACCCAAGAGGCAAACTCCAACACTTAACAATGGACTCAACAGTAGTTAACAGTGAGATGTTAAATGAAGGAGTATTTTTTGACGGATCATCAATTGCAGGTTGGAAAGCAATTAATGAATCAGATATGATTTTAAAACCAGATTTAAGTAGAAAAATAATAGATCCATATACTTCTCATAATACATTGGTTTTATTCTGCGATATATTAGACGCTATAAAAAAAGATACTTATGAAAGGGATCCAAGAGGAATCGCAAAAAAAGCAGAAGCTTATCTGAAAAAAACGGGTATAGGTGACAAAGCCTTTTTTGGTCCTGAGCCTGAGTTTTTTGTATTTGATGATGTGAGAATTAAAAATGATATGAATGAAACGGGTTTCTCAATTGATAGTACAGAGGGTCCATATAATTCGGGAAAAAAATATGAGAACGGAAACATGGGACATAGACCTGGAATTAAAGGTGGATATTTTCCTGTTCCGCCAGTTGATAGTGCTCAAGATATGAGAAGTGAATATTTAAAAGGTTTAAAAGATGTTGGAATTAAAGTAGAAAAGCATCACCATGAAGTAGCACCAAGCCAACATGAGCTTGGAATGTACTTTGGTACTTTAGTCAATCAAGCAGATAACGTCCAACTTTATAAATATGTTGTGCAAATGGTATCTCATTCATTTGGTAAAACAGCAACTTTTATGCCTAAACCTGTCAAAGGAGACAATGGCTCAGGTATGCATACTCACCAATCGATTTGGAAAGGAAAAACTCCAGTTTTTTCTGGAGATAAATATGCTGGTTTATCTCAAACCGCTTTATATTATATCGGTGGAATTTTAAAACATGCTAAAGCTATCAATGCTTTTTCAAATGCTACCACAAACAGTTATAAAAGATTAATTCCTGGATTTGAAGCTCCAGTTTTATTAGCATACTCTGCAAGAAACAGATCTGCATCTTGTAGAATACCGATTACATTAAGTAAAAACGGAGCAAGATGTGAAATAAGGTTTCCGGACGCTTCTGGAAATCCATATTTAACTTTTGCATCGATGTTAATGGCAGGATTAGATGGTATAAAAAATAAAATAGATCCAGGCAAATCATTCGACAAAGATTTATATGCCTTATCAGAAAAAGAGGTTAAAAAGGTTCCAACTGTCTGTGGCTCATTAAGAGAAGCTATGGAAAGCTTGGATAGAGATAGAGATTTTTTAAAACAAGGCAATGTCTTTACAGACGACCAAATTGATGCATACATCGCATTAAAGTTTGAGGAAATTCATAATTTTGAACACACACCTCATCCAATTGAGTTTGATATGTATTATAGTTGTTAAAGTTACTGTCTTGTAGAAGCTATTTTATTCTTGCCAGTACCTTTTTTAACAACGTAATCTTGAGTTCCATTTGCTCCTGTTTCAACAGGTTTTATAAAAGATCTAAAGAAAGATTTTCTCTTCGATTTCTTATCTTCTGACTTAAGCAAATTTCTAAATTCAAAAACATTCATGGAATCACTCTAACAAAGATATGCATTTTTTGCAATGCAGATATGCATAAAACTTATACTAGATTTTAAATGACTCTCCACACCCGCAACGCTCAGTTTCATTGGGATTTTTAAAGACAAAAGAAGATGAAAACTCCTCTTTCTTGTAATCCATTTCTGTTCCAAGCAAATACATTACAGCTGAAGGATCAATAAAAACCTTAACGCCTTTTTCCTCAATCATCTCATCATTTGGATTAACTTCTTTTGTATATTCCATTACATAAGACATGCCAGCACATCCACCGCTTTTAACTCCAACTCTTACTCCAACAGAATTGCCATCAGCTGATGACATTATCTCTTTAATTCTTTTAGCGGCATTATCGCTTAAAGTTATTATTTGTTTTGTCATAAATTTAATTCCAATTTTGCAGCCTCAGACATCATTGACTTATCCCATGGAGGATCCCAGACCAAATCAAGATCAACTTTCCCAACTTCTTTAATTGCCATAATGCTATCTTTCACTTCCTTAGGTAAACTTTCTGCTACTGGACAATTAGGTGTTGTTAGCGTCATTTTTACACTTATATCTTTGTCCTTAACTGAAATATCATAAATTAAACCTAATTCATAAATATTAACAGGAATTTCAGGATCATATATTTTTTTTATTTCTATAATAACTTTGTCTTTTAAATTCATTAAATTTCCGTACTTTCCATATTAATTTCATTCTGAGATTTATCAATAGCTGATGTTAAAGTGTGCCATGAAAGCGTCGCACATTTTACTCTCATTGGGTACTGTTTAACACCCGATAAACACATTAATTTAGTTTTTTCATCTTCACTTAAAAGTTTTGTATTTAGAGTTTCTTTTTCCTTAATCATTTCTAAGAAATCATTTACTATCTCTTTTACCTCATGCTCTTCCTTGCCTTTTACCATACTAGTCATAATAGATGCTGATGCCATTGATATTGCACATCCCTGACCTTCAAAAGATATATCTTGTACTTTTTTACTTTCATCAAGTTTTAAATAAACATGTACTTTATCTCCACATAAAGGATTATGTCCCCTTGCATCTTTATTAAAATTATCGGTCTTTCTTAAATTTCTTGGATTTTTTCCATGATCCAAAATTATTTCTTGATAAAGTTCTTTTAAGTTCATTTATTTAAAAATTTTTTTGGTTTTATTTATAGCCTTATCTAATATATCAAAATCTTCCTTGGTGTTATAAATACCTAGAGAGGCTCTCGCTGTTGCTGGTAAACCCAATTTATCATGGAGGATTTGACAACAATGATGCCCAGCTCTTATTGCTACACCATCTTCATCTAAAATAGTAGCAATATCATGTGGATGTATTCCATCAATTGTAAAAGACAAAACTCCACCTTTATTTTTTGGATTTCCAATTAATTTAACTGAGTTATTTTTTCTGAGTATTTCTTCTCCATACATCAAAATCTCATTTTCATGTTTTGATATATTTTCTATTCCAATTTTATTTAAAAACTTTATAGACTCATCAAAAGCGATAACTTGTGCAGTTTGCATTGTTCCTGCTTCATACTTGTTAGGCAAATCACCATAAGTGATGCCTTCTTTTTTGACCTCACCTATCATTCCTCCACCACCTTGGTATGGTGGTAATTCTTCTAACCATTTTTTTTTTGCGTAAAGAATTCCTAAGCCCGTTGGTCCGTACATTTTATGACAAGATATAGCATAAAAATCACAATCTAAGTCTTGCATATCTAATTTTAAATGTGGAGCTCCTTGACAACCATCTACCAATACTGGAATATTTTTTGAGTGAGCTAGTTGTGTTATTTCCTTAATAGGCAAAATAGCACCAGTCACGTTGGAAAGATGAGTGATAGCTATAATTTTTGTTTTAGGTGTAATTTTTTTTTCTATACTCTCAAGCGTAACTTCTCCTTCTTCGTTTACATCGGCAAACTCTATTTTTACTCCCTTAGATTTTCTTAAATAATGCCAAGGAACATAATTAGAATGATGTTCTAATTCGGTTAATAATACCTCATCTCCTGATTTTAAATATTTTTGACCAAATGTACTTGCAACTAAATTAATAGCTTCTGTAGCTCCTTTTGTAAAAACTATTTCATTTTTATCTCTTGCATTTATAAATTTTTGCACGGAAACTCTTGTGTTCTCATACATATTTGTTGCCGCCACAGCTAAATAATGAATGCTTCTTCCAACATTAGAAAATTCTTTTGAATAGAAATCATAAATTCTATCAATTACTACCTGTGGTTTTTGTGATGAATTTGCGCTATCCAAATATACTAAATCATTATTTTGGATTTTTTGATTAAATATTGGAAATTCTTTTTTTATATTATCTATATTCATTCTTTAATCCCGATCATAGTTTTTATTAAATTCTTAACATCTTCGTCAGTAATTTTATTGATAACATCTAATAAAAAACCATTTATTAAAAGCTCTTTAGCCTGTTTATAGTTAAGTCCTCTTGACATTATATAGAATATTGAATTTTCATTTAAACTTCCAGATGCAGATCCATGTGAACATTTTACATCATCGGCATAAATTTCTAATTCTGGTTTTGCATTAAATTCAGTTGTATCTTCAAGAAGAATAGCTTTGCTAAGTTGATATCCATCAGTTTTCTGCGCATCAGAACTAACAAATATTTTTCCTTGATAAACTGCTCTTGCATTATTTTCTAAAACGCTCTTTATTAATTGATAGCTTTTAGTAGACTCTGTTAAATGATTAACATTAGTTCTAATTTCATGATGCTTTTTTTTGTTTAAAGATAAAATTCCATTAACAAACGCAGAAGAATAATTTCCATTTAAATTACAGTTAATCTCATTTTTGTTAAAGTCAGAGCCTGATGAAAGTATAAATGTTTCTGATAAACTGTTTTTTTCTTGCTCAAAGTTTGTGAATGAATATTTAATATTACTATTATTTTTAATATCTAATTTATAATTCTTTAAAATTGCATCTTCGTTTAATTTAAAACTATAAAAAGTGTTAATGAAATTTTTTTCTGAAAAATCATCTAAAACATCAATTAATTTTAAAGAAGTATTTTTTTCTAACTCAAAATTTAGTCTAAGATTAAGGTTTTGGGATTTTATTTTTTTGTTTGTATAATGATAAACAACTAATGGTTTTTTAAAAGAATAGTTCTCTTTTACAGTTAATAAAAAATTCTTCTCTGCGAAGGCAGAATTTAAATTTACTAAGGAGTTAATATCTAAAGAGGTTTTATCCGATTGAAAATCCTCTGAAATTTCTACCTTATCTATTTCCTCAAATTTTAAATTAATTTTTTCGACTCTACCATTTATAAAAACAATGGAATTATGTTCCATTCCCTTAAGATATATTGATGGATCAATTTTATTTGGTGATGATATATCATTATAAAAACTTAAATCTCCAATTTCTGTTTTAATAATTTTACTTAAGTCTGAAAACTTCCAATTTTCTAAATTTTTGCCAGGCAATCCCTCTTTAATAAATTTATTTAAAAATTCTTTTTTAAGATTTATTTTTTCAGAATCTAAATTCGAATTTTTAAACGATTTTTCAAAATCTTTTATTAATTGTTTTTCCATTTAGTTTAAGCCTTCATAACCTTTCTTCTCTAATTCAAGTGCAAGATCAGGACCACCTGATTTAGTAATCTTGCCATTCATTAAAACATGAACATGATCTGGTTTAATATAATCAAGAAGTCTTTGATAATGAGTAATTATTAAAAAGGAATTATTTTTTTTTCTTAAAGCATTAACTCCCTGTGCCACAGTTTTAAGCGCATCTATATCTAGTCCTGAATCTGTTTCATCTAATATAGAAAGTTTAGGATTTAAAATTGACATTTGTAAAATTTCGTTCTTTTTCTTTTCACCACCAGAAAAACCAACATTCAATTGTCTATTTAGTTTTTCTTCATCAAATTTTAATTCCTTTGACTTCTGCTTAACTAACTTTAAGAATTCTAGAGCATCTAGCTCGTTTTCTCCCCTGGCTTTTCTAATTGCATTAAGAGAGGTTTTTAAAAATATGTTTGTATTTACCCCTGGTATTTCTAATGGATATTGAAATGCTAAAAAAATTCCCTTATGAGCCCTCTCTTCGGTCTCGAGTGAAAACAGATCGATACCCTCAAATTTTATTTCACCGGATACATCATATCCTTTTTTTCCTGACAAAATATTTGATAGAGTGCTCTTTCCAGATCCATTAGGTCCCATTATTGCGTGTACTTCGCCTGGTTTTATGTCTAATGAAAAATCATTTAGAATAGATTTTTCCCCAACTTTAGCATTTAAATTATTGATTTTAAGCACTTAACCCACACTCCCCTCTAAGCTAATTCCAACTAATTTTTGAGCTTCTACCGCAAACTCCATTGGTAACTGTTGAAGAACTTCTTTACAAAAACCATTAACAATTAACCCTACAGCTTCCTCTGAATTCAAACCTCTTTGCTGACAATAATGTAGCTGCTCCTCACTGATTTTTGATGTGGTAGCCTCATGCGCTAAATTTGATCCAGAATTTTTATTTTTAATGTAAGGAACTGTATGAGCGCCGCATTTATTGCCCATAAGAAGTGAATCACATTGAGTATAGTTTCTTGAGTTATCTGCTTTTTTTGAAATATCGACTAATCCTCTATATGTCATATCTGAAAACCCAGCACTTATACCTTTAGAAATAATTTTACTCTTAGTATTTTTTCCCAAATGAATCATTTTTGTACCAGTATCAGCCTTCTGATGATTATTTGTTATTGCAATAGAATAAAACTCTCCTATTGAATTATCCCCTTTTAAAATACAGCTGGGATATTTCCATGTAATTGCTGATCCTGTTTCAACTTGTGTCCATGAAATTTTTGAATTTTTACCCTTGCAAAGTCCTCTTTTAGTTACAAAATTATATATTCCACCCTTACCATCTTTATCACCTGGATACCAATTTTGAACTGTAGAATATTTTATTTCTGCATCATCAAGAGCAATTAATTCAACGTTTGCTGCGTGTAATTGATTTTCATCTCTCATTGGAGCTGTACAACCCTCTAAATAACTTACATAACTTCCTTTATCAGCTATAATCAATGTTCTTTCGAATTGACCTGTGTCAGATGCATTAATTCTAAAGTATGTTGATAATTCCATTGGACATCTTACTCCTGGCGGCACATATACAAAAGAACCATCTGTAAATACTGCTGAGTTTAAGGTTGCAAAAAAATGATCTGTTAAAGGTATAACAGACCCTAAATATTTTCTAACAAGTTCAGGATGTTTTTGTATCGCTTCAGATATAGAACAGAATATTATTCCTTTTTCTGTTAATTTATCTTTAAAAGTAGTTGCAACAGAAACTGAGTCAAAAACTGCATCTACAGCAATATTATTCAATCTCTTTTGCTCCTGCAAAGGTATACCTAATTTTTTGTAGGTTTCTAATAATTTAGGATCTAGTTCATCTAAACTTTTAGGTTTTTCTTTAAAGCTTTTGGGAGCTGAATAATAATACAAATCTTGATAATTTATTTTTGGATATTTTGGTTTTTGCCAGTTTGGTTCCTTTAGAACTTTAAGTCTTTGGTATGCTTTCAATCTCCAATCTAAAAGCCATTTTGGTTCTTTTTTAATATTAGAAATAAATCTAATTACTTCCTCATTTAGTCCTTTAGGAGCTTTGATATTTTCAATATCAGTTGAAAATCCGTATTTATATTTTTTCAACTTCTCAATTTCTTTTTCTCGAGAATTTTGGCTAGACTCTGTTTTCATTTTTACCCTTAACTAAATCACTAAGATTCTTTTTGTTGAAAAATTCGTTTATATGTAGTTCCAACTCATCCCATAAGTTGTGTGTTATGCATTTTGCAGATTTTCCATTGCAACCTTTTTTTGACTCCTTTTTACATCCAACTGTTTTAATATTTTCTTGAACAGCAGAAAAAATATTTGAAATTTTTATTTGGTCGGGGCTTTTAGTTAATTTATAACCACCATTCGACCCTCTAACGCTCTCTACGATTTGATTTTTTTTTAACATTGAAAAAATCTGTTCTAAATAGAGCAATGATATACCTTGTCTAAGAGATATATCTCTAAGTGATACGGGGTTGTTGTCATCGAACTTGGCTATATCAGCCAAGGCCATCACAGCATATCTACCTTTTGTACTTAATTTCATAAAATCCTTAAATTGCAAGAGTTTATATATATACCATAGTAAAATAGTCAAGTTTAGATAATTAAAATAGCAATTTGTCACCTACATATGGTAGACATATTTTTAATAACTTAAAAAACTTTGAGATTAATTATCAATTGCATATATGGATAAGAATAAAATTGTAGAAATATTTATTCCTGGTCCCACAGGAAGACTTGAAGCAAAATATTTTAAAAGTAAAAAAAATACATCACCTATTGCCTTAGTCCTTCAACCACATCCGCAATATGGAGGTACAATGAATAATAAAGTTGTTGTAGAAACTTTCCACTCATTTATGGATAATGATTTTTCTGTTTGTAGATTCAACTTTAGAGGAGTAGGAAAAAGTGATGGGGATTTTGATAATGGCCAAGGTGAACTAGCTGATGCTGCTGCAGCTTTAGACTGGTTAGAAAAAGAAAATTTTGATAATTCACAATGCTGGATATCAGGTTTTTCTTTTGGATCTTTGATTGCTATGCAGTTACTGATGAGAAGACCAGAAATAAATAGATTTATTGCTGTTTCTCCTCAACCAAATGTATATGATTTTTCTTTTCTATCGCCGTGTCCAACTTCGGGTTTAATGGTTTTCGGTAAAAAAGATGAATTAGTTCCAATTGAATCTATAAATGAATTAAATAAAAGGTTATCATCACAAAAAGGAATTAAAGTTGAATTTCAGCCAGTAAATGAAGCAAATCATTTTTTCTCAAAATCTGAAGATAGTTTAAGTAAAGTCTTGGATAAATATATTAAAAAAGAGACTACTTTATTTTAAATATGTTTGGAGAATTTTTAAATATTTTTTTTCGTTCTTTAAAATTAGATAAAACTCTTTATAGAGATAATTCTAATTTTGGAGAAGCAGCAATATATTTTGCAGGTCTTATCATGATATTAGATGGTATAGCTGGCGCCGTAGCTGCAAATACAATAGTAAAAACTGCAATTGGTTTATCTGGTTTGACTGCGATTTTTACCTGGATAGTTTGGGGATTATTTATATATGTTATAGGAGTTAAATTATTTCCCGATAAAGATACAAAGGTTGCTTTTAAAAAAGTTTTAATTAGCGTTGGATATGCTCATGCACCTGGGATATTAAGATTTTTTGCTGTAACGCCTGATTTATTAATTCCAATAATTTTTATTACTCAATTTTGGATTTTTGCAGGATTAATAATCGCAACTAAGCAAACATTAAATTTAAAATCGAATTTTAAAGCTTTTGGAGTAGTAATTTTATCGTTTTTGATTATTGCTTTCATTTCTATATCGTTCGTTATGAGCAAATTAAATTCTTTACCGATAAGCACTATAAGTTAAATTGGAAAAATATTTTTTGAAAGTCTACAAGACTCGCAAATTTTAAATCCTGTTAAAATTAAATTTTGAGAAACGCTAACATCCTCTTTTTTGCAATCCTCGCATATATCGTTAAATTCATCTGAACTATTATCTATTTCTTTAATCATTGTCAGTTAATCCCGCGCCAGCTGTCTTTATTTTTAGTTCATCTGTTTCCTCTACAAAAGTTTTCTCAGATAGCTTATAAAGTTCTTGCCAATCTTGACTGGTAAAAGAATCTTTGTTTTCTATAAAAGATATTTTAATTCTATTTCCATTTTCAATTACTTTTTTGCTTAAATAATTAGAGAAAATTGATTGATTAAAATTTAATAATAGTTCCTTATCATCAATTTTTAAAAAGATTCTTTTTCCTATTATCTCGGAAGATCTACTTAAAAATGGTATAAAAAGAATAGGAAAACCTAAGTTTTCAAATTCTATTTCTTCTAAATTTTGCAAGTTATGAATTTGATCTAAAAAATTTACACCAGAAATTATAGGGCAATAAGATACCTTTGAAATATTTGATTTTGTTATAAGACTTACATTTTGAAACTTTTTATTACTAAAAACTTTGTAATATTGATTTAGATTTTTTATCCCAGGCAGCCCAAACATTTCTAAAATTCGAATACATTTTCCTACTTCCTCAGCAATACCCCAAGAAAATCCAATTGCTTTAGTTGCCCTCTTAACTGTTGTATCGATTTCACTTAAACTTATCATTAATTAATAGAATTATAAATCCACCCACTATCATAAGATTGAAGTTCATTTGGTAAAGGCGCTCCCTGAAACATGCAAATTCTTAGCCATTTATCTGATCTTGGATCAAACTTAACTGCTCCAAAAAAAGATAATTTTAATCTTAACATATCTATGGGCATTAATTTTGAACCAATGGTATTATCTTGAATTTCTGAGTATGGAAAAAACTCAGAAATGAATACTCTTCTTACGGCATGTCTTAAATCGTTATTTTCAATCAAAAATTTTCCAACACTTAATGTATTTTTTGTATTAGCAATTCTTTCATATAATCTTTTAATATCCCTTGCAATTGCAAGTGGCTGTTCTAATTCTGCGCCCTGCTCTTTGTATCTATCTGCCAATCTTGGCTCTTCTTTATTTTTAGAGATAAACCAAAAATTTTGGTTATTTTCCTCTCTTGAAAAATCAATTTTAAGAATTTCTGAATAATTTTTTTCAATTATATTGCGTAAATTTTCAATATTTTTTTGTGTAGGAATTGTAAAATATTTATCTTCATCTGCGCTCATTTTATAAATTAAAGGGTTAATAATATCATCATATGGCTCCATAAACGTTGAAACAGCATATTCGATACACTCATCTTTAAGATTTTTTTCACACCATAAATATAGATCGTTGAAGGCATAATCTTTTTTAAAATCAAAATCTTTGTCTAAAAAATCAATCAATTTCTTTAAATCTTTATAAAGACCAACTATTTTTTTTTTTTGGAATTCACTTTCTGTATTCCAAAAAGATATATTTTTAAGTGATTTCTTTAAAATATCTTTAAAAATTTCTGCGTCCTGATTTTTTACATTTTTAATTTCCCTTATTTTTTTTAGAGATATTTCTCTAGACATAACCCAGTTATTTAAGAGAGTTGGATGATTAACTATAAAAGGAGCCATTCCTAATCCGGTAGAATTTCCTATGCCAAGATTTCTACATATTTCCTTATCAAGTTCTATAGCTCTACTAGGATTTTTTTGTTTAGCAATATAATTAACCTGATCAAAAGTAAATTGTCTTACTAAATAAACTAACATCATTTCTAACCTAAATGGGCCACAGATTTCATTTCTATTTTTTATTCTAAATCTATCTGCTAGTCCAAATTTTCCTGAACCGTAAACTGCTGTAGTTCTATATAAATACCCAACATCAAAAACTTTTTTTTTATCAGGTTGTTTACCTTGAGATAGACATTCAACAATATAATTAAAAATTCTAATCGATTTATTTGCTCTAGATAAAGTTAATTCTTTATAAGAAAGTCTACCAACTTCTTGTTTTGGTACATTTTTTTGCAATCTTTCTATATCTGTCTTTGTAGGAATTCCATCATGTAAAGCAAATGCAGCATCCCATTTAGTTGCTATTACTCTATCAGATCTTTCTATATCGCTTAATTTATTTGCGAAGCAAACTAAGGAATAAATTTTATTATTTTTTTTAAGAGAATAAACAGCTTTTCCATATCCATTCTCATCCAAATCAAATAAGTCTCTTTTAAAATTCCAATCACTAAACTCTTTTAAAAAAGATCTTAAAAATGATAATTTTGATTGATGAAATGATCCAAGTTTTGATAATTTCATAACAATCTTTGGATCTCTAAGTTTAATTTCCACTAATTTATCCCTTTGTAAAAATTGTACCAGTTGTTACCTAGTATATTATTTACTTCAATTTCATTAAAACCTACTTTCTGCAGTCCATTTTCTAAATTTTTAAATCCTCTAGCATCTTTAAACCAATCAGGTTGTTTTGGAAAACCTGGTTTTTTTTTTGATCCCTCTCCATAATTTTTATTCTTTGCCCAAGTACCATTTCGCATCCACTCAACAATACTATCAGGTTGATTTAGACAAAGATCAGATCCAATTCCAACATTTTTAACACCCATAAGTTCACAAGTTTTTGCTGCCATCTCACAAAAACTATCTAGAGTACAATCACTACCATTTTTTAAATGATGAGAATATAAAGATAGACCCAACATCCCTCCACTTTCGCTTAAAGTTTTTAAAAGTTGGTCTGATTTATTTCTTAAAGCTTTATACCAAAAATTTGGATTTGCATGAGTAATAGCTATAGGTTTATCACTTATCTCAATTGCATCTAATGTACTTTTTTCACTAGAGTGAGACATGTCAATAACAATCCCCAATCTATTCATTTCTCTAATAGCTTCTCTTCCAAAATTTGTAACGCCACTATCGTTTTTCTCATAACAACCTGTCGCTAAAAGAGATTGATTGTTGTAAGTAAGTTGCATAAACCGACATCCATTTTCATAAATTTTTTCAACAAGATTTATATCGTCTTCAATTGGTGAACAGTTCTGAAAACCAAAAAAAATTGCAGTTTTTTTATCTAATTTAGCCCTCTCTATATCTTGATAAGATTTGCCTAAAAAAATTAAATCTGAGTTTTCTTGAAAGTGTTTATCCCACTCCTTAACTCTTGTTAAAAACTCATCATAATCCTCATGATAAACTACAGTTACATGAACAGCATCGAGCCCAGCCTCACGGTTTATTTTAAATACTTCTCTTGACCATTTGCAGTATTGTAGATTATCAATTTTATAATTCATATTTTTAGATATATATTAGTGATAAATTTTTTGATATTAAAATATAAAAATGTCTTACAAGAACAAAAACTTTAAAGTTGCAATAGTTATGGGTAGTCAATCAGATTATTCTACGATGAAACTAAGTGAAAAAGTACTGAAAATGCTTAAAATTAAATACGAAACCAAAATAGTATCTGCACATAGAACACCAAAAAGAATGTATGAATTTGCTAAGTCATCTGAAAAAAATGGGTTTTCAGTTATTATAGCTGGAGCTGGAGGATCTGCGCATCTTCCAGGCATGATAGCGTCTTTAACTAAAATTCCTGTAATAGGAGTTCCAATAGAAAGTAAAAAACTTAAAGGTATAGATAGCCTGTTATCAATAGCTCAAATGCCAAAAGGAATTCCAGTTGGAACTGTTGCAATTGGAGAAGATGGGGCAATTAATGCAGGACTTCTCGCTGCATCAATATTATCGCTCAGCGATAGAGTTTTAAAAAAAAAGTTAAATCTCTGGAGAGATAAACAATCAAATTCAGTTAAAAAAAAACCTCGGTAACATGACAAATCCAACAGTTGGGATAATCGGTGGTGGACAACTAGGAAGCCTTCTAGCTGAAGCTGCAAAGAAAATAAATATTAAAACAATTATATTTTGTGATGATGTCAATTCCCCTGCAAAAAATTTTTCTGATGAATTTATATGTGGAAATTATAATAACGATAGTAAAATTGATGAATTTGTTAATAAAGTAGACTTAGTTACTTTTGAATTTGAAAATATTCCTTTTGTTACTTTAGAAAAAATAAACAAACATAAAAAAGTTTTACCTAATCCAAAAATTAATCAAATAATACAAAATAGATTAAGTGAAAAAGATTTTTTGAATAAAATAAATATTAGTACAACCCAATATGTACATATTAAAAATGATAAAGATTTGAAATCAAAAATTGACTTGATACCTGGAATATTAAAAACTTGTACAATGGGTTACGATGGAAAAGGTCAATATAAAATTGAAACGGTTGATGAATTAAATAATCTAAAACCAGATTTTAATAATGAATTTATTTTAGAAAAAATTATAAATTTAAAAAAGGAAATTTCAGTAATTATTACAAGATTTGATAAATTAAAATATGAAATATATGAACCAATTGAAAATGTTCATGAAGATCAAATATTAAAATATTCAAAAATACCTGCTGATATAAACAGAAAGATTTTAGAAAAATCAAAAGATTGGGCGGTAAGAATTTCAGAAGAATTAAATTATATAGGAACGCTATGTGTTGAATATTTTGTTGATAAAAATGATAATCTTTACGTAAATGAAATCGCTCCAAGAGTTCACAATTCAGGTCACTTAACAATTAACAGTCATAATATTAGTCAGTTTGAAAATCATATAAGAGCAATTTGTGGCTTAGAGCAAATTAAAATCAAAAAAAACTTTAATGCAAAAATGATCAATTTACTGGGTGACAATATTACAGCTTATCGAGGAAAAAAATTTAAAGATAATGAGTTTTTTTTTGATTATTTAAAAAAAAATATTAAAGAAAAAAGAAAAATGGGACACTTAACAATTACAGAAAAATGTTGAAAAACAAACTTCAATTTTATAATTAATCTGTGTTAAGAAATTTTATAATCATAATATTTTTAATAAATTGTATAATAGATTTAAATGCCATGGAAAATAAGCTTTATCATCATTTGAAAGATGGGTCTTTTAGAAATCCTAAGGGCTCGCCAGTAAGAGATACGAAATTTAAATGGAGTTATAAAGTTTTCAATAAAGAGAAAAAGAAGCTCGATATGAATGTCCCTAAAAATCATGTGATTGAAAAAAAAGAGGTAATTAAATCTCTAAAAGAAAATGAAAATAACGATTATATATTATGGATCGGACACGCAACCTTTTTAATTAAGCTGGGAAATACAACCATCATAACTGACCCTGTATTTGAGAAGAATATGGGACCATTAATTTTTGGACCTAAAAGATTTGCTGACCCAGCAATAAATTTAAATGAACTGCCTAATATTGATTTGTTTCTCTTAACACACAATCATTATGATCATCTTAGCACTAGAACAATACAAAGATTTCCATTTAAAAAGGCTAAAGTTGCTACAGCTTTAAAGCTTGGAAAATATTTTACAAAAAATGGTTTTAACGATGTCCATGAAATGGATTGGTATGATGAAATAAAAATTAACGATATTAAAATAACATTTGTTCCTGCTGTTCATTGGTCAAAAAGAAGTCTTTGGGATACCAATAAAACATTATGGGGAAGTTTTTTAATTGAATATAAAAATAAAAAATTTTTCTTTGCTTGTGATACAGGATATGGAAATATTTACAAAGAACTTGGAAATAAATATGGGCCGATCGACTTAACTTTTATAAATATCGGTGCGTATAATTTTTACCCAATGGCTCCCCAAAAAGATAAATCAATTTATCATACTAACCCAGAGGAAGCTCTCAACATTGGTAAAGACTTGAAAAGTAAAAAAGTTTTAGGAATGCATTGGGGGACGGTTGTTTTATCTCTAGAACCAATAATGGAACCAGGAAAACGATTTAAAAATTCCTCTAATCAGTACGGTTATCATCCCGACGATGCAATTGTTTTTAAAATCGGACAGTTAGAAAAAATTGAAAATGTATTGAAATGAAATCAATAGAGGGAAATTTTGATAATCATGACGTAGATAAACTGTTAAGAAGACATTTTGTTGAACTTAGATCTGTTTCTCCTGCAGGCAGTACTCATGTTTTGGATATAGAAGGGCTTAAACATAATTCTATTAAATTTTGGAGTATGTGGAAAAATGAAGAATTAATTGGATGTGGTGCATTAAAATTTTTAAATAAAGATCATGGTGAATTTAAATCTATAAGAGTTGCTGATAAATTTAGAAAACATGGTAATGGATTTAAAATAATTAATAAACTTATACAAAAAGCAAAAAAACTTAACATAAAAAAAATAAGTGTAGAAACCGGTGCGGGAAAATTTTTTAAACCTGCTCGTGAACTTTTTATTTTATCTGGATTTAAGTTATGCAAACCTTTTGCACATTATAAAGAAGACATTAATTCTGTTTATATGAGCATGTTAATTAAAAAATAAATTTTAAACTTTTTCTAAAAGAGTACAAATTGATCTTTTGTTCTAAATCTAAAATTTTCTAATTTAGATTTTAAAACTGGTTCCGGTTTTTTTTCTTTGTATTTAAAATTTTTACTTATATCTTTATTAATATCATCATACACATCTCCTCTTTTAGTTAAAGAATTAAGATGTTCAATTGGTGTCTTTCCAGTGGTATTTAAAATAACTTGGTTAGATGCATATGAAAGACTAGCCTGATAGACATTTCCAGAATTACTTATTGTGATAGCTGGGCCCAAAAAAGCAGTTGCCTCAATACAACCGTTTAAAATTGTTAAGCTAAAAAGATATAATAATATTTTTTTTTTCAATGATTCTACTCCCGGGATTTTGGTACAGGAATACAAATTTAAAACAATAAGTCATAGTAACTTACTAACAACTTTAATTTTTTTTAAATTTAAACTATAAGTAGAAATTAGATGATTTAAATTTTTTATTTTATTTCATAAATAAAGTAAAAATTAAATGTTTATGAAAAATAAAAATATTTCAGATCTTACAACCCAATATAATAATTATATTTACCCAAAGCCTACTGAAAATTTATATGAGGAATGGATTAAAAAGAATCGTTTTCAGATTTGCGATCCTAATTATTGTTGGCATAGGTTATGGCCAGAAAAACCATATAGTTCAGCAAGATTAGATATATTAATTGCGGGATGTGGATCAGATCAGGCCGCGATATTAGCAAAATGTAATCCTAACCATAATTTTATTGGAATAGACTTATCGGAAAACAGTCTAAAACATGAAAAAAAGCTCATAAAAGAGAACAACATTGAAAATTTAAAACTATATTGTGAAGATTTTAGATCTGTAAAATTTAAAAATAAATTTGATTATATAATTAGCTCAGGAGTAATTCATCATCTAGATGATCCAAGTACAGGATTAGATTATTTTTATAAAAATTTAAAGGATGATGGTGTTATTTATATTATGGTTTATGGTAATAAAAAATCACACGCAACTAATGAAGTTAAACAGTTATTTAAAAAATTAAGTTTAAAACAAAATGATGATTCAATTGATTTTGTTAAAAAAATAATAAGTAAGTTAAATAATTTGCATCCAGCCAAAGTTTTTGCAGAAACTGAAATAAAACAAGATTTAAGTCATCCTTCAGGAATAGTTGATTTTTTTTTACATAAAAATGAAAATTTTTACTCAATAAAAGAACTTATCAAATTACTTAAAAATAATAATTTAGTTATAAAAAACTTTGCTAATGGAAGAATAAAGCCTCTTTCAAAATTTTTTTCAGATGCGCCTTTAGAGATTAGGAAAAAAGTTGAAAATATGCCAATAGAAGATAAGCTTGAAATTGCACAAAGTTTAAATTGGAATGATAGAAAAATTGATGTTATTTGTTGTAAAACTAAAAATAAAAATAATTCAATTATTTATAACAAAATAACTTTAGAAAAAATTTATACATATCAATATCATGGCGTTGAATATCAAATTAATGGAACTGAAGTAAAAATAAATGATAAAATAAATAACAGTATATTTAAAATGAATTTTGAAAATAATAAAATAAATATAAAAGATATTTTAGACGGTAAAAAAAAGATTACTAAAATATCTTTGGGTTTGAGCGATAGTGAGAGGATTAATTTTTTTAATAAAATTCTATTTATGATAGATAATTGTATCTTAGACTTTTCTTATCATCCTGTGGCAAACTACAAGCAGTTTTACTCAGTAAAAACAAATTAGTTAAATACTTTGATAACCAAATTCTAAACTGGCATCTGTTATTGAGTGGTATAAAGATTCTCCAAAACTTCTAAGAGCAAATAATCTTATTTTTTCTGGAGAGTCCTCTATCATATCAATTGTTATTGTAATCCCATGAAAAACTGAATTAATGCAATTATTTTTATTCAATTCATTAAAATTAAATGGACACCCTTTTTTTAATACTTCTTTTGTTAATTTGCCCTCAATCTCAATTATTGTTCTAGAGTTAGATAAATCTGTGACTGCAAAATCAGTTTCTTTGACATTTTTATTTACTTTATCAAATAAATTTTGATCCTCTGATACCAGTAGCCAATTATTTGGTCCAAACCATAAGATTCTTGTTTTCCCGTTTGACATAACGGAATTTGTTTTTTCACTTAATTTAAGTCCATCTACATCTAAATCATTAGTTAAGACTTTTGAATTTTTATATTTTACTATTTGGAAAATGTTTAAATTACTAAGCTCTTTAATCTTTATAAGATTCTCCTCGTTTTTATTTTCATAATCACCATATAATCCTTTTTTATAAATTTCATTTAGTGGAGATTGGCTTTTCATGATCTCACCCTTTCGCCCTTAGGATCTACATAATGTGAGGATACTATCTCAACAGGAATTGATTTGTTTTTAAGTGGTGAAAGTGCATATAATTTTTTGCCTATCATATTTTTTCCATCTTTTACAATAGCTAATGAAAAAGGATTATTGTATTCAACACTCCAGCACGATGCCGAGATATGACCTAGTTTTGGATTTGGTAATTTAGCTGACGCATCTTTAACTAAATGAGAGCCCTCTGGGATACTTGTTTTTTTATCTAATGGAACAACTCCAACAACCTTCTGTCTAGATTTTGCAATAAAAGCTTCTCTATTTAGTGATCTTTTTCCAATGAAATCTTTCTTTCTACTTATTAATCCATCAAGACCATTATCGTAAGGAATAGTTCTTCCATCTAACTCAGATCCCGCTACATGTCCCATTTCAATCCTTAAAGTTGATAAAGCCTCAGTTCCATATGGTTGGATTCCAAATTCATTTCCTAGTTCAATTATTTTTTCCCACATAAAATTTCCAAAATCTGACTGAACATTTAACTCGTAAGCTAATTCACCTGAAAAGGAAATTCGAAAAATTCTTGTAGGAACACCAAATAAATCTCCATCTGAGTATCCCATAAAAGGTAAGCCCTCATTAGATAGATCTTTATTTGGAAATAATTTTTGTAGTAATCTTCTTGATTTCGGTCCAGCTATTGCTGCTCCTGCCCATTGTTCGGTTGTAGAAACAACATTTACATTTAATTCTGGCCAAACTAATTGTAAATAATACTCCAAATGAGATAATACATTTGCAGCTTGTGCAGTTGTTGTTGTCATATGATAATGATTTTCAGAAATTCTCGTTGTTGTACCATCATCCATTACTATTCCATCCTCCCTTAACATTACTCCATATCTTGCTTTTCCAACTGGGAGTTTTAACCATGCATTTGTGTAAACTCTATTTAAAAACTCTGCTGCATCTGGACCTTTGATATCTATTTTTCCTAATGTAGTAACATCGCAAACTCCAACATTTTTTCTAACATTTGCTGCTTCTCTTTTTGAGGCTTCAAATAAACCTTCGTTTGCTTTTTTATAATATCTTGGTCTTAGCCACATTCCTGCATCAACAAATACTGCATTATTTTTTTCATGCCATGAATGCATGGGTGATTTTCTAGTTGGTTTAGAATGCTTTCCTATTTCTCTCCCAACTATTGCTCCAATTGAAACAGGGGTGTAAGGAGGTCTAAAGGTAGTATGCCCTACAGAAGGTACCACTTTGTTTTCTACATCTGAGACTAGTTGCAGCCCATTAAGATTACTTGTTTTGCCTTGATCGGTTGCCATACCTAATGTGGTATATCTTTTTACATGTTCTATTGACCTGTATCCTTCTCTGAGAGCAAGCTCAATATCAGAAACTGTGACGTCATTTTGAAAATCTAAAAATCTTTTAAAATTCTTTTTATTTGGAAGTGGGACACACCAAAATTTATCATGATTTGTAAATTTTTTTTCAGAAACTTGAGGTACTGAAACTTTATTATCATTATTAGTAATTTTTTTTGATAACTGATATCCCTTTTCAAATGATGTACTTATCGTCTCCTCTAGATTAAATATACCATTTGCAGATCCAACTGTTGTCTCATTTTGTTTTGATTTACCAGGAACAAAGGCATCAATTTTTTCATCAAACTTGGTTTTATTTCCTGATTGGGATGATAAATGAATAGTTGGTGTCCAAAAACCTGATACACAAATACAATCGCAATTTATTTTTTCAATTTTTCCTAAATTTTTTTTGTCAGGTGAAATTTGGGCTATCTGTGCAGATTTAACTTTTTTATAACCATTTGCTACTACAACTACATAAGAAAATTTAATATGTATTCCTAAATTTTTTGCTTCTTCTATAATTTCTGAATTTGGAGCATTTCTTGAATCCAATATAATTGGGTCAATTCCATTTTTCTTAAATTCAATAGCTGTTTCATAAGCGCTATCGTTATTAGTGAAGATTAATGGTTTTTTTCCGACTAAAACCCCATAAACTTTCAAATATTCTTTTGCAGCTGAAGCTAAAACAACACCTGGAGTATCATTATTTCCAAATACTATGGGTCTTTCGATTGAGCCAGAGGAAATTAGTACTTCTTTAGCCCTTATGTACCAAAGCCTTTGTTTTGGACTAAATTTTTTTGTTTTAGGTAAATGATCACTTACTTTTTCTGACATCACTAGCATGTTATGATCATAATAACCGAAAACTTGTGATCTGTTTTTGACAGTAACATTTGGCATTTCTTTAAGTTCAGCTATGATTTTTTCTGCCCAGTCTTTGCCGCTTTGGTTGCCAATATTAACCTCACTTGTTAATAAACTTCCCCCAAAACGTGGTTTTTCTTCAGCTAAAATTACACTTGCACCATTTTTTGCTGCTGCATAGGCTCCTGATAAACCTGCTGGACCTGAACCTGCTATTAATAAATCAC
Source organism: uncultured Pelagibacteraceae bacterium (assembly GCA_902567765.1). Taxonomy (GTDB): domain Bacteria; phylum Pseudomonadota; class Alphaproteobacteria; order Pelagibacterales; family Pelagibacteraceae; genus Pelagibacter. The sequence goes on along the minus strand of CACFNI010000002.1, from coordinate 53,724 downwards.
AATACTCGTATTTATGCTCATATCTTTCGCTATCGTATTTTGTAGAAGCTACACCAAATCCAGCTGCTTTTCTAATGAATGGTTCGTAAATTCTATACCAAAAACTTTTTGGCCACATAAATGTTTTATAATAAAAACCTGCGGGTAAAAACTTGTTAAAAAAATTATTTATTGCACCTATATCAAAATTAACACTTGGCCAGCAATTTACACTTTTTGCCTCTAGTCCTTCAAATAGCTCTTGTTCTGTAGCTCTAACATTTGGTTCTGTCTCTTTATTTCTAACCATCTGTACAATTGCATAAGGCTCATCAACGCCAGCACCAAAAAATCCTCTTGGTCTGTGATATTTAAAACTTCGACCAACAAGATGTATGCCATTAGCCAACAATGCAGATGCCAAGGTATCGCCCTCATAACCAAAATATTTTTTGCCATTAAATTTAAAAGATATTTTTTTATCTCTATTTATTTGTCCAGAATTATTTAATCTATAAGTTTGGCTCATAGTTTATATTTCTTTATCTGCACTCACTGTTTTAAAAATTTCATGAGTTACAGTATCTCTTTGAACTTTAATCCACTGTCTACATCCTGAAATATGATGCCAAAGTTCAACATGTTTTCCTCTAGGACTTTTTCTATTATAAACAAAATTATCCCATTCCTTATCTGAGACCTCTTTATTTAAAGTTGGTCTTTTTACACTCCCATCTCCACCATAAGCAAATTCATTTTGTGATCTTAAACCGCAATGAGGACAAAAAATATATAGCATCTAAGATATCCAAGTTTTTGTACCAAGGCCTTTTTCATCAATTAAATGCCCTGTATTAAATCTGTTTAAATTAAATCCAGCATTTAAATCATGAACTCTGTCTTGAGCAATTGTATGTGCAAATGTCCAACCTGAAACTGGTGTAGCCTTAAAACCTCCATAGCACCATCCGCAATTTAAATATAATCCTTCTATGTGTGTTTTATCAATTATTGGCGATCCATCCATTGACATATCCATAATTCCACCCCAAGTTCTTAACATTTTAAGCTTACTTAAAAATGGAAGCATAGCTATTCCCTCTGTAAGGACATGTTGCAAAGTTGGTAAATTACCTCTTTGAGCATAACTATTATAACCATCTAAATCTCCACCCATTACCATCTCACCTTTGTCAGATTGGCTGCAATAAAAATGTCCTGCACCAAAAGTTACAACGTGATCTAGTATTGGTTTAATTGGTTCAGACACACAAGCTTGTAATAAATGAGTTTCTAAAGGTAACGTCATATTTAACATCTCTGCTAAAACTGAAGTACTGCCAGCTACACATAATCCAACCTTTTTAGCTTTTATATTTCCTCTAGAAGTTTGTATTCCTTTTATTTTTCCATTAACAACATCAAATCCAGTTACCTCGCAGTGTTGAATAATGTCCACTCCCATGGAGTCGGCTTGCCTTGCGTATCCCCAAGCAACTGCATCGTGTCTTGCAGTTCCACCACTTGGTTGCATTAGACCACCAAAAATTGGAAATCTAACATTTTCAGAAAAATCTAATATAGGAACCAGTTTTTTTATTTCTTCTCTTCCTAAAAGCTCTGCATCAATTCCATTTAATTTCATGGAATTTCCTCTCCGAGCATATGCATTCATTTGAGCATCGGAATGAGCTAAATTAATAATGCCTCTCGGTGAAAACATCACATTAAAGTTGAGCTCTTGGCTCATATTTCTCCATAACTCCATTCCTTTTTCATAGAAGAGGCCATTTTCATCATGCATGTAATTTGATCTTAGTATTGTTGTATTTCTACCTACGTTACCTCCACCAATCCAACCCTTCTCTACTATCGCAATATTAGTAATGTTATGTTCTTTAGCTAGGTAATATGCGGTAGCCAAACCATGACCACCGCCGCCAATTATAATGACATCATATTCTTCTTTAGGATTTGGGTCTTTCCAGGCAACTTCCCAATCTTTATGACCTTTCAAGGCATTCTTAAATAAACTAAATACTGAGTATTTTTGCATGCTAAAATTTTATAGCAATAAGTATAATTAGTTCTTTATTTTTTTTATATATATTTTTTAGAACTTTCAAAATTCAAAAAAAAGAGATACTAATCCAGCTTCAAATGGTTTTAGAGGGTATAAAAAGCCATTATTTATGAGAAAAGTGAAATCAGATATTGAAATTGCCAGAGCGGCAAAAATGAAACCCATTCAAGAAGTTCTTGATGGCATAAATGTCCCAGATAAACCAGGTGCCTATAGTCCAATTGGAAGATATATGGCGAAAATTAAATCTGATTATTTGGAAAAACTTAAGGACAAAAAAAATGGAAAATTAATTTTGGTTACAGCAATAACGCCAACTCCAGCTGGTGAAGGAAAAACAACAACATCAGTTGGCCTTTGTGATGGTTTAAATAAAATTGGTAAAAAGTCCATAGTATGCCTTAGAGAGCCTAGCTTAGGTCCATCGTTTGGAATGAAAGGCGGGGCTGCGGGTGGTGGTTATGCACAGGTAGTTCCTATGGAACAAATAAATTTACATTTTACAGGAGATTTTCACGCTATTACTTCTGCACACAATTTACTATCAGCGTTAATAGATAACCATATTTATTGGGGTAATAAATTAAATATAGATGTAAGAAGAATTGTATGGAAAAGAGCGATAGATATGAATGATAGATCATTGAGATCTATTGTTGTTGATCTTGGGGGAATTGCAAATGGATATCCTAGACAAGATGGCTTTGACATATCTGTAGCTTCTGAAATTATGGCGATCTTTTGCTTATCAAAAGATTTAAAGGATTTAGAAAAAAGAATTGGAAATATTACCATTGGATACACTAGAGATAAAAAACCAATTTATGCGAAAGATCTTAAAGCGGAAGGACCTATGACTGTTCTTTTGAAAGATGCAATCAGACCAAATATTACCCAAACTTTAGAAAATAATCCTGCAATTATTCATGGAGGTCCTTTTGCGAATATCGCCCATGGGTGTAATTCAGTAATTGCTACAAAGGCAGCATTAAAATTATCAGATTATGTAATTACAGAAGCTGGATTTGGAGCAGACCTTGGTGCTGAAAAATTTATAGACATTAAGTGTAGAAAATCTAATCTTAAACCAGATTGTGTTGTCATAGTCGCAACAATAAGAGCTCTTAAAATGCATGGTGGTGTAAAAAAAGATGAATTAAAAAAAGAGAACTTAGATGCTCTAAAAAAAGGTTTAGCAAATTTAGAAAGGCATATAAATAATACTAGAAAGTTTGGGATACCGGTAGCGGTGGCTGTAAATCACTTTGCTGCAGACTCAAACAAAGAAGTAAATTTTTTAATAGATTTTTGTAAAAATTTTGGTGTGGATATATCATTATGTACACATTGGTCTGACGGAGGAAACGGCACAAAAGATCTTGCTAATACTGTAGTAAAGATTTGTAAAAAGGGTAAAAATACTTTTAAATTCTTATACGAAGATAAACTTCCTTTATTTAAGAAAATTGAGAAAATTGCCCAAGAAATCTATCACGCAAGTGAAGTTGTAGCGGATACAAAAATAAGAAATCAATTAAAAAATTTTGAGAAAAATGGATACGGCAAACTCCCAATTTGTGTTGCTAAAACTCAATATAGCTTTTCGACTGATCCTAGTTTAAAGGGGGCGCCTACTGGCCATGTTCTTCCCCTAAGGGAAGTAAGTCTTTCCTCAGGAGCCGAGTTTATTGTAGTAGTTTGTGGAGAAATAATGACTATGCCAGGACTTCCTGAAAGACCAGCAGCAGAAAAAATTAAAATAAATAAAGATGGTGAGGTAGAGGGTCTATTTTAGTTTTTCAAGCTCATCCCAGAAATCAACAGCTAAATTCTTACCAGTTAAATTTCTATATTGAGGTAATCCAGTTGGCGAAGTAACATTAATATCTCCAATCAAAAAACCACCAACTAAATCTATACCTGCAAAAAAAATATTACTATTTTTCAATTTTTTCGCTACTATTCTAGAAATTTTAAGCTCTCTTGAGTTCAATGAAGTTTTGTGCGCAACACCACCTTGAGAAATATTTGATAATATTGAACCTTTTTTGGGCAATCTTCTTATTGCTCCTTTTACTTTACCATTTATTATAAATACTCTTTTATCGCCATTTTTTACTTTAGGAAGATATTTTTGGACCATAACATGGTTAAATTTTTGAAGGTACTTTTCTATATTTTTTTTATTTAATTTATTAGTTAAAAATAATATATTTTTTCCTGCATAACCATTAATTGGTTTAATTACTATTTTTTTATTACTTCTCAAAAAAATTTTTATCTCATTAAAATTTTTTGTAAAAATTGTTTTAGGCATATACTTAAAGAAATTTGAGGAAAAAAACTTTTCAGACACATTTCTTACAGAGGTAGGGTTATTAATTATTTTCTTTGAATTTAAGTAATCTAAATAATAAGTTGAATTTATATAATCTAAGTTAAATGGTGGATTTTGTCTGATTAATACAAAATTTGCATTGTTTAAATCAAACTTAATATTTTTTACTACCTTGAAAAATTTTTTTCTATTTTCAAAAAATTGAATAATTTTTCCAAATACAATAATTTTTGATTTTATTAAATTTAAATCTTTAGTTTCATACCAGACAATTTTAAATCCCCTTTTTTGTGCTTCCAATGCTAGCAATAAAGTTGTATCGGTTTTAATATTTATTTTTTTAAGATTATTTGATTGTATTGCTATAATTTTTTTCATTTTTTTAGTTTATTCAGTTCCTCTTCTGCTTTTGTAAGATTATTCATTAGAATATTTTCAATATTTTTCAAATAAATTGTTTCATCATTTTTTTTTTTATTTAAAAAGGATCTTTTTTGTAAACCATTCTTTGAGATTTTTAATAGTTGTTTAGACCAATAAAGTATATCTTTTCCATTAATTTCAGTTCTTAATCCATTTTTACAGGTTGCTAGATAGGCTTCTTTAATATTATCTTTTTTCCAATTTTTTATAATTTCATAAGTCTCATCTAAACCACCGTATATTAATCCTGTAAAAAACGCAGGACCCGCGCAGTGACAATCCCATTCACATGCATCCAAAGATCTTAATTCAATATATTTTTTTAACCTTAATTCAGTGAAAACAGTAGACAAATGTAATTCAAGATTTTTTTTATTTGCCTTTTCTTTTTCAATCAAGAAATTAAAAGTTTTTCCGTTTGAAAATTTATATTCATTATTTTCGTATAAAAAAAGCAAGGGAAAATTAAGAAAAAAATCTGCATACTTTTCAAAAGTAATATCTTCTAAAAATATATCAGGCAAACCTCCTCTAGAAGTATTTTGCCAAACTTTTGATCTATAAGATAAGAAGCCGGACGCTTTACCATTCTTTATTGCTGAGTTAGAAAATAGAGCTATTGTAAGAGGAGTCAAATAGGAAATAACTTTAAATTTTCTCTTAAAATCCTCCTCGGATGTATAATCCAAATTAATTTGAGTGCCACATGTATGGTACATCATATCAAGACTAAGTTCCCCATTTTTGGGCATTTCTTCTGTCATAATTTTGTATCTTTTTTTTGGATTATTGGGCACATCGTTTAATTCCGTTAAAGGATCATACCCTATTGAAAGCGTTCTAAGTTCTAATTTTTTACAAGCTTCATCTAGTTGTTTTTGAAATTCATAAGATTCTGAACATACTTGATGAATATTTTTACATAATCCACCTGATAACTCTATTTGATTACCAGGTTCCAATGTAATTGATTGATCTTTTTTTTTTAATCCAATTAAATTTTGATCTTCCTTGATCTCACTCCAGCCAAATTTTTTTAAAAATTCTAAAACTTTTGAAATTTGATTAAAATTTGCTCGAGAACCCAATTTATCATCAAATATAAACTTCTCATTTTCAACTCCAATGGATAATTTTTTTTTATATCCACTTTTAAAATATTCAATAATATCATCTTTTGATCTAATTTTCATTTAAGAATTCCAACCAATTTTTAAGTTCCAACATTCTAGAATCTTTATCAGATAATTTTTTTTCCTCTTCTATAATCTTTACATATTCATTAATCTCATCATCATCTTTAAATGCTTGTTTGTTGAGCAAACGCTCTCTTCTAAAATGAATTAAACTAATCATTTTACTATAAGTGATTTCAGGATGATATTGAATGCCCCATATGTCACTTTCTCCTATTTTAAAATTCAAACCCATTACTTTATTTAATGGATTTGAAGAAAGTAAAACTGATTTTGATGGTAATGTAACTACCTCATCAAAATTAAATGCCGGTGTATTGAATTTTTTTTTTTTGTCTTTGTAAATCTTGTGTCTTAAACCTATGTTATTAATTTCAATATTATGAGCAATTCCTCTATGAGCCCCCTTTAAACATTTTTTAACTTCACCACCTGCCACTGTTACGGCTACTTGCATACCCCAACAAATAGCCAAAATTTTTTTTATTTTTTTTTGACATTCTCTCATAAACTCAATCTGTCTTCTAATTTCAACTGTATCATTATAAATATTCAGACTACTTCCACCCCATATTAGCCCATCATATTTGTTTAGATCTTCAACTTTATCTGATATATTTTTATCAGATGATGGATTCACAACGTCAATCTCTAATTTTTTTGTAAAATAATCTATACTATCCCTTAAACTTTCTGTATGGGTTTTAATTCCACCTTCCGTAAAACTCTGATTTTCCTCTCTCAAATTTCCCTCAACGATTAAAATTTTTTTGATCAAAACAAATCTCCTATTAAGCTATGTTCATACATTTTTTTTAAATCATCTTTTTTTAAATTTACTGGATTTCCAGCTGTAGACGGATCATTAAAGGCCATTTCAGACAATTTTTCTAAATCAATTTTATCAGGATCAATAACATCAGAAAGTTTATGAGGTATATTTAGTTCTTCTCTTAAATTTAAGATCCATTCGAGAAAACTTTCAAAGTTTTTATTTAAACCAAGGTAGTCGCAAATAGAAATAATTTTATCTTGAATTATATTTTTATTAAAACTTAAAACATATGGCATAAATATTGCATTGGATAAGCCGTGATGAAGATTAAATTGAGCGTTTATTGGATGACTTAAAGAATGAATTGCACCAAGCCCCTTTTGAAAAGCGGTAGATCCCATGCTTGCTGCAGCTAATAAATCTGACCTAGCACTCAAGTCTTTTCCATTTTTCACAGCCTTTAAAAGAGATTTTTTTATCAACTTCATTCCCTGAATTGAAATTCCATCTGCCATAGGATGAAAACCTGGTGAACAAAATGCCTCTAAATTATGAGCAAGAGCGTCCATTCCCGTTGCGGCCGTTAACCTTGGAGATAAATCAATTGTTAAAACTGGATCTAAAATAACTATAGAGGGTAAAAATTTTGGGTGAAATATTATTTTTTTGACACCAGTTCTCTCATTTATAATTGCTGACGCCCTACCCGTTTCAGATCCCGTTCCAGCAGTTGTAGGAACTGCTATTATAGGTGCAATATCATTTTCGTCTGCTCTTTTCCAGTAATCATCGATATCTTCAAAATCCCAAATTGGTCTTGTTTGACCTGACATAAACGCAATAGCTTTTCCAACATCTAGAGCGCTTCCCCCTCCTACAGCAACTACTCCATCGCAACTATAGTTTTTAAATTCTTTTACTCCATCTTCTACATTTTTTCCAGTTGGATTACCTGTAAAATTTGAAAAGATATTTAATTTATTAATTTTTTTTTCGGTTTCAGAAATAATTTTTTTTATAAAATGTAAATTAATTAAATTTTTATCTGTAACAAATAAAGGTTTTTTTATTTTTAAAATAAGACATGCATTTACTAAATCATTGACTCTATTTTCTCCAACCCAAACAGTTGTTGGATAATTCCAATTTGATTTCATATATTATTAACTAATTTTAAGTTTTTTATTATTCAAAATTGCTCTTAGCAAATTAATCATTAATGGGACCTTCTTTTTGTTAATTTTTTTTAATATAAATGGTGCTATTTCTCTTGCAAGTTGTTCTCCCTCAACAGTGTCTTTTGGCATAAATTTTTTTTTTGCAGTTTTAAATTTATATCCTTTGCCTAGATAACCACCCATCTTACTATTTCTTCCTCCTGAGGCACTAACATACAAATCACCAACACCAGCAAGTCCTAAAGTGGTTAGTTCTTTTCCTTTAAAATATTTTGTTAAATATTTCATTTCGTTAATTGATCTTTGGAATAAGCTAGACGATGTATTTAAACTTTGGCCTGCTCCAATTAACATTGAATATATATTTTTTATTGCCGAACAAACCTCTACACCCTTTATATCTTTTGAAAATTCGATTAAATAATATTTTGTAGAAATAAGTTTACCAATTTTTTTTGCAGTTATAATATTTTTATTAGCTATAATTACACTTGTTTGATTTTTTCTTGCTAACTCTTTTGCTAAACAAGGACCTTTTAAAACAGAAATGTTTTTTAAATTATAATTTTTTTTAAGCTTTTCTGAGATTGTAATTATCTGTTTAGTTTTTTTTTCATACTTTAGTCCTTTAGTTAGTACTAAAATTGGGGTTTTAATTCTGTAATTTTTTAGTTCTTTACCTATAAAATCTATACCATTTAAACTTAAAGCAATTACAATTAAATCAAACTTTTCATTCCATAAATTTTTAGAGAATTTTTTAAATTTTAATTTTTTTGAAAGATTAAGTTTTAAACTAGAATGAAATTTTTTTTTAGAGGTTAAGTCTCTAATAAAATTTTTACTATAAGGTTCCGTAATTGTTACTTTGTTATTATTATCAATACATGGCACTGTAAATGCTGAGCCCATGGCTCCACCACCAATTACTAAAATTTTAGCCATACAACTAATCTAATCCTAGAAGTTTCTTTCTATGATCTGCCCAAGTTCTAATTAAATTATCTACTGCCAAACCAATGAATGCAACACATAAACCAAGCATCAATCCGTTACCTGTACCTTGTCTATCTGAAAGAGCTTTTAATATATATTGTCCTAGGTCAGTTGTTCCAATCATTGCTCCTATAATTACCATGAATAAAGCAAAAACAACAGTTTGGTTTATCCCTAACATCATATGTGGAAAGGCAAGTGGTAATTCTATTTTTAACCATCTCTGCAATCTATTTACTCCTGACATTGATCCAGCATCGTGTAGTGCTGTGGGAACACTTCTTAATCCCTCAATCGTGTACCTGGTTGCAGGAATTGTGGCATAAATTACAACTGCAATTAAAACAGATGTGTCTGTTACTCCAAAAAGCATAATTACAGGTATTAAATAAATAAAAGATGGAAAAGTTTGGAGTGTGTCACAAACAGCAAGAGTGATTCTTATGCTTGTTTTTGTTTGAGCGCTTAAAGTACCAATAATAATTCCAAGAATTCCAGAAACAATAACTCCAAAAGTTGCCATATACATCGTTATTAATGCTCTATCCCACCATTCAGTTAATGCTATGAACAAAGTAAAACTTCCAACAACAACTGCAGACCTTAAACCACCAATAATATAACCGGCACCCATAAATAGTATAAAAGTAGCAACTACTGGCATTCTTAAAAATGCATTTTTCATAGGGATTAATACTTCGGTTATTAACCAAGTGTTAAATACTTTTAAAGGGTCAAAAAAATTATCTAATATCCAATCGACACCTGAATTCCAAAATGCCTCTGTTGAAATTCCTTTATTATGTGGGACAATAAATAAATAGTTAAAACCTTCTTTAAAATAAAAAGTACCTATGTAAGATAAAATATATCCGCCAAAAACAACTCCAAAAAAAATTATTAGATATTTGTTTCTTTGAAAAAAGGTTGGATTTTCAAAATAATTTATTTGCTTGTTAGCCCACGCTAAAGACATTTTATCCAATAATACTGCGATTAAAGTAATACAAATGCCTGCTTCTAAAGCTAAACCTATTCTTAATTGGTTTAGCGCTAATAATAAATTCCAGCCTAAACCTTTGGCACCAATAAATGATGCAATCACAGCCATTGCCAAACACTGCATAATTACTTGGTTCACACCAATTAAAATATCTCTTCTTGCGGTTGGGATTAAAACTTTAAATAGTAATTGAAAATCATTACACCCACTCATCTTGCCAGCCTCGATTACTTCAGGGGAAACTTTTCTTAAGCCTAACAAGGTTAACCTAACCATGGGAGGTGTTGCAAAAATAATTGTAGCAATTGCACCTGCATGATCTCCAATTCCAAATAACACCATTATAGGAACTAGATAAGAGTAATGTGGCATTGTTTGTGCAACATTTAAAAGAGGATTAAGAATATTTTCTACTCTTTTACTTTTGTAAGCCCAAATTCCAAAAGCAAGTCCCAAAATAAAAGAAATAGGAGCAGCTACCATTACAAAGGATAAAGTTTGCATTGATGGTTTCCACTGACCAAATGTTGAAATGTAAAACATTGTAATTCCAGCAAATATTGCAAGATTTCTTCCATTTAACTTATGACCTAATAGAATTGCACCACCAGCGACAATAGTCCATGGAAGACCTGGAAGTTCAGCCCACGGATTGGCATCAATCCAGTCCCAACTTGTAAAAGCAACAACTGTTTCAACACCTCCAATTAAAATTTCCCTGATAAATTCAATCATAAAAAGCATAGATCTAGAAACTATTCTTGTAATATGTAAAACTACTGGACGAGTCTTGGTTTCTTGAATATCGCTGTCAAAATATTCTATTGGCGCCCAATCATTTAATAAAAAAAACACAGATTCATTTATCCAGCCAGGCATCCATGCAATAAATGCTGGTAACCTCCAAAAGACACTATATTTTGTTTGATCTAACTTATCTTTATCAATAAATTCTGTACCTGCTTTAGCAAATTCATAACCTTCGGGTACGTCTATTGCAAAACATAAACCAAAGAATACTAATAATAAAAATATCCATTGCGTTGCTTTTGGGTATTTATAGATTTTCTCCATAAAATTTATGAATTTTCTTTTCTTCCTCCAAAAACTGTTTGAATTATTTTTGAAGGTTTAACACTACCGATTACTTTATTATTTTTATCAATAACATTCACAGATTTTTCCTGACTCAAAATTTTTTCAGCAACAGTTTCTATAATTGCATCTTTTAGTACACTTATACTATTTTCACTTTGTCCAAGCGAGTTTGAGTCCATAATATCCTCAATTTTTAACACTTTTTCTCTTGGTACTTCTTCTGTAAATTTTCTTATATATTCAGTTTTAGGATTTAAAACTATATTTGCGGGTGTGTCTAATTGTTCAATTAAACCATCTTTCATAATTGCAATTCTGTCTGCAAGTCTTAAAGCTTCGTCAAAGTCATGGGTAATAAATAGGATTGTTTTATTTAATTTTCCTTGAAGTCTTAAAAATTCATCCTGCATCTCTTTTCTTATTAATGGATCAAGTGCTGAAAATGGTTCGTCCAAAAACCATATATCTGGTTCAACTGCTAATGATCGAGCAATACCTACTCTTTGTTGTTGACCTCCAGATAATTCTCTAGGAAAATAGTTCTCTCTACCTTTTAAACCTACTAGTTCAACCATTTCTATTGCTTTCTTTATACTTTCTTCTGTTTTAATTCCTTTGATTTGTAGTGGGAAAGCAATATTTTCTAAAACTGTTTTATGAGGAAGAAGAGCAAAACTTTGAAAAACCATTCCCATTTTACTCCTTCTTAACTCAATTAACTGTTTATTATTCATTGCAAGCAAATCTTGTCCTTCAATAAATATTTTCCCTCCTGTAGCATCTGTTAATCGAGAAATGCATCTTAGAAGAGTTGATTTGCCTGATCCAGATAAGCCCATTACAACTAACATTTCTCCTTTTGAAACCTCAAAAGAAGCGTTATTTACTCCAACAATACATCCTGCATCTTGAAATGTTTTTGCATCTACATTTCCATTTGCACTTTGAAGCATTTTTTCTGCATTAGTTCCAAATATTTTATATACAGATTCACATTTTATCACAGGCGTTGAAGACATATTTTTAACAAATTATACTATTTTTTTTAATAATTCCTCCATTTAAAAATTTTTAATAAAATAAACCCTTGTATCTATACTTGTTTTTAAAAACCCAAGGGCTTCTCCCTCAACAGTTACAGAGTCTGAAGTGCCCTCGAGTGGTTTCACTGTAAATTTTGCAAAACATTTTTTTTTGTTATCATCCCAATTCACTGCATATTTTCCAGTTGTGCCGCCATTAGCTGTATATAAATTAAATGCTTTACTGTCTGTAATATTTGCTCCCATTATAGCTCTTTGAGTTATAATTTTCGTATTATTACAAACAATTTTATATTCATCAGATGATAATTTTTGACCTATGTCAGACTGATAAAATGTTAATACACCTCTAGGTAAAGTTGAAATTAATTCATTTGCTTTTTCTTGTATTTTTTTTTGCTCTACAAACTTTTTTTCTGCATTCTTGTCTGGTCCAAAAATAATGTTAAGAACAAAAAAAATAAAAAAAATTGTAATTGTTAAACTTGCTAAACCTATTGATCTTCTAAAACTTTCTGGAAATTGATTTATTTTACTTAACATAATCGCCCTCATTCCAATTTCCCTCTTTTGTTTTACCATTGGACCAGGTAAAAATACCTTTTCCATGCATTTTATTATTTTTCCATTCACCCTTATAACTTGAACCGTCTGGGAATTTTAAAGTTCCTTTGCCATGCCATTTACTTTCTTTAAAGTCACCTTCGTATGAGTATCCATTGGGCCATGTCTCAATTCCGTTGCCATTTTTTGAACCATTTACCCACTCACCTACATAAGTAGTTTTATCTGTATATGTCCATGTTCCAAAACCAGTATTGCAGTTACCGTCTGTGCAGCCTGATTTTTTAGCAAAGCTTATGTTAGCAAAAAGTAGACTTAGAATAATGTATGCAAAAAGTTTTCTCATCTATCTGAAATAAATTACATCAAAATTAAAAAAAAATCTCCCCTAGTAAAAACTAGGGGAGAATTTAAATGATAATTTTATTTGTTAAAAGTGTTTACTTAGTCCACTTTTGCCAAACCGATTTATTATCAGCTAACCATTTTTTAGCGGCATCTTCATGTGTCATTTTTTCTAGGTCAACTAAAGCAGCCATTGCTCCGATTTGACTAGTGTTAAATGACAACTGTTTGAACATTTTTGCTGCTGCTGGATGAGTTTTAGGAAAGTTAGCATTAACAGCTTTTTTCAAATAACCGTCAGGTGCTCCACACTTACCATCACCACCATCTACTGGCCTACAACCATCATAATATGGTGGAAAATCTATAAAAGTAAAACCTGCACCATCAGTAAAGTTAGGTGTCCAGTTAAAGATTATAGTTCCTCTTCCTTCTTTTTTAGCTGCTTTAAGTTCTGCCCATAATGCATCGGCACCACCAGCAAACTTAACAGTCCATAAATCGCCTAACCCAAGAGCCTCTATCCTTTGAGGTATTAGATCGCCATGCCAACTTTGTGGACCTTCTAACATTCTTCCTTTTCCACCAGAGTCTGGTGTTGCAAAAGCTTTTGCACAATCTGGACTTTTTAAAGCATTCCAGTCAGGTAGACCTGGGCAATATTTTGCTGCCCAATCTGGATAACCCATGTCCTCAATTGTTCTTGCTTCGTGATCGCCCCAATCAAGTAAACCACCTTTGTCTCTTGCAGTATCAAAAGATTTACCAAAAGCAGATTCCCAAACTTCATGAGATATAGTGACATCACCAATTCTGATAGATTCATAAACAGCCTGAGAGTCAGCTGGTACATATTTTACATTGCTACCCATGCTCTCAAAAATACCACCAATAACATATGCCATTACCACTTGACTTGACCAGTTATGTGTAGGAATTACTATGGGCTTTTTGCTATCTGCAGAATTAGCTATTCCTGTAAAAGAAACTAAAGATATAACTAATGCTGACAGTAGAGATATGATTTTTCTCATTTTTTCCCCTTTCCTTAATATTAAGATGATTAATTATGTGCTTAAGTAAATTTATAGTCAACTAGAACATATTTATATAATATAGACATAAAAAAAACTGAGTATTTTTGCGATGACTAGTCATAAAATAAAAGAACCAGGATTAAATGTGTTACCACCTGGAGTTGAAAGATATGTGGTGAATGGAGGTGGATTAACTGGTATTCAAATTCTTCCAGAAGATGAAATTGAAATCTTGAACAATGAGGGAAATCAAATTTGTGAAATTGCAGTATTTAATAAACATGGGAAATCCGAAGTAAGTATTCTAAATCTAAAAGAAAATAAAACAAACTCAGAAATAAAAAAAATATTAATTAAAAAAGATGAAAGCTCAAAAATTGCCTCTTATCAACTTAAAAAAAGAAACCTTGATATTTTAAAATCAAAGTCCTCGGTAATCTTTGATAAAGACACTCCTTGGGGAGATAAGATAAAATTAAAATCAAAAGATAAATGTTATTGTGTCTTTGCTGCTCCAGGAAACGAAATGATGGTTCATGAACAAAATCCTCCTACAGACTTAACGGTTTTTGTTAAAAGAGCAAATATTATAAATGATAAAGAACACTCTATAATACCTGATCCCATGTTTGATCCTTTAAATGAAACAAATATAGAAAAACAAACCGCTATATCATTTGAAGTGAAAGAAGGTGATTATATTCAAATTATTTGTCCAACTGGAAGACAATGCTCTGATTTTGTTGCCTTCGATACAAGCAAGCTTAATAAAGGCATCGAAAAAGGTTTAGATTGGCAAACTACTAGAACTTTTATGGGAAATACCTTTCCTGGTCCTGGTTTATATTCAAAATTTTACGATACCGATCATGAGCCTTTAGTAGAGGTAATTAGAGATACAGTAGGAAGACATGATACTTTTAATTTAGCATGTACTGCAAAATACTATGAGGACGCAGGTTACTTTGGACATCCAAATTGTTCAGATAATCTAAGCGACTCAATGGAAAAATTCGGAGTAAAACGTCAAAAGGGATGGCATGCAATTAACCTTTTTTTTAACACGTCTGCAGGAGGGCAAAACTCTGTTGTTTCAGATGAATCTTTTGCAAGACCCGGAGATTACGTAATAATGCGAGCACTTAAAGATTTAACTTGCGGAACATCAGCATGTCCAAGCGATATTGATCCATGTAATTCATGGAATCCTACTGATATTTTTGTTAGAACTTATGATAAAAAAAAAGAATTTACTAAATCATTTGCTTTTAGAATGAAAACTGACTCAGAACCAAAACTTACAAAAAATACAGGTTTTTATGAACGTACTTCAAAACTTACAAGAAATTTTGTTGATGCAAGAGGTTACTGGTTACCAAATGATTATACAAAACATGGGTTAATAAATGAATATAATGCTTGTAGAGAAAAAGCGGTAATTATCGATCTTTCATCTTTAAGAAAATTTGAAATACTTGGACCAGATGCTGAAGAATTAATGAATTACACTTTAACTAGAAATATTAAAAAACTTTCAGTTGGGCAAGTAGTATATTCATCTATGTGTTATGAAAATGGACTAATGTTTGACGACGGTACATTATTAAAAATGAGCGATCATGGTTTTAGATGGATTTGTGGAGATGAATATGCTGGAGAATGGTTGAAAGAACAAGCAAAGAAAAAAAATTTTAAAGTCCGAATTAAAAATTCTACTGATCAAATAAACAATATTTCCTTACAAGGTCCAAATAGCAGAAAAATTTTAGAAAAATTTATATTTACGTCTCCAACACAACCAAAAATATCAGAATTACAGTGGTTTAGGTTCACAATTTGTAGGGTTAAAGAATTAAGTGGAATACCATTAATGATATCAAGAACTGGATATACAGGAGAATTAGGTTATGAAATATGGTGTCATCCATCTGATGCACCAAAAGTTTGGGATGTTGTAATGGAAAATGGAAAAGACGAAGGTCTAATACCTGCAGGTTTTGGAGCGCTTGATTTATTAAGAATTGAAGCAGGTTTAATTTTGTTTGGAAATGAGTTTGATGGACAAGTTGATCCTTTTGAAGCTGGGGTTGGTTTCACAGTGCCTTTAAAAACAAAAACAGAGAATTTTATTGGAAAGGAAAATTTAATAAAAAGAAAAGAAAATCCACAAAAAAAATTAGTTGGTCTTGAATTAGTTAGTAAAGAAAAAGCTAATCATGGTGATTGTGTACACATTGATAGATCTCAAGTTGGAATAATAACAAGTGGGTGTATATCTCCAACTTTAAATAAAAATATTGCTTTATGTAGAATTGATGTAGGTCATTCTGAGACTGGAACAGAGGTTGAAGTAGGAAAAATTGATGGCCATCAAAAAAGAATACCTGCTAGGATAGTTCCATTTCCACATTTTGATCCTCAAAAAACAAGAGTCAGATCTTAATGAAAAGTACAAAAGCTTTACTTGAATTTTGGGAAGAACAAATGAAGCAATCACATACCTCAAGTAATTACTTTTTTAGAAAGTCGCCATCACACTACCATATGATGTTATTAATTATGGCTTATTATAAACAAAATATTCCAATAACAGTTGAGGAGCTAAAAACTAAATTGTTTAAAACATCAAGACCTAAATCTGCATTAATTATAAATGAGGCTTGTGAGAAAGGTTTTTTTTTTCTTGAAAAAACTTCAGAAGATCAAAGAAAAAAAAGAATTAAACCAACTGAAAGCTTTGTAGAAGAATTTGAAGACTATCTAAAAAAATTAGGAGAAATTTCTTTTTAGCCAACGTTTTTCATCGCTGCTGCTATACCTGCAATTGTTATCAATAATGCATCGTTGAGTATCTTTTTATCTAAGTTTTTGATTTTTTTACTTGATAGTTTCTTTAATATATCCGCCTGTAATATATTCAATACTTCTGCGTAAGTGTTTCTTATTCTCACTCTATCTCTATAATCTCTTCTTTGTTCAATTATGTTTTTTGGTATTAATGATTTGTTTAATAAAATTAACTTTGATAAATTATTTCTTAATTTTTCACCTGTCCTACTAGTATAATTATCTCCTAAGCACTCTTCATAAAACTTTACTATTCTTTGATTTGTTTTGACCAAAACCCAATCTAGCATATCCATTTTTGAATTAAAAAATGGCCAATTAAGAATCATTTGTTTAAGTATATTTGCTTTCTTATTCTTTACTGCATAATTAATGGCTTCATACGTACCAAGCCATGCAGGAATTAAAAACCTAATTTGTGTCCAAGCAAATACCCAGGGTATTGCTCTCAATCCCTTTATATCATTTGATTTATTTCTTTTAGAAGGTCTAGATCCAATAAAAAGAAACTCTAATTTTTTCTGTGGAGTAACCTTAAAATAATAATCTAAAAACTCTTTATCCTTTAAATTTTTTCTGTAAGAGTTTTTCGATATTTCGCACATTTTCTCCATTAAATCTCTCCACTGATTTTTTGGTTTAGGCGGTGGTGATAAAGATGCTTCAACCACTGAGCCTAAATATGTACCTAAAGTATATTCGGCTAATGATTCAGTTGCATACTTTTGTTGGATTATTTCTCCCTGTTCTGTAACTCGAGTTCTACCATTAACAGTTCCTGGTGGTTGAGATAGTAATGCATGATAAATCGGCCCTCCACCTCTTCCGACTGATCCTCCTCTTCCATGAAATAATGTTAATTTCACTTTAAATTTATTTGACAAGTTTTGAAGGTTTTCTTGTGCACGATACTGTGCCCAGGCTGCAGCAAATTTTCCAGCATCTTTGCTTGAATCAGAATAGCCAATCATTACTTCTTGGATATTTTTAAATTTTTTTAAATAAAACTTAATTTTATAGATCTCTTTCATAACTAACCCACAGTTGTTCAAATCTTGTAATGTTTCAAACAATGGAACAATTCTTAAATATTGCTTCATTCCTGCCTCTTTTTGTAAAAGCATTACAGATAGAATGTCTGAAGCAGACGAGGCCATCGAAATTATATAAGCTCCCAAACACTCATATGGTGTATGTGATAACATCTTGAATGTTTCCCACGTTTCTTTTTCATCTTTTGTAAATTTTATTTTTTTACTAAGAATTTTTTTATTTAACTTTAGAGATTTAATTAAAAAAGATATTTTTTCTCTTTCACCAATTTTCAAATAATCTTTTTTAAACTTATGTTTATAAATTTTACTTATTATATTTTTATGCCTTGATGCCTCTTGTCTAATATCTAATTTTGCTAGGTTTAGACCAAATGCATAAGCTCTTCTAATTAAATCCAAAACTGATCCATCTGCTAACGCTTTACATTTTGTTTTGCACAGAGAGTTATAAACTACCACTAAAGGATTTATTATTTCATTTATAGAATTAACAATTAATTTATCATTAAATTTTTTTCTTTTGAGTAAACAAAGTTCAATTTCTTTTTGAGTTTTTTGCAACTTACTTCTTACCGGTCTAAGATAAACCCTATAAGGTTCTTGGCTTTTACCTGTTTTTCTTTTGATTTCACTAGAGCATTCATGCATTGAAAGATCTTGTATAATCTTTGTTATTTCTTTTTCGTATAAATTTGCAGCCTCCCATCTTGATAACAATACTACTTCTTTGGTGATTTTATGATTAACATTTGGGTTACCATCTCGATCTCCACCCATCCATGACCCAAATTTAAATGGTGAATAGTTTATTGGCAATTGTTTGCCAGAATATTTTTGAACTGCTTCATCTAATCTCGAACAAATTTTTGGAATAGAATTCCATAAACTATCCTCGATGACTGCTAGACCCCATTTTGCTTCTTGAACCGGAGTTGGTTTTGATCTTTTAAGTTCATCTGTTTTCCAAATTGATGTAATTTGTTCATGAAGTTTTTTTTCTAAAATATTATTTTCTTTTTCTATATTTTTTATCTTAAAAATTCTTGATTTGTTAAATTTTTCTAAAATATCATTTACCTTTGTGTACTTTTGTATAAGTGTTCTTCTTTTAACTTCGGTTGGATGTGCTGTAAGTACAAGTTCTATATTTAAGCTTTTGGATAAATTATAAAATTTTTCTTTTGATATTTTTTTTTTCTTCAAGAGTTTTTCAATCACATCCTCAAGTAAAGTAAATTCGTCATTACCTCTAGCTTGTTGAATTTTGCCCTCTTCCACCTTGTGAACATTATCTAGTGACTCTGCTAAATTTGAAAAATTTAAAAATTTACTAAAAGATCTTGCTATTATTAAGGATTGTGATGGACTTAATTTACTAATGCTACTTATCAATTTTCTAAATTGTTTAGTTTCATTTAATTTTATTTTTTGTTTACTTTTAGCTCCTCTGCTGGCTTTAGATAAATATCTTATTTGCTCAATTTTATTATAAAGCAGTTTACCTTCTTGCTCTTTTACAACTATTCCTAATATTTTTCCTAATAAACTAACTAATTTTGAAAGCTCAATATTTGTAATTTTATGTTTAAGACGTTTTACCATTTAAAGCTGCTTTTACTGTTTCTCCCATAACTGAGGGATTTTTAGAAATAGTAACTCCACATTCTTTTAATAGCTCAACTTTTTCAACAGCGCTCTCTCCGTATGCAGACACAATTGCTCCTGCATGACCCATCACTCTACCTTTTGGAGCGGTTAAACCTGCGATGTAAGCTATAACTGGTTTTTTCATATTTTCTTTCGCAAATTTTCCTGCTGCAACTTCTTGGGGACCGCCTATTTCGCCAATCATAAGTACTGCATCTGTTTCTTCATCTTTTTCAAATTTTTCTAAAATATCTTTAAATGAGCTTCCATTAATTGGATCTCCCCCAATACCTACACTAGTTGATACACCAATATTTAAATTTTTTAATTGTTGTGCAGCTTCATATCCAAGTGTTCCAGATCTCCCAATAATACCTACTCGACCTTCTTTATATATATGTCCAGGCATTATTCCTAACATTGCTTTTCCAGGACTAATGACACCTGCGCAATTAGGTCCAATCAATGTCATTTTTTCGATTCTAGAATACCTTCTCATATATCTTTTTATTTTTATCATGTCATGAGATGGTATTCCGTCAACTATTGCAACGCATGTTTTAATTCCAGCATCTGCTGCTTCCATTGCTGAGTCTGCTGCAAAAGCAGGTGGCACAAATAAAATTGAAGCTGATGCACCTGTTTGATTGACTGCTTCTTTAACAGTATTAAAGACAGGAAGGTTTAAATGTTTCAATCCACCCTTGCCTGGCGTCACTCCTCCCACAATGTTTGAACCATACTTAATCATTTCCTCAGCATGGAAAGATCCCATTTTACCAGTAAATCCCTGGATTAGTATTTTTGTATTTTTATCTATAAGGACGGTCATTTTATTTTCCCAATGCTTTTACAGCTTTGTTAGCTGCATCTTCTAAAGTATTTGCTTCTATGTAATTTATTTTACTATCCTTAAGAATTTTATTGCCTTTTTCTACATTTGTTCCTGCAAGACGTATTACTAATGGTACTTTAATATCTATTTTATCAAGTGCCTGAACTATTCCTTCAGCAACCCAATCGCATCTATTAATTCCAGCAAATATATTAACTAATATTACTTTTACTTTTTCGTCCATTGAAATTAATTTAAAAGCTTTGACTATCTTTTCAGGTGTAGCGCCACCTCCAACATCAAGAAAATTTGCAGGCTCTCCACCTGCTAGTTTTATCATATCCATTGAAGCCATAGCTAAACCAGCACCATTTATAATATTGCCTATATTTCCCTCTAAACTTACATAATTTAAACCTCTATCTGAGGCGTAAACTTCATTTGGGTTTTCTTGAGTTTTATCTCTTAACTCTGAAACTTGACTTCTTCTAAACAAAGCATTGTTATCGAAACTCATTTTACAATCTAAAGCTAAAATTTGACCTTGATTAGATATTACCATTGGATTGACCTCAACCATAGTAGCATCAAGCTCACTGAAAGCTCTATAACATCCAATTATGGTGTCGGCCATTCTTGATATAAGTTTTGGATCAATACCAAGACCAAACGCAATTTCTCTAGCTTGAAATTGCTGCATCCCTACTGCAACTTCAATTTTAGATCTTATAATTGTTTCAGGTTTTTCTTTTGAAATCTCCTCAACACTCATTCCACCTTCTGTTGAGGCCACAACCATAATGCTCTCTGAACCTCGATCAAATACTAAACCAAGGTAGAGTTCTTTTTTAATATCTGTTGCTTCTTCAATATAAACTCTATTAATAATTTTTCCGATTGGGCCAGTTTGATTTGTTACTAATTTTTTTCCAAGTAATTTATCTGTTGCTTGTGCAACTTCTAAAGGTGAATTGCATAAAACTATACCTCCTGCTTTTCCTCTAGCACCAGAGTGAACTTGGGCTTTTACTACCCACTTTGAACCGCCAAGTTCTCTTGCTTTATTTTCTGCGTTTTCAGGACTATAAGCAATTCCACCTCTTGGAATTGTTACCCCAAAACCTGATAGTATTTTTTTTGCCTGGTATTCGTGAATGTCCATTTTACTTATTCTTAATTAGTTTATCTATATTTACAACATTTTCCGCCATTCTTGCTGAAGCAGCATCAATCATTCTTCCGTCTAGTTGAGCTGCACCTTTGCCCTCTTTTGCAGCTTTATCTAGCTCTTCAATTATTCTTTTTGCTTTATTTACCTCCAACTCTGGTGGTGAAAAAACTTTATTAGCAAGCTCTATTTGTGATGGATGAATTGCCCACTTTCCCTCAATTCCAATCGCTGCTGCTCTTTTAGCAGACTCTATATACGCGTCTGGATCATTAAAATCTCCAAAAGGTCCGTCAATTGCTCTTAACCCGTAAGCTCTACATGTCATTACTAGTTGCGATAAACCATGATGCCATTGATCTCCAGGATAGTCGGGATTTAATCCGCCTATAACTACTGTTCTTGCTCTTAAACTAGCTGCATAATCTGCTACGCCAAAATGAAGAGCTTCTAATCTAGGACTTGATTGTGCAATTTCTTTTATATTTGACATTCCTAATGCTGTTTCTATTAAACACTCTATCCCAATTTTATTTTTAATTTTTTTGTGTGTTTCAATTTGAGTTAATAAACAATCCACTAAATACACGTCACTCGATGTACCTGCTTTAGGTAATAATATTGTATCAACGTTTTCACCTACTTCCTCTACTATTTCTATTAGGTCTCTATACATATAATGTGTATCTAAACTATTTATTCTTACAGAAATAGATTTGCCCTTTTCTCTCCAATTTATCTCTTTAAGTGCTTTAATTACGTTCTTCCTAGCTAGAATTTTATCATTAGGCGAAACCGCATCTTCTAGATCTAAGAAAATATAATCTGCTTTTGAATTTAGAGCTTTTTCAAACATCTGAGGCGATGATCCCGGCACGGCCAATTCACTTCTCTGCAACCTAGACTTTGCTGGTTTATAATATTTATGGCTCATAAAATTATTATATTTTTAAAATGGAGCTATAAATAGCATAATTAAGGTATTATTTTTATATATACTTTTTAGATATTTAAAAAAAACTTTAATAAAAATTTTGTATTTGTTACAGATTCTGTATTAGATTGATTTATGTCAAAATTACCAACTAAGGCTAAAGTAGTAATAATTGGTGGTGGAATTCATGGTCTGAGCACAGCATGGAAATTATCTGAAACTTATAAAAATCCAGGTGAAGTCGTAGTTTTAGAAAAGAAAGATACAGCAGCAGGAGCAAGTGGAATTGCATGTGGTGTTGTAAGAAATAATTATTTTCAGCCAGCGATGAGAGAATTAATGGCTCATTCAGTTAAAATTTGGGAAAGTGATCCAAAGGCATTTAAATACAATGCAGTAGGATATATGCAAATCTCTCCAGAGGTAATGCATAAGGATGTTACAAGTATATACGAGCAGCAAAAAGCAATTGGATATGAATCAGTATTTATCGAAGGAGAAAAAGACTGTACAAAATATATGAAAGGTATTTTTGATGATTGGCAAGCCCAAGGTATCACATCTGTCCTTCATGAAAAAAAAGGTGGATATGCTTTTAACAAAGACTCTATAAAAGCTTTAGAAAATAAAGCTAATTCTAATGGGGTTAATGTTCATAAAGGAGTAAAAGTAACAGGTTTTAAAAGAGGAAGTAATAGCAATGCCATTACTGGAGTAGTAACTGACAAAGGAACAATTGAATGTGATCAAGTTGTTGTTGGAGCTGGTCCATGGGTAAGAGATTTTTGGAATATGCTTGAACTTCCGAAGACTACAGAAATTAAAGGACAAGATGGAAAACTACACGAAGTGGATATGTGGAAATACTGGTTTTTACAAGAAGGTGTTTTAGGAGTTGATGCTGACTACTTGAGGACTAACGATGGCAAACAACCTCCTGTTATACATGTTGATACTGATGCACCATTGTATTCTGATAAAGACAAAAGATTAATAACAGATAAATTATGGGGAATATATTACAAACCAGATATTGAAGGTTTAGGTGTACAGGGTGGAACTTCCCCATACATAGTGCAAAAACATTTTGATAAAGTTAATGTTGATCCGTATGGAATAGACTCTCCAGATTACCAAACTACAGATGAATTTGCAGATATGTGGGCGTCGGCCTTAGCACATTGTCAAAAAAGATTTGTTGGAAAATCAAATTTATATAGAAAAGGTCCTTCAGGTGGTCTTGGGTGTTTAACGCCAGATTCTTTTCCAATTTTTGATAGGTTTTTTGAAAATGTATATATGATTGCTGATGCAAATCATGGTTATAAAATGATTGGTGTTGGACATTTAGTTGCCCAAGAAATTTTAGGCCATGAAAGTGATTTACTAAAACCATTTAGATACAATCGGTACGCGAAAGGTGAGCTTCACCCCACTTCGAACAGTCCATTTCCATGGAGCTAGTTTATCTGAGTAGACAGAAGTTTTATTTTCAGTTACCTTTTTGATCTTTAAAATATTAAGAGGGGAAAATGACAGATCTAGAAAAACATGTAAACCAACCAGGTAGAGCCAAACTGGTAAAAAAAGTAAGAGAAAAAATTAATGAATTAGGAATTACATACATCTATTATCAGTTTATATCTGTAACAGGACGTGTTGTCGGTAAAGGAATTCCTGCAGATCATTGGGAAAGAACTGCTGAAAAAGGTTTTCAATTGGTTTATGGATCTACAGCCAACTTATTTGTAGACAGACACAAAAATTATATCGGCTACGGTCCTGAAGCTATGGAACTTGTTGGTATACCTGATCCTGAAACTTTCTGCCAATTACCTTGGGATAAAAGAATTGGAAGAGTTTTTGTTACATGTTTTAGAAACAGAGAAGAAAGAGAAAATCCAGGAGGACATTTAACCTCCGATTGTCGAGGAAATTTAAGAATATTTATGGATGAATTTCAAAAAAAACATGGTTTAGAATTGAGAGTTGGAACTGAACCTGAAATGATGTGGTTGACAAAAAATCCTGACGGAAGTCCAACTGGATCTGGTTTTTCGAAACCCTACTGTTATCACATAGATCAATTTGAATCATTAAGGCCTGTTTTTATGAAAGTAATCGAGTACGCTTCAGCCATGGGTTTAGATATGATCCAAGGAGATCACGAAGACGCTCCAGGACAATTGGAATTAAACTGGACATACGATAATGTTTTAAGAAATGCTGATAGACTTTCTACTTATAGACAAATTTGTGCGCAAGTAGCTAGAGAGCACAATTTAATAGCATGCTTTATGACGAAACCTTTTATGGGTGTGTCTGCAAGTGGTTGCCATACAAACATGTCTTTATGGAAAGGTGGAAAAATTATAACAAACAAATTAGGTCATAAAAAATTACCAGGAGTAGAAGAAGTATTTGGTTATGTACAAGGTGGTACAAACACCTTTATGCCAGATACCAAAGATATGCAATTACCAGGTAAAATTGGTTTACAATCCATTGCTGGGATAATGGAACATTTGCCAGCTTTAACTGCTTTAGGTTCTTCTACGGTAAATTCTTATAGAAGACTTTGGGATCAAGGATTCTGGGCTCCAGTTTATGCTGATTGGGGATATCAAAACAGAACTTGCGGATTAAGAGTATCAGCGCCTGGAAGGTTTGAATATAGATCAGTTGACTCAATGCATAATCCATATTTATTGGGTGCAGCTTTATTAAAAGCCTGTGACCATGGTATTTCAAAAAATCTAAAACCATCTAAGCCAGAGTCTAGAAGTATGTATGAGGCTAAAAAAGCTGGTAAAGATGTAAAAAAACTTCCTCTAAGCTTAGGCGAAGCCTTGGATAGATTGGCTGAAGATGAAGTTATAAAATCGGCAATGCCTGACGAAATGTATAAAGTTTTTCACTGGTATAAAAATGATGAGTGGGAAAAATTCCTAGGTGCAACTACCCAATGGGATCTTGATACATACTTGGATTGTTTGCCTTAATATAAATTTAATAAGGAAAAAATATGTGTGGAATAGCCGGTCTAATTCATAGAGGAAAATCATCAAATGTTGGTGAAGAACTTCAACACATGCTTCAGGCTTTAAAACATCGTGGGCCAGACTCAACTGGATACGCACTTTACGCAAACAATGATGGCCAAAATTTTATTTTAAGATTTAAAGTTGGAGAAAATGTGGGAGAAGGAAGTAGTTCAGTGAATGAAGATGAGAGTGTTTATGATGAAAGAAAAAAACTTGTAGATAAGAAACTTTCTGAATTAGGTGCAACAGTTGTTAAAGAAGATAGACTGACCCCGTATTCTTACAGATATGAAATGAAATATGATAAAGATTTAATGGAATTTTCAAAAGCTCTTGAAAGTATAGAAAGTGTTGAAATACTTTCAATTGGAAAATCTCTTGAACTTATAAAGGACTTAGGTGATGCAACTGCTGTATCTGAAAGATATGGTTTAAACAAAGTACAAGGCACACATGGTATTGGGCATGCAAGAATGGCAACAGAGTCAGGTGTAGATATAAAATCGGCTCACCCTTTCTGGGGTTACCCTTTCGCTGATGTATCTGTAGTTCATAATGGTCAGTTGACGAATTATTGGAATAACAGAAGAGTTCTTGAAAATAAAGGTATGAGATTTATGTCTGAATGTGATTCTGAGTTGATCGCAGTTTTTCTTGCAGAAAAAATGAGAAATGGTGCAACTTTAGAGGAAGGAATGAAAGAGTCTCTAACAGGACTTGACGGTGTTTTTACATATTTTGTTGCTACAAAAGACTCATTGGGAATGGCAAAAGACACTATGGCTGCAAAGCCCTTGGTATTGTACGAGTCGGATGAATTGGTTGCGATGGGTTCTGAGGAAATAGCCATAAGATCCATTCTTCCTCAAGAAATAGATACTTATGATCCGTTTGATGGAGAAGTAAAAGTATGGCAAATCTAAAAACAACTACAAAAAAAAACAAAAGCCCAATCAATGGGTTTGCACTCTGAAGTTTTAACAGGAAAAACCCAACAAAAATTCTTTAATCCTGATGAAGCAGAAAATTTCTTTTATTGGGGTACTCATGACGTTGATTTTAATAAAAGAACTGAATTGGATGTTAAAGACATGGATTGTAAACAAGCTAATGAAAAGATTGATCGTTTAATGAGCGAAGGTTACGGAACCATAGTTATTAAAAATCCACAAGGTAAGCATAGTTTGGGAGTTGGAATACTAAATAAACTTAATTTAATTTTTGAAGGAAGTTTAGGATATTTTGGAGTTGGATCGATTGATGGACCAATAGTTAGAGTAAATGGTCGTGTTGGCTGGTCTTGTGCCGAAAATATGATGGCAGGTAAAGTGGTAATAGAAAAAAATGCAGGCTCATGTTTTGGAGCCGCTATAAGAGGTGGAGATTTGATTTGCAAAGGAAGCGTTGGGGCAAGAACTGGAATTGATCAAAAAGGAGGCTCTATAATCGTCGGAGGTGATGCTGGAGCATTCACTGGTTTTATGATGCAAAGAGGAAGAATAGTTATATTAGGTGATGTTGGAATTAACCTAGGAGACTCTATGTATGATGGAACAATATATGTTGGTGGGAAAATTGGATCATTTGGAAGTGATGCGGTAGAAGCCCCCATGACAAAAAATGATATAGAATGGTTAACAAGAAAATTTAAGGTTGCGGAAATAGGTAATAATTTTGATGTTTCTAAAATGACAAAAATTGTTTCAGGCAAAAAACTGTGGAATTACGATGCTTTAGAACCAACAGAAAAAAAAGGAGCTATATAATGACAAAGAAAAAAAATGGTAAAAATAATGGCCACTCAAACGGAAAGAGTGAGTTTGCAAAAAGAAATAAAAGTTTATTAGGGTATAATGCAATATTTACCCCTGAAGTAATCGACGATATACATATTAAAGCACAATTAGGAAGATACCGAATGCGTGGAATGGCATTGATGAAAAAAATTCCTACTTTTGATGATTTAGTTTTTTTACCAGGCACTTTGACAAGATTTGTAATTGAAGGTTATAGAGAAAAATGTGAAACAAAAACAGTAATAGGACCTAGATGTGAAAATCCTATTGAGTTAGATATACCTGTTTACATTACTGGAATGAGTTTTGGTGCTCTTTCTTATGAAGCTAAAACAGCTCTAGCAAGAGGTGCAACAATGGCTGGATCAGCAACTTGTTCTGGAGAAGGTGGAATGATACCGGATGAAAGAAGATATTCAGAAAAATGGTACTATCAATGTATTCAATCAAGATACGGTTTTAATCCTCATCATGCACAACTTGCAGATGGAATAGAAGTATTCATTGGACAAGGACAAAAGGTTGGTATGGGTGGTCATTTAATGGGTCAAAAAGTTACTGACCAAGTAGCAGAAATGAGATCTCTTCCTGCGGGTATTGACCAAAGATCTCCTGCTAGACATCCTGATTGGTTAGGACCGGACGATTTAGCTTTAAAAGTTCAAGAGCTTAGAGAATTAACAAAAAATAAAGTTCCAATTCAGTTAAAACTTGGGGCGGCAAAAGTTTATGATGATGTTCGTATGGCCGCCAAGTGTGATCCGGACTCTATTTACCTTGACGGTATGGAAGGATCAACTGGAGCAGGACCACACATTGCTGCAGCAAACACTGGTATACCTGGAATAGCCGCTATAAGAGAAGCAAGAAGAGCAATTGATGATGTTGGTAAAACTGGAAAAGTTACACTTATTTATGCTGGCGGAGTAAGAGATGGTGCTGATATGGCAAAAGCTTTAGCTTTAGGAGCTGATGCTATTGCAATCGGAACGGGCGCAATGATTGCACTGAACTGTAATAAAGAGATACCAGAATCTAATTTTGAAAAAGAAATGGGAGTGCCAGCGGGACATTGTTATCATTGTCATACTGGTAGATGTCCAGTGGGTGTTGCTACACAAGATCCAAAACTTAGAAAAAGACTAAATCCTGATGATGCTGCGTTAAGAGTTTATAATTACTTACACACAATGACTTTAGAAGCACAATTATTAGCAAGGGCTTGTGGAAAAACAAATATTCACTCTTTAGAGCCGGAAGATATGGCTGCACTAACCATGGAAGCATCAGCATTGGCAAAAGTTCCATTATCAGGAACTAATCATACTGTTGGTGTAGATGATTTTCATAAAATTTAAATAAATATGGCAAAAAAAAAGAAAAACAAAAAAAAAGAAACTAAAGGCCAACTAGGTAAGAAAAAAGAGACTGCACGTGAAAAAATGATTGGTCAGACTATCGGTTATAGATATGACGTCAATTTGTTGCCTGATTATAAAAGACTAACTCCTTTCCTAAAAAAGTATATAGAGCATATGGGATGGGATGATCTTAATTGGTTAGAAGATGTTCATATGGGATATGAAGAGGATAGACCTGCAGTTTTCGATAGAAATGCAAATGGTTGGGTTACTATTCCAAAAAAAATAAAATTACCAGATAATCAACAAGATAGAGATATGATAGCAAGAGAATTGCTAGTTAAATTTCAAATGTCTCCAAATCATCCATTAGTAGATTTAAAGAAAGCCTATCTAAAATTCTAGAAATATATTAGTTTTGTAAATCAGTCTGATTTATAAAATTTATGTTTTTAAGCAATAGACCATTTCAAATTTATTTTATCTTTATATTTTTATTAGTTTCTTTTCTATTAACATCGATTACCTCTTATGAGTTATATAAACACAAAGAAGCTTTTACTATCGGTGACTGGCTAATAAACTATCAGGGTGGATTTGTAAGACGAGGTTTATTAGGTGAGGTAATTATAAATTTATCTTACCTTACGAATTTGAATCCTGGATTAATAACGTCTTATACACATATGTTATTTTATTTTTTATTTTTCCTATTTTCTTTTTTAGCAATAAATCAACAGAATAATTTAAAAAATCATTGGATTTTAATTTTTTCTCCGTTTTTATTTTATTTTCAAATATTCGATTTTTATGGTGGTTTTAGGAAAGAAATTATTTTTTTCTCTATTTTTGCATTTTTGGTATGGTCATTTAATAAATTTGAGGAAAAAACAATTGATAAAATTTTTTTTACTACTTTAGTTTTTTATTCTTTTTTAATTTTATCTCACGAAATATTTATATTTTTTTTACCATATATACTAGTTGCCTATTTACTAAAAGTAGAAATCGAAAAGAAAAGATTAATTTATTTAACTTTATGCTCGCTACCATCTTTAATTTGTTTTGTATTTTCAATTTTAAATCCAGGTGATAGAGAAATTGTCGAAAAAATTTTTTTATCACTTGAAAATCAAAACTATAAAATGTCAGGTGGTGCAATTGAATGGTTAATGGAAGACAGAAATCACGGGATAAATACTGTAAAAGAATATATTGAAAAATTTAACTATGTTTCAAAGTATTCTTTTATTATCTTGCTATCTTTACTTGCTTATTACCCATTAAGAGAAATTTTTAAAAAAATTGCTGAAAAAAAAATAAATCTTATAATGTTTTTTTTGCCATTATTTGGAACCTTTTTGATTTCATATATGGCAGTTGATTGGGGAAGATTTATATATATAAATTTGGTTTCTATATTTTTTATATCCTTAATTAAAATTAATAGTTATCAAAATCAAAAAATAATATTTTCTTGGTATTTATTGGTTCCTTTGTCAATTATTTATTTTTCTTTTTGGCAAATTCCACATTGTTGTAATTTTTTTCCATTATTTAATAACGAATTGACCACAACAAATATTTTTAAATTAATAAAATTTTTGAGTCAGTTTGCAAATAATTATATTTAAAGATTCGTAATAACTTTAAACTTCTAAATTACACAATCATGAGTTGATATTATTTATATATATTGTTGTCTATATTGGGTTTTTAAGATCGGTTTAGTTTGTCACAGCCGGTAAATTTTCATAAAGTTTCTTAATTAAATATGGGAGGAAGATTATGACTGATCAATTAGGCGCTCTAACAACCATATTCACAGAATTTTACTACTGGATAACTGTAGTACTTATGTTTTTAATACACGTAGGATTCTGTATGTATGAAGTAGGCGCATCACGTTATAAACATCACCAACACACCCTTATGAAAAACACAATGCTTATACCATTGGTAACAGTAACTTGGTTTTTCTTTGGATGGTGGATTTACTGGGCGTTTCCAACAGGGCCAGGTCTTGCACCTTCAATTATGAATGAAAGTGCTGCACTAATAACAGACGAGTCAACCTTTAGTGCAAAATGGTACCAACCTAATAGTCAATTAATGGCTATTAATTTAGGAGATCATATCTCTGGGGTATTCTGGGCTGCGTTCCTACTATTTTCTTGGACCGCCGCATCAATCGTTTCTGGTGCAGTGATTGAGAGAATTACTACCTTTGCTTTTGGAATTTTAGCAATAGCAATTGGATCAGTATTCTGGACAATTGATGCTGCATGGGGATGGCACTTTGATGGATGGATGTTAAAATTATTAGGATATCACGATGCTTATGCATCGGGAGTAATTCACGCGATTGCGGGTGGATTTGCCCTAGGTATCTTAGCAGTTTTAGGACCAAGAATTGGTAAATTTTCATCAAGTGGTGAACCAAGAAATATTGGACCAAGAAATCCTTGGCTAGTTACAGTTGGATTGTTTTTAATTTATACTGGGTTCTGGGGATTTTATGCTGCATGCAATATACCAATATTCAATCTCGGACCTGAGTACGGCATGGAAGGTGTAACTTACTGGACCGCAACAAACATATATGTAACCCCTACTACACTTAGTGGTATTACTATGAACTTCTTGATGTCTTTATCAGGTGGTTTATTAGCTGGATATATCGTCGCCAAGGGTGACCCTTTCTGGACATACTCAAGTGGTCTAGCGGGAATTATATGTGCGTCTGCAGGTAACGACTTATATCATCCGATACAATCTATGATCATTGGTATGATCGGTGTTGTTATTGCATACAAACTTCATTATTGGGTTGAACGTAAGTTCAAAATTGATGATGCGGTTGGTGCTGTAGCGGTACATGGTTATGCTGGATTTGTAGGTTTAGTAATCTGTGGATTTGTTCTAAATGGTTATCCATCGTCTGGCTACAGTGTTGGAGCTATGTGGGATGGATCAAATTATGCAGCTATCAATCCACTAGGAATGTTCATTGGTGCACTAATAATGTTTGGACTACTTGGTTTCTTACCAGGTTGGATTATCGCTAAAATTCTTCATGGAATGGGTAAATTAAGAATTCCTAGAGAAGTAGAAATAGCAGGTCTAGACTATAACATGTTGGAGGCTGCAAAAAATGATGAAAAAGCAGTTTCCTCATCAACCAGATAAAGGAGATAAATTATGGCAACAGTAACTAACTGGATAGATCATCTAAGTGCTAAAGAAGTTGCAGGTGCAGTTTATCCCGGAGTTGGCACAGAAACTCTTCTAGTAATAATTGGAATAGTTATTTGGATTGGCTGGCATGTTTTAGCTAATATGCAAGAGTCCGAAGAGCTAGAGAAGTTAGCTAGAAAAAGACATAGTGCAAACGACCACAAAAGTAATATTACCGATTGGTAAATAAGTTCTTTTTTAAGGGGCGCTTTTATTATTACGCCCCTTAAATCACTTACATATAAAAGTTATTTAAAACTTTTCTAATTCCCACTATAATTTAAAAATGGAAAATAAAATTCAATATAGGCTTATAAAAAAATTTGGACCTTCAATTTTTCATGTGAGGATACCAGAAGAAATAATTATAAAACTTAACAATTATGTTGATAAAGTCGTTCAAGATAAACAAAAAAGTAAAGAATTAGATGTGGGAAAGAACCTCGTTGGGGATGTAACTCAAGAGTTAGTTTTGGAGCATAATTTTATAAAAGAATCAGGATGGTATAATTTTTTAGGATTATGTATAAATCAATGGATTAAATTAGAAACAAATAAAGAAGTAAAAAAATTTGAAATAAAAAATTCTTGGATAGTTAGGCAATTTGAAAATGAATACAATCCTACCCATTGGCATGGTGGACATATTTCTGGAGCAGGTTTTTTAAAAGTTCCAAAAAGTATGGGATCACACTCTCAAAAAGAAAAAAATCTTGCATATAGAGGTGGTAATTTACAGTTAATACATGGATCAAGAATGTTTTTATGCCATTCGACATTAGATTTAACTCCATCTGTTGGAGATTTTTATTTTTTTCCAAATTATTTAATGCATACAGTTTTTCCTTTTAAAGATACGAAAGAAGAAAGAAGATCGATTTCTTTCAATGCAATAATTGATGACGAAATTTATAATGTTTATGGAAGATAAAGACTTAGAAAATAAAACTCCAAGTAAAATGGCAAGGTTAGCATGGCCTAAAGCAAAATATGGTGCAATTATAGCAGTAATTATTATTGTTGTTGTAAATATATTATTTTATTGGGAAACTATTACTTCTTTTTTTAAATAAAAATATGCTAGATTAATTTATGTCTAAAAATTTAAGCTCTATAGCTAAATCAAAAAAGATAAAATATTTCTTAATAAGTTTTGTAGACTTGTTTGGAGTTCTTCGATCAAAACTTGTTCCAGCACAGGCTATAAGTGAAATGCAAAAAAATGGTGCAGGTTTTGCAGGTTTTGCCACCTGGCTAGACATGAGTCCAGCTGATACAGATATGTTTGCTATTCCAGATCCAAATAGTTTAATCCAGCTTCCATGGAATAAAGAAGTTGGTTGGTTGGCTTCAGATTTATGGATGGGTGGTAAACAAGTTAAAGCTTCACCAAGAGTAATGCTTAAAAATCAAATAGAAAAACTCTCAAAAAAAGATTTAATTATGAAATCAGGAGTCGAATGTGAATATTTTTTAATATCTCAAGACGGCTCTAAAATTGCTGATGACAGAGATACTCAGCCAAAACCTTGTTATGATCAATCTGCTCTTATGAGAAGATATGATTTAATAAAAGAAATATGTGACAGCATGATTGAATTAGGATGGAGCCCTTACCAAAATGATCATGAAGATGCTAATGGTCAGTTTGAAATGAATTGGGATTATTCTGATTGCTTAATAACAGCAGATAGACATGCATTTTTTAAATTTATGGTTAAATCTTTAGCTGAAAAGCATGGTTTAAGAGCAACATTTATGCCAAAACCTTTTGAAAATTTAACTGGCAATGGTTGTCATGCTCATATTTCGTTATGGAAAGATAAACAAAATAAGTTTTTGGATAATGGCGATAGACTAGGATTAAGTAAAACTGCATACAATTTTTTAGGTGGAATTATGAAACATGCTCAACCACTTTCAGCATTTTTTAATCCGACTATAAACAGCTATAGAAGAATTAATGCGCCTCCAACTAAATCGGGCGCATCATGGTCGCCTAGTAGTATTTCTTATTCTGGAAATAATAGAACTCATATGATCAGAATACCGGACCCTGGAAGATTTGAATTAAGATTAATGGATGGGTCTTCAAATCCCTATCTTTTACAAGCAGGTATAATTGCTGCAGGTATAGATGGGCTCAACAATAGAACTGATCCAGGGGAACCTTTAACCTGTAATATGTATACAGATTATAAAAATTATTCTCATCTTAAGAAATTACCCGATGAAATTGAAGATTCAATCAAAGAGCTGGAAGATAGTAAGGAATTGAAAGAAGCCTTTGGTGAGGATGTAATAAATAGTTATGTAAAATTAAAAAAATTAGAAATTGATGAATTTAGTAGACAAGAATCATTTAACAAAAGAGATCCTATTACTGATTGGGAAAAACTAAATACACTTGATTGTTAAAAATGGGAAATCCTGATTTATTAAATTGGAAAATTTCCAACTTTTTAACTAATAAAAATTTAGATTTTAATAGACAGGAAATACTTAAAGTATTACCTGATAAATTCATTGATGATGCTTATAATACAATTTCATCATGGCCTTCTTACAAACCTACACCATTGATAACCCTTGATAAATTATCAAAAAATATAAATATAAAAAATATTTTTTATAAAGACGAGTCAAAAAGATTTGGATTAAAATCTTTTAAAGCTTTAGGTGGAGCATATGCAGTTGAATATATTTCTAAAGGAAAAAAAAATATTACTATATCTACAGCCACAGCTGGAAACCATGGAAGATCTGTAGCTTGGGGATCACAAAGATTAAATTTAAAGTGCAAAATTTTTATAAGTGAATTTGTAAGTGAGTATAGGGCAAATGAAATGAAAAAACTTGGAGCGGATGTTATAAGAGTAAAAGGAAATTATGAGGCATCATTAAAAGAATGTTTAGAGCAGTCAAAAAAGAATAGTTGGCATATTGTTCAAGATGTAGCATGGGAGAATTATGAACTAGTACCAAAATTGACTATGGCTGGATATTCTGTGATGGTAAAAGAGATCACATCTCAAACAGATCAGTATATTACCCATGTTTTTTTACAGGCTGGTGTAGGCGGTATGGCAGCAGGCACAATTGCAGGAATAGCAAAATATTTTAAAAAAATACCAAAAATCATTATTGTTGAACCAGAAACTGCAGATTGTGTTTTAAGAAGTGTGGAAAATGGAGCTTTGAAAAAAATAGAAATAAAAAAAGAAAGTATTATGGGAGGTATGTCTTGTGGTGAGGTATCTTTAATTCCTTGGAAAATAATTAAAAATTCAGTAAATATGTGCCTTAGCATATCTGATGATAACATCGCTAAAACTGTTGCAATGCTTGCAAATTTTAATTTTAGTGATGAAAAAATAATAGGAGGTGAATGTTCAGCGCCTGGAATAATAAGTTTGATAGCTAGCTGTAATAATAAAGATATAAAAGAAGAATTAGAATTAGATAAAAATTCAAATGTACTACTTATGGGTTGCGAAGGTAATGCTGATGAAAATTTATATAACCAACTTCTTTCACAAGGAATGGAACAAATATAAAAAATGAGTGAAGATAATTTTTACAGTATTTTTAAACCTGAATTAACACCAAAGGAAATGTTAGAACTCGGGGTTTTTGGTGGTTCATATTTTGGTATTAATATTGATGAATATCCAAAAACTTGGTTTAAAAAAGCAAAAATAAGTAAAAAATTTGATGTTAAGTTAAATAGATTTAAAATTAAAGCTGGCCTATCACGAAAAGAATGGCAAGATAAAGGTTGGATTTTTAAAGAAGATCCTCTTGGTTGGTTTCAATGGTACTGTAGATATACAAACGGAAGACGTATCGCGAAAATTGACGAAGTTCAGATCAAAAGATGGAAAAATTTTACAAGACACGTTAAAGCTATAAAAAAAAATTGCGATGAAGGAGACTTAGATTGTAGAAGAAGACAGCGTCAGGCTATACTTCAATGGGCCTACAACCCTTTCATTTAATTTTAGTTTTAAAATCAATACCATATTCAGACCTTGGTCCCTTTCTTAGTCCATATGGACCTGAAATAAAAAGTGTCAAAGGTCTAGTTCCTGGTTTTAAATCAACTCTATGAAAGTTATTTGCAGATCTAAATCCAATGTAACCTGGCGATCTCCAATATTTTCCAGATTTTAAAGTTTCCCAATATCCATCTCTAAGAATTATTGTAATAAAAGGAAATAAATGATTATGTACTCCATCTCCATGATCGTCATCTAACATCTCATGAATTAAGATGTTAAATGGAAACCACTTAGGTCTGTGCCTAAACAAAAGATAGTATCTATTCATCCATGGTTTTGCTTCATTATATTTTGGATGTGAAGGACCTCTATCTAAAACAATTTTTTTTCTACCCAACTTATCAAGTATTTTTAAAAACATTTTCAATTAAGCTTAATAATAGAACTTTTCTCAATTATAAATAGATTTTGATTTAAAACAAACGGTCTTGATATTTTTTTTCGATCAATTCTTAAAATAGAACCGGTTTTACCATCTAAAATATCAATAACCAACAATAGTCCATTATTGGTAGTTAAGTAAATGTTGTCAGTTCCTACAACAAAACCAATGGGTTCAATTTTTTTTCTTTTTTTTTCTCCAAAATTTTTAAATATATCTGTAGATCTAACTAAGTTTCCATTTCTTTTATCTACAACTATTAAGAAACCCTCTAGACTAATTGTAAATATCAAGTTACCAATTAATGTAGGTCTTAAATTTGAGTTTATCTTTTGTTTCCATTTTACTGATCCTTTTTTAATATCTAATGAATAAAATTCGTTTTTATTATTTGAAAATAAAATTATATCATTGGATGCAATTAAGTCTGAGGTTTTAAGTGAAAATGTATCCTCGTATAAAGATGAGGTTTGTGTAGGTTGTTGCCAAAGCATATTGCCTGTTGAAATATCAACAGCATTTATATCTCCTAGAGAATTATTAAAAAAAACTTTATCATTTACAATTAATATAGATAATTTTTTTTGAGATTTTATGAAAGATTTTTCTGTTTTAAATTGCCAAATTTCACTTCCATCTTTAATTGAGAAACATCTTAGTATATTGTCAAAATCTATAGCAAAAAATTTGTCTTTGTAGATTTTTACTTGTGAGTTAAATGGTGAAGAATTTTTTTTCTCCCAAAGTAATTCTCCAGTTTCAATATCAAGTGCATAAAATCTTGCAATATTATCAACAACCAGCAAGATTTTTTCATTATTTGCAAATGAAAGGAGTGGTTTTAATTTTTTCTCAGATTTATTGTAAAAATTTTTTTTCCAAACTAATTTTGACTTTTCATCAAATTTAAGTATTGAACCTTTATTATCAAAGAAAATAATGTTATTTTTACTGAATATTATCTGTGGCTCTGTAAAATCAAAATTGTCAATTTTTGAAAATTTAAATCTAGAACTTTTCTTTAAATTACCATTATAATTTGTTCTTCCATTATTGTTATCCAAATTACTTATAAAACTATTTTCTATAAGTTTATCTGAAAGTTTTATTTTAAGATTTGGGTTTAATTCTTTTTCAAATATTTTATCTTTTTTAAAAATCTCATTAATATTTGAGTTCTTTTCAACTTTTATTTTGGTTTCCTTTGTCCAAAACTTAGATTGACTATTAAAAGAACAATTTATCGTTAAAAAAAAAGTTAATAATAGTATGATTTTTTTATTCACTAAAATCTCTAGTTAATCTTTTTTGAACTTGTTTTTTAATTGATAAATTACTTTTTTCATCACTTATAATTTTCTCAAAAAATTCCTTAGATTTTTGTTTTTCATTTTTAAAGTAAAAAAACTCTGCCATTAAATAAAGTGCATGAGATTTCCAAATACTATCAGAATTTATTATTGGATTAAGAATTTTAATAAGATTATTTTCAGACTCAAATTCTGAATTAAACAAAGCTTTTTTATAAATTATAAGATTTTTTATTTCTTTTTCGAGGTCAGTTTCTTCAATTAAGATATCAAAAAATTTATTAATTTTATCATTCTCTGTGATGATTTCATTTTCAAGCATAAAATATAAGGATAACGGGGAATAAGTTTTGTCTTTTAATTTAATTATTTCTTCTAATTCTTTTTCTATATCAATTTTATTACCAGAATAAAATTCGGTTGTTGCTTGGTTGTATTTTTCAGAAATTTTGATTCTATTTTTTTTTTGTATATCGACATAAATAAAGTAAGCAAAGATTAAAAGTAAAATTGCACAAAGAGAGAAAATAATATGTTTTTTAAATTTTACAAAAAAATCTTTTATTTTTTGATTTCTAGTATTTCCATCAATAGCTGCTATGTCTTCATCCATAACTAAATCATATTTCTTAAAACATACTGAAGTATTCCACCGTTCTTATAATACTCCAATTCATTTTTTGTATCAATTCTACAAAGAGTTTTAATTTTTTTAATTTCTCCGGTTATATATTTTATCTCAAGTTCTACTTTATCTGATGGATTAATTCCTTTTTCTAAATTAACAACACTAATCAATTCGGAACCTTTCAAGTTTAAATTTTTTCTATTAATATTTTCAATAAACTGTAGAGGCAATATTCCCATTCCTATTAAATTAGATCTATGTATCCTCTCAAAACTTTCAGCTATTACTGCTTTAATACCCAATAGTTTTGTTCCTTTCGCCGCCCAATCTCTTGATGATCCTGTTCCGTACTCTTTGCCACCTATGACTAATAAGTCTGTTCCCCTTTTTTTATATTCTACTACCGCATCATAGACAGGCATCACTTTTCCTTCTGGGAATAATTTTGTAAACCCGCCTTCTGTGCCTGGTGCTATCTCATTTCTGATTCTTATATTTGCAAAAGTTCCTCTCATCATTACTTCATGGTTTCCCCTTCTAGATCCATATGAATTATAATCTTTTGGTAAAATTTGATGTTCCATAAAGTATTCGCCCGTTGGACTTTCTTTTTGAATAGATCCAGCAGGAGAAATATGATCAGTTGTAACCATATCTCCAAGGATTAATAACGGTCTTGCATCTTTTATTTGTTTAAAACCCTCTGGTTCGTCCGGTAAGTTTTCAAAAAAGGGCGGTTTTTTTACATAAGTTGAACCTTGATCCCAATTATAAATGCTACTTTTTTCTGTTTTAATTTGTTGCCATTGAGAAGGTCCTTCAGAAACATTTGAGTATCTTTTGATAAACATTTCAGGATTTAATGCTTCTCTTAAAGTTTTTTCTATTTCTTGATTTGATGGCCAGATGTCCTTTAAATAAATATCATTATCATTTTTATCTTTTCCTAAAGGATCCTTGTATAAATCTACCTCCATATGACCAGCTAATGCATAAGCTACAACAAGTGGGGGTGAAGCGAGATAATTTGCTTTTATATGTGGGGATATTCGGCCCTCAAAGTTTCTGTTCCCAGATAAAACAGATACGGCATATAAATCTTCTTTTTCAATCGCCTCTACAATTTTTTCAGGTAAAGGCCCAGAATTTCCAATACATGTTGTGCATCCATAACCAACTAAGTTAAAACCGAGTTCATCTAGATATTTGTTAAGCCCAGATTTTTCTAAGTAATCAGTAACTACTTGTGACCCTGGAGCCAATGAAGTTTTTACCCATGGTTTTGCTTTTAAACCCAACTCAACTGCTTTTTTTGCAAGAAGTCCTGCGCCAATTAAAACATTAGGATTAGATGTATTTGTACATGATGTTATTGCTGCAATTAATATGGAACCATCTTTTATTTCATAATCTGTACCTTCCACATTAGAAATATTTTTCTTGTTTCTAGATGTAGTATTTTTGAACACTTTTTTAAATTCAGATGATGCTTCATTTAATAAAACTTTATCTTGAGGTCTTTTCGGACCAGATATTGTTGGCACAAGTGAAGACATATCGAGCGATACAGTATCAGTAAATTCAATATTGTTGCTTGCCCATAAACCTTGTTCTTTTGCATATTTTTCTACTATTTTAACTGAATGTTTGTCTCGTCCTGAAAATCTTAAGTATTTTAAAGTTTCATCGTCAATTGGAAAAAATCCACATGTTGCTCCATACTCTGGTGCCATATTTGCAATAGTAGCTCTATCAGCAAGTGTTAAATTTTTTAAACCATCACCATAGAATTCAACAAATTTTCCTACAACACCTTTGTCTCTCAAAATTTTTACAACCGTTAAAACTAAATCAGTAGCTGTTGTGCCTTCGGGCATTTTATTTTTAAACTCAAAACCAATTACTTCTGGAATCAACATTGAAATAGGTTGACCAAGCATTCCTGCTTCCGCCTCTATTCCACCAACTCCCCACCCAAGAACTGATAATCCGTTAACCATTGTTGTATGACTATCAGTACCAACTAAAGTATCAGGAAATAAATACTCGTCGTTATTATATTTTTCAGACCAAACAACTTTTGATAGATACTCTAAATTTACTTGATGACAAATTCCTGTACCCGGTGGGACTATTCGAAAATTATTAAAAGCTTGCTGTCCCCACTTTAAGAAAGAATATCTTTCTCCATTTCTCTTAAATTCTATATCTACGTTTTTTTCAAATGAATCAGACTTAGCAGATTGATCTACTTGCACTGAATGATCTATAACTAAATCTACAGAGGATAGTGGATTAATAGTATTTGGGTCTTTATTTTTTTCTTTAACAGCCTCACGCATCGCTGCTAAATCTGCAACCGCAGGTATTCCAGTATAGTCTTGTAGTAAAACTCTTGCTGGTCTATAAGCAATTTCTGTTGTTGATTTTTTTTCATTAATCCAATTTTTTATTGCCTCTATTTGATTCCTAGTTACTGACAAATCATCTTCATATCTAAGCAAATTTTCTAAAAGAACTTTTAATGATTTTGGTAATTTTGAAATATCTTTTAATCCATTTTTTTCTGCTTCAACTAAAGAATAATATTTATAATTTTTCTCATTAATATTTATTATTTTTAAAGATTTATAAGAATTTTTATTTCCTGGTTTCATAAATTTATATTTTATAATTTATTTCGGCTAAATTATGAATCAAAATTATAGATAAAATGTTACAATGCAAGCCAATAAGAGAGATGACATAACATAATTAAATACCTTAATAAATTTCTCATTTGTCGCAAATCTTCTAAAAAATTTACCAACAAAGGTCCAAAAAGTAATACTTATTAACGCACAAATGAATGAGACTAGAATAACCCAAAATGAATAATTAACAAAATTAGTTCCACTTTCCACATAGGTAGAAACAATTATTATTGCAACAATAACTCCTTTGGGATTTAAAAATTGAAAAAAAAATGTTTCTAAAAATTTAACTGGATTTTCTTTTTTGTTTTCTTTTATATTTTTAGAGAACGCTATTTTATAAGCTAAGTATACTAAAAAAATTGATCCTGAAATTTTCAGTATCTCCTGAATTAATGGATAAAGCTTAAAGATATTAATTAAACCAAAATTTAATACACATACTACGGAAGTAAATCCAAAAATTACACCTAACATATGTGGAAAGGTTTTTATTACTCCAAAATTAAAACCTGAATAGGACGCTACTATATTATTTGGACCTGGTGAACAGCTTGTACCAAGCATAAATAATGATAACGACAAAAGCTCTGGATGCATTAAGTTAAGCTACTGGTAAACCGTTTTCAGCTTTTTGAGATGGATGAACCAAAGTTACTTTTCCCTCTTTATCTATAGATCCAAGTATCAACACTTGTGATTTAACACCAGCTATATTTTTTTCAGGAAAATTACATACACCAATAACTTGTTTTCCCATTAAATTTTCCTCATTATAATAATGCGTAATTTGAGCAGATGATTGTTTTATTCCTATTTCATCTCCAAAATCTACTTCAATAACTAGCGAAGGTTTTCTAGCTTTTTCATTTTTTTTTACCGATATTACCGTACCAAGTCGTATATCTACTTTATCAAATATATCGTAGGTTATTTGTTCTTTCATGATTTTAATATATAATTGAAATTAATTATGAGTACAGAAAATAATTTAGAAACATTGTATAAAAATTCAATAAAAATATTATCTGATTTAATAGCATTTAAAACCATTTCGGGAGAAGATAATAATTCGTTAATTGATTACTGTGATAAAATATTAAAACACTTAGGAGCTGACTCTTTTAAAACTTATGATAAAGAAAAAAAAAGAGTTAATTTATTTGCTACAATCAAAGCTAAAAAACCTAATGGAAAGACTCCAATAATTTTATCAGGTCATACTGATGTTGTCCCAGTTTCAAAAAGCTGGTCAACAGATCCTTTTAAGGCAACTATAAAAGATGACAAACTTTATGGTAGAGGTTCGTGTGATATGAAAGGTTTTATTGCATGTACACTAGCTTATGCGCCTATTTATTCAAAATCTGATTTAGATAGAGATATACATTTTTCTTTTACATTTGATGAAGAAACTGCATGCCAGGGAGCTCCTATTTTAATTAAAGAATTAAAAAAAAAAGGTATCAAAAATGGAATTTGTATTGTTGGAGAACCAACAAACATGAAAATTATTGATGCACATAAAGGATGTTATGAGTATACAACACATTTTGAAGGTTTAGCTGGTCATGGTTCTGCGCCTGATAAAGGTGTCAACGCTGTTGAGTATGCTGCAAGATTTATAGACAAACTTTTAAAGATTAGAAAAATTCTTAAAGACAAAACTCCCAAAAACTCTATCTTTAACCCTCCATACACAACGCTTCAGATAGGTGGGATTTCAGGTGGGATAGCAAGAAATGTGATTGCAGATAGATGTAGAGTTGATTGGGAACTAAGACCTGTAATAAAAGAAGATGGAGTGTTTGTAAACACCGAAATAGATAAGTTTGTTAATGAAGAATTATTACCAGAAATGAAAAAAACTTATCCGAAGTCATCTATTAGAAAAGAAATTATTGGAGAAATAATAGGATTTGATCGACATGAAAAATCTGAAGCATGCGAATTAATCTCAAGCATAACTGGAGATAATTCTAGAGAAGTGGTTTCATTTGGAACAGAAGCTGGTTTGTTTCAAGAAATCGGCATTAG
This sequence comes from uncultured Pelagibacteraceae bacterium, assembly GCA_902567765.1. GTDB lineage: Bacteria > Pseudomonadota > Alphaproteobacteria > Pelagibacterales > Pelagibacteraceae > Pelagibacter. The sequence goes on along the minus strand of CACFNI010000002.1, from coordinate 10,631 downwards.
TACTGTTGTATGCGGCCCTGGCTCTATAGAACAAGCTCACAAAGTTGACGAGTACATAAAATTAGACGAGTTAAAAAAATGTTTAAATCTTCTTGAAGGAATTAATAAACAATCAAGCAGCAATTAGTTCCAACCACCCACAGTTTTAACTTCTAAGAACTCTATTAAACCTTCAGTTCCAGCTTCTCTACCAATGCCAGAATGCTTATATCCTCCAAAAGGTGAAGCTACAGCAATTCCAACTCCATTCACATCTACCATTCCAGATCTTAGTTTTCTGGCAACTCTTTTAATTTTTTCTTTGTCTTGGGTTTGAATATAGTTTGTTAACCCGTATGGAGTATCGTTTGCAATTGATATTGCATCTTCCTCGTTTTCGAAAGGAATTATTGACAAAACAGGACCAAAAATTTCAGTTCTTGCTATTTCCATTTTATTATTTACATCAGCAAAAACAGTGGGTTTTACATAATATCCCTTTTCTAAACCTTGTGGTTTTCCAGTCCCACCCGCTATCAATTTTGCACCTTCGTCTATGCCCTTCTGAATTAAATTTTGAATTTTATTAAATTGTACCTCTGAAACTACAGGACCAATATGATCACCATCTTTTAATGGAGAATCTACTTTTGTATTATCGGCTAATTCTTTTACTTTTTCTACTGTTTGGCTATAAATTGATTTTTCAACTAACATTCTTGTAGGAGCATTGCAAGATTGTCCGGAATTTCTAAAACATCTTTGAACACCTCTCGCTACAGCATCCGCATCTGCGTCCTTAAAAATAATATTCGCTCCTTTTCCACCTAATTCTAAGCTTATTCTCTTAAAATCTTTTGCAGCATTTTTAGAAATTAATGCCCCTGCTCTTGTTGATCCAGTAAATGAAATCATATCAATATTTGGATGACTGGTTAAAGCATCACCAGTTATTTCACCATCTCCATTAACTAAATTAAATACCCCAGGAGGAAACTTAACTTCATCAATCATTTCTGCAAGCAGCATTGATGATAAAGGTGCAATCTCTGATGGTTTTAGTACGACAGTGCATGCTGAGGCTAGTGCTGGAATTACTTTTAAATTCACCTGATTTATTGGCCAGTTCCAAGGTGTTATTAAGGCGCATACACCTTTTGGCTCATATAGTAATTTTTGATTATTTTTTTCATCCCCTAAATCTTTTTCAAATTTAAAATCTTTCAAAATATTTTTAAAAGATTTAATATGACTTGCACCTGTTGCAGCCTGCATTTCTGTAGAAAATTTCATCGGCGCTCCCATTTCTAGAGTAATTAGTTTAGCCATTTCTGCCCATCGTTTTTTATAAACAGAATATAATTTTTCCAAGAGATCTAATCTTTCTTCTTTTTTTGAAAAGGCCCAGGTCTCAAACGCTTTTTTTTGCAACACTGACAGCTTTATCTATATCTTTTTTTCCACCTAGTGATATTTCAGCACATGGTTCTTCATTTGATGGGTCAATTACTTTATAAGCTCTTGGTTCAATTGGAGAAACCCATTTACCATCGATATAAAAATTCTTTTTATCTAACATTTGAGGAATTTAACCTAAAGTTTTTTATTTGCAAATAAATTTGTTATTTCATAAATTATAGTTGCAGCAGCTAAAGATGTTATTTCTGCGTGGTCGTAGGCCGGTGCAACTTCAACTACGTCAGCAGAAATTAAGTTTAAACCTGAAAGGCCTCTCAATACATTTACAATTTCTCTTGTCGTCATACCTGCTATTTCTGGAGTGCCTGTACCTGGTGCATGTGCTGGATCTAAAACATCAATATCTATGGACAGGTATAATGGATTATTTCCAACTCTTTTTCTTATTCTTTCTGCAATTTTACCAGTTCCCTCAGTTTGGAATTCATCACAATGAATTATTTTAAAACCAAAACTTGCATCATTTTTTAAATCATTTCTACTATAAAGTGGTCCTCTAATTCCTACATGCATAGATGCGTCATCTAAAAAAAGGTTTTCTTCCCTAGCTCTTCTAAATGGAGTTCCGTGAGTATATGGTGCTCCAAAATATGTATCCCAGGTATCTAAATGAGCATCAAAATGAACTAGAGCAACTGGACCGTTATTTTTTTTATTGACTGCTTTTAATAAAGGAAAAGCAATTGTATGATCACCACCCATGCTAATAATGCCACCAGTTTTATTTAATAAATCTGTTGCGCCATCTTCGATTTGTTTTATCGCCTCCTCTATACTGAACGGATTACAAGCTATATCACCAGCGTCTGCAACCTGTTGTACTTTAAAAGGCTCCACATCATAATTTGGATGATAATTAGTTCTTAAATGTCTAGATGCCTGTCTAATGCTCTGAGGACCAAATCTTGCTCCTGGTCTATAACTTGTCCCAGCATCAAATGGAATTCCGACAATAGCAACATCGCAATACTCGACTTCTCTGAGCTCTGGCAATCTAGCAAATGTATTTGGGCCAGCATATCGCGGAACTTTTGTACCCATTACAGGCTGGATTGGTTCTTTTTTTTTATCACTCATGCAAAAAATGCTATTAAAAATACTATTATAATAGCAGCAGCATAATAAAAAGGCATCAATTTTCTCCAGCCTACAAGTATTGTTTCAGCAGATTTTGAAGATCTTTTTTTTTTGTTTTTCATTATTTATTAAATTTTTTCCATTCAGAGAATGGTGGGGTTAAATGTTCTAAATTTTTAGATTCTTTTGCTAAAACAGATATATCTGCTGAAATTGATATCCTTTCATTATTATTAATGTTTTTTTCGGTTCCATGTAATGTTTTTGATGGGAATATAACTATATCATCTTCTTCAGCTTCAATATTAATCCTGGGTGTATTGGTAAGTGTTCTTTTTTTAAAAATTTTATTTCTATTGACAGATGGAGAGGTAAACAACTGTGGAATAAATTCATTATGTTTGCTTTTGTCTACTAAAACTAATTTAGAGTCTCCAGGTTGTTTTTTAAGATAATATGCAAAAGATAAGTTTGATTGTGAATGATCATGTGGTGAAATGTGTTCTTTGGAATTAGATAATGTTGCCCATGATCTTTGAAAATAAAAGTCTAATTTACTTACATCTAACTCAAAGTGATCCATATACTTAATTACGTGTTTTTCAACCTCTTTATAAAAAGTTTCAAATTTTTTATTTTGAAATAAATACTCGTATCCATGTGTGTCCCCTGTCCAAGCATTTTGTGATGGTTTTAAACCCTGATCAGATGTCTCTTTCATAGAAATTATTTCTTTTACCATATCTTTTTTTGTGTTTTCAGGTAATTCAATTTTTCCTCTATAAATTGAAAGTGGAAAAAAATTATAGATTTTGCTCATCTAAAGAACGTAAGGTTCGTGTCTTGCATTTTTTTGTAAAATTCTTTCTACTCCAAAGCAGCTTATATCAATCGATTGATACGATCCTGTCGTTATAAGTTCTGTTAATGCTCTTCCAATTCCTGGGGCTTGCATTAATCCTCTTCCGGTGAAACCTGATGCCATATAAACATTTTCATATTTTGGATGTTTTCCAACTACTGCATTGTTATCAAGTCTATTGCAATCATAATATCCTGCCCAACCACCAGTTAATTTAAGTTCTTCAAAAGCAGGAATTCTTTTTGCTAAAGCTGGCCAAACAAGTTCTTCAAAATCATTCCAAGCAGGTTCTAGATCTTCAGCATCAAAAATAGATTTTGGGGATCCGGCCAAATATTCTTTACCCTCTGGTCTCCAATAAACGCCTGTGGTTAAATCACCAGTCAGAGGCATTTCAGGAATATGTTTAGGACATTTTACTCTAAAGACTGTATGTTTTTGTGGAACTACAGGAATATCACTAAGCAGTTCTTTCGTCCAGCACCCTGCAGCAGAAACTATAGTTTTAGCTTTAATTTCATTTATACTTTTGACTTCACCTTTTACAAACTCTGCGCCTAGCTCTATAGCTTTACTTTTTAAAGCGCTATGAAATAAAAATGGGTCAATCCATCCCTCATTTTTATCATCAGTATATGTTGCAGTCTCAATTCCTTCCTCATTAATATAAGGAAAAATTTTTTTTAGTTCACTGCCCCTAATATTCTTAGTACCAGCGTTACATGCTTTGTGATTTTCTAAAGCTTTATATTGTTCTTCTGCATGTTCAGGGCCAAATAAAAGCAAATATCCATTTGGAACCATACTTGCTGTAGGATTTGGATTTTTATCTGTTTTTAATAAATTAGGAATTTCATAAATAAACTCTCTCGCAAATTTTCCAAGCAGAATGTTTTCTTTTTGAAAAAATTGTCTTCTAAAACCTCCAAGAGATAAAGGAAATGATGCATTTTTATATGTGGGGTCTCGCTCTATGACTTTAACTTTGCGTCCCTCTTTCGACAAAAAATATGCCGTTGCTGCACCTATAATTCCACCGCCTATTATAACAACATCATCCATTTTAATTTAAAATAAGTAAGGTTAGATTTAGGATTAAGGCATAACAACTCCAAAGTAAATATGGAATCATTAAGTAAAAGCTAAGTTTGCTCAGATCTTTATATCTTAAAATCAAATATATTATAAAAAGTATTACTATTATTAAATTTATTAATGCGACAGAAATACTATGGTATACAAAAAAAACTATACTCCAAGTTGTATTAAAAAATAGATGAGTAATATAAATAAAGACCAAATTAAAATTTTTTTTATTTTTATGCCAAGCATGCCAGATCGCAATTGCCATAAATAGATAAAGAGTTGTCCAAACTGGAGCAAATATCCAATCAGGAGGAGTTAAAAAAGATTTATTTAGAGAGGAATACCAAGGTTCTTTTGATGATATTGTCGCAAAACGTCCTATGAAAGACGCTAAAAAAGTTACTGCAACAAAAAGAACAAAAGATACAAATTTATTTTTAAGCATAAAAGTATTATACATCAAGATATCATGAATAATAAAACTATTTGGATTACAGGTGCTAGTAGTGGAATTGGAAAAGCTTTAGCAATTAAATTTTCTCAAGAGGGTTGGCATGTAGCTATATCTGCTAGAAGAGAAGAATTATTAAAGGAAATTTCTAAAAGTCAAAAAAACATTAGTTACTTTCCATTAGATGTTACAGATAGTGAAAAATGCAAATCGGTATTCGAAGAAATAAAAAAAAAGTTAGGCGATATAGATATATCTGTTTTTTCAACAGGAATTCATGATCCTAAATCTGAGAAAACTTTGAATTTGGAAAAAGTAAAAAAAATAATGGAAGTAAATTTTTTTGGTACAGTAAACTCAATCAACTCAGTTTATGAATATTATAAATCTAGAAAATCTGGGCATATTTCAATTGTTTCCTCGGTGGCAGGATATAGAGGATTGCCTGCTGCAGGTGCATACTGCGCCTCGAAGTCAGCACTTAGCAGTTTTGCAGAGAGTTTGTACTTTGATTTAAAAAGGCATGATGTAAGAGTTTCTCTTATAAGCCCTGGTTTTATTAAAACTCCTATGACTGATAAAAATGATTTCCCAATGCCAATGATTAAATCTGCTGAATTTGCTGCTGAACAGATGTTTAAAGGTTTAACTAAAAGTAAAAGTTTTGAAATTCATTTCCCTAAATCTTTTACGTCCATAATGAAAGTTTTAAAAGTAATACCTAATGGTTTGTATTTTAGAATTGTAGAAAAAGGTATGAAAAAAATAGTTGATTAGTTTTTAACAAACATAACTGTTAATTCTGCTACTTTAAAACCAAATTTTGTCATTGTTGCTCTGTTTATTGCAACTCGTTCATCTTGCTTAAAAATCCAGTCATCAAAGGTAATTTTAATTTCTTTTCCCTTAACAGGAACTAACAAAACATATTCAAACTTAAAAGCAGGACCATATGAAAAACCTTTAGCGGTTCCAACAACATCACTAGCCGTTCCTTCATAATTATGTTCATCAATTTTATTAATTTTCCACTGTCGAGTTTGGATTTCACCATCATTCCAATTAAATTTTTCATCGAGAATTAATTGTTGACCATCCCATTTGCCATCTAAATCAGCAGTAAACTGTCTAGTAACTTTTCCAGATCTATTTTGCAAAATACCATAAGCTTTAACATTGCCGGTCAAATATTCCTCTATAATTAATCTTGGCTTTTGATCTTTAAAATCTGTTGGTTTCATAGTGTTATTTGAGCATCCAAATAATAAAAATAATGTAAGTATACTAAATATTATTCGCATAAATGTCTATTTATTAGATAATGAAAATTGAATTAGATCGATATTTTTGGACTTAAATCCTGCCTCACAATAAGACAAGTAGAAGTTCCACATTCTCTTAAAAGTTAAATCAAACCCCTGGCTTGATATCTGTTCCCATTTTTTCGAAAATTCTTCTCTCCATAAATTTAATGTACTGGAATAATGAGATCCATATGAAGTGCTCTCTTCAAAAATAAGATTTGTTTCCTTTGATAAACTTATTAAACTATTTTTACTAGGTAAAAAACCACCAGGAAAAATATATTTTTGAATAAAGTCCTCTTTTTTTTTATAGCGATTGTATAGATTATCATCAATGGTTATTGCTTGGATCGCTGCTTTTCCATTATCTACTAAGCTCTCTTTTATTTTTTGGAAATATTTTTTAAGATAGTTTTGACCTACAGCCTCTATCATTTCAATAGAGGTTATAGAATTATATTTTTTTTTAACATCCCTATAATCTAACATTTCAATATTAATTTTTTCGTTTAAACCGTTTTTAGAGATTCTTTCTTTGGCATAATCATATTGTTTTTTTGAAATTGTTATACAATCTAATTTTACATCAAAATTTTTTCCTATAAATTCTGCATAACCTCCCCAGCCACATCCTATCTCAAGCATTTTATCTCCTGATTTAGGTTTAATTAAATTAGATAGTTTTTTGTATTTATATAGTTGTGCTTCCTCTAAATTGTTTTTTTCGCTTTCAAAAATTGCACTTGAATAAGTCAAGGTTTTGTCAAGCCAAAGTGAAAAAAATTCATTACCAAGATCGTAGTGTTTTGAAATATTTTCTTTACTTCTTTTTTTTGTATTTTTAAAAACAAAATTTTTAAAATAATTAATTAATGGTGCATCCATTATTCCTGCAAATTTATGAACTGCTCCAATATTGTCAGCTAATATTTCTATTAAATTTGTTAAATTATCAGTGTCAAAATCTCCTCGCATGTATGACTCTGCAAGCCCCACACTGCCCTTAGATATTACTTCTAATGTAAAACTCTTTTTTTTTATTACTAAACTAGCCCTTTTTATTGAATTTTTATTTCCTAAATAAAACTTTTGCCCATTATAATTAGTTACATTTATAAAACCTAATTTCATATTTTTTAATGAGGTGAAGACAATTTTGTCAGCAATAAAATTCATTTTACTTTTCAAAAGTTATGTTATTTTTTATTTTGATTTTTTTTTTTACTAACTTAATGCCTTTTGTCCATAATCTTAATGCCTCAAAATGTATCGCCGTTATAATTTTTAAAGTCATAAAAGGATGCTTTAAGAAAGAAAAAATCAGATTTTTAGAGGAAAAATCTATTCTGTCACCATCTTGTGAAGCAAATAACAATTTTCCTTCTTTATCTCTCTGATCAATTACAACCGACAATTTACTTCCAGGATATAAAATTTTAAAATAGTAAGTTGATTCTAAATCCATAAATGGAGAAACGAAGAATTTTTTTTTACAATTATTCTCAATTACTTTTTCTTCGTTTTCCACTTTAAAAACATATGTATGCTGTTCTCCAAATGTATTTTTGACCTCGTAAAGTATAGAAATTAATGAATTTTTATTATTGTAAACAAAAAAAATACTTAATGGGTTAAAAACGTATCCAAATATTCTTGGATAACATAAAAGTTTAATTTTGATATTTTCGATAGCAATATTATGTACCTTTAGATTGTTTATTACCCACTCTTCAAGATTTGACCCATCTCTATCACCATGATCCTTATCAAAAAAACTAATTAGATTAAATTTGTTATATGAAAAAAACAAAATCTTTTTAGAAATCAAATGTATTTCTGATAAATCTATCAAAAGAGAGAAAACTTTATATTTAAAAAAATGCACCTTAGGTTTAAATCTTTTGTGAATAACTTGACCAGAGTAAATGGAAGATTCTTTAAACATTAATATATTTAATCATTTCTAAAGATGATTTTATTCCATCCTCATGAAACCCATAACCAAAATAACTTCCACAAAAAAGAATATTTTCTTTGTTTTGTAATGATTTAAGAAGTTTCTGATTATTTAAAGTTTCTTCATCATAATATGGATGTGTAAAAGTTATCTTTTTATAAATTTTTTCCTCCGAGATTTTTTGAGAAGGATTAATTGTTAAAAAAATATTTTTATCTATATTTAAATTTTGCAATAGGTTAAGCCAATATGTTACGGAACTTTTTTTTAAATTGTCATCATCAATTGAAGAATTCCATGAACACCAGTTTTTTTTATTTTTAGGCATAACTTTTTCGTCTGAGTGTATAAATGCAAGATTTTCTTTATATTTAAAATTTCTTAAAATTTTAATTTCATCTTCTTTTGGATTTTGAATTAAATCTAACACTTGATCAGCATGCGTTGCCATTATTACCTTGTCGTAATTAAAAAACTCATTTTCATCTCCGTAGTAAATGCTTACATTATTTTTATTTCTAATAACTTTGTTTATATGATAATTTTTATAGTATTCACCACTTATTTTATTAAGCACTTTATCAACATAATTTTTACTTCTATTTTTGACTGTAAACCATTGAGGTCTTTTTCTAATTTTAAATAAACCGTGGTTTTTAAAAAAAATAATGAAAAACTTTAACGGCATTTGTTTTATTTCTTTTGGTGGCATTGACCAAATTGCAGAAACCATAGGTATCAAATGATAATAAATAAAGTAGCTTGATAATTTTTCTTTAGTTAAATATTCATTTAGAGTAATGTTTTTAATTTTATCTATATCCATTTTTTCACATTTATTGTAAAAACGGATTATTTCGTAAAACATTTTTATAAAATTTAGATTTAATATATTTTCTGTATTAGAAAAAACTCCCTTAATTCCTCTTCCACAATACTCTATGTTCGTATTTTCAACCGACACTGAAAAAGACATGTCACTTTTTTCATATTCTACGCCTAGTTCTTTAAAAAAATTAATTAAATTTGGATACGTTTTTTCATTAAAAACAATAAATCCTATATCAACATTTATGTGTTTTTTATTTTTTTGATCATATAAAATTTTAAGAGTATAAGAATGTCCCCCAAAACGATCTTCTTTTTCGAATAAGTCTACCTTAAATTTTTTTGATAGATAATATGATGCGCTTAATCCTGAGATACCTGATCCAATAACTGCTATTTTCATTTGCTCAGTTTGTATTGATGCAAAAATTGCATTAATACTGCAATTATTACAATTGTCCCTCCTGCTAAAACTACATTCGGTGGTTGTTCGTTGATAAATAACCAGGCCCACAAAGGTCCAAAAACAGCTTCTGTTAACATTATAATTCCAACCATTGCTGAAGGCGTTCGTTGAGCTCCTATTGTTATGAAAATAAATCCAAAACCAAGCTGAAAAAAACCTGCAAGAAATCCTAAAAAAATATCGTGATAAGATATAAGAATCTTTCCAGACATCAGATAACCAATTATTAGAGCAAATATACCTGCAATAAATTGAGAAGGCACCATATCAATACTTGGATATTTTCTTATAACAAGTATTAGAACAGCAAAAGAAATCGGCATCGAAAAGGCAGCTATATTTCCAAACATTTGGCCTGGCGACAATGTATTTCCAACCATTAATATAATTCCAGATATAGCTAAAATAATTGAGGTTAAAGTAACTTTTGAAATTTTTTCTTTTAAAAAAAAATATCCAAATATTGCAAGGAAAATCGTTTGAGTTTGTATTATAAAATTTGTATTTGCAACAGTTGTATTGTACATGGCAAATACATATCCACAAAAACCAAAAGATAAAATTAGTCCCCCAAAAAAGCCTGGTATACCTGAATCATAGAATGATTTAAAAATATTTTTTTTGTAAGTAATTAATAAATAAATAGAAATGACTAATAAAAAAAATACAGTTCTCCAAAATAGAATTTGCCACTGAGTTGAGCCCTCAAAGGATTTTATTATCAATCCTCCAAAGCTTAGGGAAAAAGCACCTAAAAACACAAGTACAGGCCCAGGAAGACTTCTAATTAATTTCATTTAAATATTTATTTGTTTCAGTTAAATAATTTTTAAATATATTTTCAGCATCTTCAAGACTTACTTCTTCAAACTTAATTTTTGTATTTGGAGTAAGTTGTGAAACTTTATCTAGGTCAGCAGAAATAACTACTGCAATTTTAGGATAACCACCGATAGTCCCATGATCATTTAGTAATATAATTGGATTGCCATCAGCGGGTACTTGAATTACTCCTTTAATTAACCCTTCTGATTTTATATTAGTACTTTTTATATTTTCTAAGATTGATCCCTTTAATCTCATGCCCATTCTATCAGTAAGATTGGTAACAGAATATTCTTCTTTAAAAAATTTAGATTGCG
>CACFNI010000001.1 GCA_902567765.1 uncultured Pelagibacteraceae bacterium | reverse complement strand
CTTTATCAAATGAAGTAAAGATGATTAAAGAAAACCAAATTGTTTTCACTTATCTTCATCTTGCTGCTGCTAAAGAGCTTACACAAGGTTTAATAAATTCAAAAAGTGTTTGTATAGCCTATGAGACAGTTACCGATAACAATGGAAGACTTCCTTTATTAGCTCCTATGAGTGCTGTTGCTGGAAGAATGTCAGTTCAAGCAGGAGCACATTGTTTAGAAAAAAATCAAAAGGGAAAAGGTTTATTGTTGGGCGGTGCACCAGGTGTAAAACCAGGTAACGTAGTTATTCTTGGTGGTGGTGTAGTAGGTGAGAATGCGGCAATTATAGCCACAGGTTTACAAGCAAAAGTTCATATAGTGGATAAATCTGAGGCAAGATTAAAACAATTAACTGAGATGTTTGGTGATAAAATCATACCTCAACATAGTGATAAAGTTGATTTAGATAAACTAATTTCTGAATGCGACTTGTTAGTTGGAGGTGTTTTAATTCCAGGAGCTGAGGCTCCAAAGTTAGTAACTAAAAAAATGTTGAAAGCAATGAAAAGAGGTTCTGTGATAGTTGATGTGGCAATTGATCAAGGAGGATGTGTTGAAACTAGTAAACCAACTACACATGCAGACCCAACCTATATTGTTGATGACATAGTTCATTATTGTGTTGCTAACATGCCAGGAGGCGTGCCTAGAACTTCGACGCTGGCGTTGAATAAAGCAACATTGCCATTTTTATCTAAATTAGCAAAAGACGGTTATAAAAAAGCATTAACCAATGATCCAAATTTTCTTGCTGGATTAAATGTTCACAAGGGAAGCGTCACATACAAAGCAGTTGCTGATACTTTCGGACATAAATTTTTATCTCCAAAGGAAGCGATATTATAATGTATAGACCTTTACCAGATGGATTAACAATTAAAAATTCTCCTATAGAGGGATTAGGCTTATTTACATCCGTGGATATAAAAAAAAATACATTTATAGGAGTAACACATATAAGGGATGAACAATTTGAAAATAAATATATTAGAACACCCTTAGGAGGATTTTATAACCACTCCGATGTCCCAACAGTCGTAAGAATGGTAACAGACTCTCTACCAAAACTTAAATTTGGAGATATATTGGATGTTGACTCTAATACAAAAAAATTTCCTGGAAATGATAATGATGGAGAAAATGTATTTTTTAATTTACAAGAAAAACCTGATGCAAAATACTTTTTTATGGTTGCAGCAAAAGATATAAAAGCTGGACAAGAATTAACAGCAAATTATAATTTATATACTTACCCCAAAACTGGCGTTGGTTTACAAATGCTTTAAATTTCATTTCTAACTCATCAAAGCTAATGAACGAAAAATTTCCTCAGAGCTGTAAAGTAGTAGTTGTAGGAGGTGGTGTGATAGGTTGCTCTGTTGCTTATCATTTAGCAAAATTTGGTTGGAAGGACACCATTCTTCTAGAGAGAGATCAGTTGACATCAGGTACAACTTGGCATGCAGCGGGCCTTGTTAGTCAACTAGGACCGACTGCAGCAATAACCAAAATAAGAAAATATACATTGGATTTATATAAGGAACTTGAAAAGAAAGTTGATCACTCTGCAGGATTAAGGTTAAATGGTGCACTTTCTATTGCACAAAATAAAGGAAGATGGCAAGAACTTCAAAGACAAGCAACTACCGCACAACTTTATGACGTTGATGTAAGAATTTTAGATAAAGAACAAATTAAAAAAAAATATCCAATTATTAATACCGATGAAATAATTGGAGGTATTTTAATGCCAGGTGATGGTGCGGCTGATCCTTCAGGTGTTACTCATATGCTTGCTAAAGCAGCAAGAAAAGAGGGAGCTAAAATTTTTGAAAAATCTCCTCTGGAAGAAATTTTAACAAAGGATGGAAAGATCTCTGGAGTAAAAGTTAACGGACAACAAATTGATTGTGAATATATAGTTTTGGCTTGTGGGATGTGGTCTAGACAAATTGGAGAAAAGGTAGGAGTAAGTATTCCACTTTATCCAGCAGAACATTTTTATATTATTACTGAACCTATAGAAAATCTTTCAAAAACTTTACCAGTTATAAGAGATTTCGATAATAGAACCTACATTAAAGAAGATGCAGGAAAAATTTTAGTTGGAATTTTTGAAGGTAAATCAATTGCTGCTTTTAATAAGACAAATTTAGTTCCTGAGGATTTTTCTTTTGGAGAGTTTCCTGAAAATTTTGAGCATTTTGAACCATATTTAAAATCAGCAATTAAAAGATTTCCAGTTTTAGAAACTGCTGGCATAAGAAAATTTTTTGCAGGACCTGAATCGTTTACTCCAGATACCAATACTCTTTTAGGAGAAGTCCCAGAAATAAAAAACTTTTTTGTATGCTGTGGTTTAAATAGCATTGGAATTGGCAGTGGTGGAGGCGTTGGAAAAGTTACCGCAGAATGGTTGATGACTGGCCATATTAATGAAGATATTTTTAGTTACGATATTAAAAGGTTTCAAAAATTTCATTCAGATTTAGGATTTATAAAAACAAGGATAACAGAAACTTTAGGTGATCTTTATGGAATGCATTGGCCTTTTAAACAACATAAAACATCAAGAAATATAATGACCAATCCTTATCATGAAGAGTTAAAAAAATCAGGTGCGTGTTTTGGTGTATCGGGCGGATATGAAAGAGCAATGTGGTTTGCTCTTAATAATGACAAACCTGAATATAATTATAGTTACAATTATCAAAATTGGTATCCATCTGCAGAGTTTGAAACTATAAATACAACAAAAAATATTGGACTATATGATTTAACTCCTTTTTCAAAATTTGAATTAAAAGGAGAAAATGCTCATGAGCAATTACAAAAACTTTGTACAGCAAATGTAAAAAATGAAATTGGAAAATGCACATATACTCAAATGCTTAATCCAGACGCAGGGATAGAAGCTGATTTGACAATAGTTTGTTTAGATAGAAATTACTTTAGAATTATAAGTTCAGCTGCAACAAGAGAGAGAGATAAATTTCATATAAATAAATATTTACCAAATAATTTACAACTAAATGATGTTACAGATGATTATTGTGTTCTAGGAATATTTGGCCCAAACAGCAGGTCATTAATGCAAGATTTATCTAAAGATGATTTTTCTAATGAAAATTTTAAATTTGCCAATTCAAAATATATATCTATTGAGAATACAAAAATATGGGCACAGAGACTATCTTACGTTGGAGAGCTAGGTTATGAATTGTATATAGAAACTGGAGATGCAAAGAAAATTTATAATTCAATAGTTGAAAAAGGAAATAAATACAAAATTGCTAATTGCGGTATGCATGCTATGGATATTATGAGAATGGAAAGTGGTTTTTTGCATTGGGGTCATGACATTTCACCTGAAGAGAATCAGTACCAAGCAGGATTGAGTTTTGCAGTAAATTTTAAGAAAAATATAGACTTCATAGGAAAAGATGCTTTATTAAAAATTAAGGATCAAAAACCAACAAAGCAATTTATAATGCTTTCTTTAAAAGACTCTAAACCTGGAGAACCGTTATTATTACATGATGAACCTATTTATTTGGAGGATAAAATAATTGGACGAACAACTTCAGGGAATTATTCATTTAATTATAAAAAAAATATATCTTTTGGTTACATTAATTCAGGCAATTCAATAAAAGAAATTGAAAACAAAAAACTATTTATTGAAGTTGAAAAACAAAAGTATCCAGTGACCTTAGAATTAAAGCCTCTAAAAGACAAAAATATTAAATTTTCCTAGTTTAATTGAATTAGATTGATTATTTTGCAAGTAAATACTGACAATAGTAGCATTACTTTTTTATTAATATCTGCATACTTTTTAATTTCAATTTTACCTGGATGGTAAAGTTTTTTGTTATCAATAACTATTAATTTCTTTTTCAAAAGATTATTTATTTTTCTAACAACCGTTGCCCTTGGTATTCCAGATAATTCAGATATTGACATTGCATTAATACCAATTCCTGTTTTTAAAAACAAATCTTTTATATATTTCTCACGATCTGTTTGTAGATTAAAATTATTTGATTTTTTAAAGCTATTTTGGGTTACTATAATTCCCCAGATGTGCCAAGTTTCAAAATCGCCAAAAGCTTTTTTCCAACTTAAAACTAAAGGTATTTGCATTTCATAAAATAGTTTCCAACAATGAGTAAAATTTTTACGTATATAATCTCGAATTAATTCTTTTGAATATTTTTTGTCAACATAACCATCAATATAAAGAGTTTCTGTAAATTTAGATAAAAATGCAGATATGCCATCAATTGAACGCCCTGGTCTTTGAAAATCTAATTTATTTCTATCTAAAATTATTCTTTTTTTGTCTCTTTTTAAAATACCTAATTTTTCAAGTTCTAAAACTTTTCTTCGTGCAGTTTCTTTAGTAATTAAAAGATCCTTTGAAATATTAATTATATTAAAATTGGAGATTTCAATTTTACTTTTTAAATAATAACTATCATAATCAAGCCTAATAAAACTTTGTGAAAAAAAATTCATTGTTTTTTGGACTAAATAGATGATGATTAAATATTTATCTTGATCTTTAAATCTTGAATAGGCTCCTCTTAGCCATTCTAATTGAAAATTGAACCAATTATTATTAAGCTGAGCAAAATTTTTGTTGATTGACTGAAAGACTTGCTCCTCGGTTATCTGCTTTGATATACTTGGTATCTCAGTTCTCATAAATCTCAACATGTATATATCAAACCCATTCTGGACACAATCCATTTTGGGTCAAACCCATTTTGGTTAATGTATTACTTGAAGGTTTTTAATATCCATGATTAATTTAATTATGAGTGGAGAAAATATAGCTGAAGCTAAACATAATCTTGAGACCCCAAATAAAATTGAAGTAAATTCAATCTCAAAAAGAAAAATCCCTAGTAGAGTAGATATAAATAACTTGATGTCAAAAGTTAGAGAGGAAGAGAGAAAACAAAAAAAAGAGAACGTTGTACTTTTTGGTTTCATCAGCGGTGTTGTAGTTGTTACAGGAATAATAGCTTCTCTATAATTTTCTAAATTCCCAAGGAAATATAAATTTCATCGACCACAAACCGAGCCTATTTTTTTTTGCAAATCTTTCATCTTTAATAAATTTTCTTGAATATTTTCTGTAGGCAAAAGCATAACCGTTACTTACCAAAAATTTTGAGAGACTTTCTCCATTAATAAAACATTCGGCTATAGTTCTTTTGTAAACATCTTTTCCTTCACTTATACATTTAGGTGTTTCTTTACCAATTTTTTTTTTAAGAACATTTTTTGCTAGAATACCACATGAAATTTTTTCTTTATTTTTAAAACAGGTCTGTTTCAGTTCTGGTGCATCAATTCCTCCAAACCTAATCTTTTCATTCCCTATTTTTATCGTATCTCCATCTATAACCTTTACAGTATCAGCAAATACTTTTTGAGATAGAAAAAATAAGATTATTAAAGATAAAATACATCTTTTCATAAAATTTAATATTTTATATTAAAATTACATATACTATAACATCATAAAAATTCTAAATAAGGATAAAATTAATGGAGTTTGTAAAACTAGTTGGACCTATAGCTATATTTTTTATAATGTATTCCTTAGGTTTGAAATTAACTTTTGTTAATTTTTATGAATTATTAAAAAGCCCAAAAAATTTAATCGCTGGTTTAGTTTGTCAGTTAATTTTTTTACCTGCAATAGGTTTATTAATAGTCAGTTTTTACCCTATGCCTGATGAATTAAAAATTGGAATACTTTTGCTTTTATTATTACCTTCGGCCACTATGTCAAATTATGCAACAAGACTTGTGGATGGAAACGTTTCACTATCAATTGCAATAACTATAATTTGTAGTTTGTTGTGTATAATTACAATTCCCTTAGGGATGAAAGTTCTATTTGAGCTTGTAATGCATAAACCAATAGAAAATTTTGATATAAAAAAAGTAAGTTTACAAATTTTAACAATAATTTCTATTCCAACTATTCTTGGAATCTTAACAAATCGTTACTTTAATCTATTTAAGCAAAGGATTGTTTTGTTATTTGACAAAATTTCTATGATACTTTTTCTATTAATAATATCTATTGCTGTTTTTCAAGAAAGAAAGAATCTTGGTGGATACTTTGAGTACGTGGGTATTGTTGCCCCAATAATTTTATTTTTCGTATTAATTGTATCAATAATTTTTACTAAATTTATGGTGGATGGAATAGACTCACAAAGATCAATTACTGTTGAATGTTTACTGCAAAATGGTGCCATGGGTTTTATAGTTAGTGCACAAATATTTAGTAATATTGCATATGTTACCCCAATTGCATTGTACGCTTTATTGCAATATTTTGTTCTTGCTTTTTATGTTGCTAATATAAAAATAGTTAAATAAGCATTTAGTAGCTAAATTTAAAAATGAATATATACGACTGTACGACCTTCTACTCTGAAGATATGATGTTAGATTTAAGGTTTAACATTTTAAATGAACATGTACACAAATTTGTAATTATAGAATCAACTTTTTCTCATAGTGGAAACAAAAAAAAATTAAATTTTGATATTAATAATTATCCAAAGTTTAAAGATAAAATTATTTATAAAGTAATTGACTATGAGCCCTCAAATCTTCACAAGATTACTGAAGAAAAGACTTTTTATTTAAAAAGGATTAATAGTTTAAAAAGAATAGAGCTTTCCTATAACTTTATGAAAAATGCTATAAAAGACGCTGATGATAATGATTTGATTATTCTTAGTGATAACGATGAAATCCCAAATCTTAATTCTGAATCTTTTAAAAAATCAAAAAAAAATTTAATTATTTTTAAACAATTATTTTTCTATTATAAGTTTAATCTGTTATATGAATTAATGCCTTGGTTTGGTTCAAGAGCCTGTAGAAAAAAAAATCTTAAATCTTTTTCATGGCTTAAAAATATTAAAAACAAAAAATACCCTTTTTGGAGAATAGATGCTTATTTTTCTGAACTTAAAAATACAAATGTTGATATTATAGATGATGGTGGTTGGCATTTTACAAATGTTAAATCCCCCGAGGAAATATTCGAAAAAATGAGGAATTTTGGACATCATGATGAGTTTGATATTAGCGGGATAACATTAGAAGATATAAAAAAAAAAATAAAAGAGAAAAAAGTTTTTTATAATCATTTTGCAGATAAACAAAACTTAGATAAGTGGAAGTATGAGTATGAATTAAAAAATATTGGATTTGAGCTTTTGCCAAATTATTTAAGAGAAAATAAAGATAAATATAAAAATTGGTTAGATTTTTAGATGGTCAACTGGGGCATAATTGGTTTAGGAAGAATTGCAAATGAGTTTGCTTCAGGATTTAATAATTTAAAAAACGCTAAACTTTTGGGGATTTCTAGCCAAACTCCAAAAAAATTAAACGAGTTTAAAAATAAATTTAATATTGAAGAAAAATACTGTTTTACAAATTATGGTGACCTTATAAGCTGTAGCGATATAGATGTTATTTATATAGCATTGCCCCACAAT
Source organism: uncultured Pelagibacteraceae bacterium (assembly GCA_902567765.1). GTDB lineage: Bacteria > Pseudomonadota > Alphaproteobacteria > Pelagibacterales > Pelagibacteraceae > Pelagibacter. The sequence goes on along the minus strand of CACFNI010000001.1, from coordinate 162,293 downwards.
CTACATTTTCAATGGATTGTAAAATGTTTAGAAAAAAATAAAAAAGTATTAACTGAAAAGCCTGCAACATCTTCATTAGAGGATATGCGAACAATAAATAAAATCTTAAATAAAAAAGATATTTTTTTTACTGAAGGTTTTATGTACCGTTATCATCCTCAAACAAAAAAAATTGTTTCACTTATTAATGAAAATGTAATTGGTGAATTAATTTCAATGGAGTCTAATTTTGGATTTAATATAGTAGAAAAAAGAAATATTTTTGGATTTAAGAGGTTGAAATTTAATAAAAAAAGTAGATTATTTGACAAATCATTAGCAGGTGGATGTATATTAGACCTAGGCTGTTATCCTTCTTCTCTCAGTATTTTAATCGCCAAACTGAAAGGTCTAGATAATCTGAATGTAGAGCTAAAAAATTCAAAAGTTGAAATGTCATCAACAAATGTAGATATCGACTCATATACTAATCTTCATTTTTCTAATGGATTTATTTCATCAATAGGATGTTCATTTAAAAAAAATTTAGGAAAGAGTACTAAAATAATTGGAAGCAAAGGTTCCATGATAATTCATGATAGTTGGCACTGCTCACCAATGAAAATAGAAGTAGGCAATAAAGAGATTTTTCAGGATAAATTTGATTTTTCAAATATTTTTTCTTTTGAAATTAATGCAGTAAGCAATTCAATATTGAATAAAAAAACTGAAGTAGATTACCCTGGTATTTCTAGACAAGAAACTGAAACCAATATTATGATACTGGATAAATGGTTAAATGAAAAAAATTGATTGTGATAAAATTAAAAAGTATTATAAAACAAATTATTTAATGGCGGGGTAGCTCAGTTGGTTAGAGCGCGGGACTCATAAGCCCGAGGTCAGTGGTTCGATCCCACTTCCCGCTACCAAAATTTAATTTATTAGATTCAATTTATTTTTTATATTCAAAATTTTGTGTTGTTTTATTTTTATGAATTAGTTTTGCACCATTTCTTAAATGAAATTTTGTTGCCATCTCAGTTAAAGGGGAAAGTGTTACCAATCTATTTAAATGATTAGATTTTTTAATCATTTTAAAAACTTCTTTTACAATAAGTTTTCCACCACCTTTTTTTTTAGACCATACAGTATAGGCAATAGCTATTTTTCCAACCTTTTGATCTCTCAGGGCACTTTGTAAAAAAGCATCTTTGCTTAACTTATCTAAATCTTCAACAGATTTTGGAATCTCGTTCGTAAACGCAAAACACATAACAGCATGGATTTGTTCTTTATATTTAACACCGTAAATTTTTCTTCCATAACTTGTTCTAAATTTATTATCTAGCTCGGGTCTAACCGGATCTTCATTTGTATTACATTCTTTTAAACTGACTAATTCAGCACCTCTGACCCAATCAAAAAAATTTTTTATTTCTTTTTTAAGAATTTGCCTATTTATTTTCATTCTAGCTTTTAGTCTAGTTTTTAGAATTGTTATGTTTTTCATAATTTAAAATTTAGTTAAAAATATTATTTTATTACAATGTTATTAAAGAAAAGTAGATATGCAATTATCGAAAATGGCGCAACATAATAATAGTTATTTTCTTAAACCTATTCTTTTTGTAGCATCTTTATTTCTTACAGACGTGAAATATTTCATATTATTCAAATACCAATTGAAAGTTAAATTCATACCCTTTTTGATATTAATCTTAGGCTTCCATTTTATTTCTTTAATAATTTTTCTACTATTTAGAGCATATCTAACATCATGACCTGGTCTATCTTTTATAAATTTTATTTTAACATTTTTTCCGATCTTTATATTTTGTCTTGCAATTTTTAATAAAGATTTTGTAACTTCTATATTTGTTTTATTAATGTTAGAGCCAATATTATAAAAACTTCCAATTTTTCCTTTTTGGAAAATTTTAATAAGAGCCTCACAATGATCTGAAACATAAATCCACTCTCTAGAATTTAATCCTTTTCCATAAATAGGTAAATTTCTATTTTTTAAAATATTATAAATTAATTTTGGAATAAGTTTTTCCGGATGTTGTTTTGGTCCGTAATTATTTGAACAATTGGTTACTATAGCTGGTAGTTTATAAGTTCTAACATATGAATAAACTAAATGATCAGAAGATGCTTTACTGGCTGCATATGGTGAACTTGGTTTATAAGCGTAACTTTCACTAGTTCTTCCTTTTAAAATATCCCCATAAACTTCATCTGTAGAAATATGAATTAATTTTGATCTTGGGTTCTTAATTGAATAGTCTTTGAAAGCTTCAAGTAAGTTAAAGACACCCAAAATATTACTTTTTATAAAATTTTCAGGTCCATCGATAGACCTATCAACGTGAGTCTCTGCGGCCAAGTTAAAAAGACACAAGGGTTTAAACTGATTTAAAATTTTTTTAATTTTTGCTTTATTATTTATATCACATCTAATGAATTTATAGTTTTTATTTTTTTTAAATTCCTTTGTGTTATAAAAATTAGATGAGTAAGTTATTTTATCTAAATTGATAACAAAAAAATTCTTTTTAAGTAATAATTCAACAAGATTACTTCCTATAAAGCCCTGACCTCCAGTAACAATAATTCTTTTTTTCAACATTATTTTAAATTATATATATATTTACTTACTTTATATATTAAAAAAATTACTAATGAGCAATCTAAACGAATTAACTGTAATTATTGTTACTTATAAAACAAAAGATGAAATTTTGTTTAATTGTATTAATTCTATAAAAAAAGAAATTAAAATTATAAATGTTGAAAATTCAAATGATGCTTCTCATAAAAATAAAATTGAAAAAAAATATGAAAATGTAGAGGTAATTTTATCTGGTAAAAACTTAGGATATGGTTCAGCTAATAACCTTGGACTTGAAAATGTTAAGACACGTTATGTGCTAATATCTAATCCAGATGTTGAATATAATAAGGATTTTTTTGATCAATTAGAATTTTACTTAAAAGGAGATATAGAGTTCAGTGTTATTGGTCCTTCCTATAATGATGAAACGGCTTTTTTACCTCATGGAAATTTAGATGGAACTTTAAATAAAGATAAATTTAATAATTTTTTTCTAAAAGAAGTTGGTTATGTGGTTGGATGTTCAATGTTACTAGATAGAAATAATATCAATACAAATTTTGATGAAAATTTTTTCCTTTATTTTGAGGAGGCAGATTTTTGTAAAAGAATAAGTTCTGATGGAGGTAAAATATTTACTTGTTCAAAATTGTTTATAACGCATTTGGGTTATAAAGGCTCAATCTCAACGGATCCAAAATATGAAATAGAAGCAGAAGTGATAAGAAGTTGGCATTGGATGTGGTCTACTTTTTATTATCACAAAAAACATAGTGGTTATTTAAAAGCCTTTTCTTTAATGTATGGAAAACTTATTAGAGCTTTTTTTAAAATGTTAGTTTTTAGTTTAATTTATAACAGAAAAAAACAAGCTATATATTCTGCTAGATTTTTTGGTTTATTAAATGCAATGATGGGGAAAAAATCTTGGTATAGAATTAAATCATTTGAATGATTTTTAATGTCCTGGGAAATTAATTAAATTTTCTACCTTATAGTTCTTCTTAATCAAATTATCACATCCACCTAAGTCAAAAAGATTTATAACAAAAATAAAGCCAGCTACTTTTCCTTTTGACATTTCGATTATTTTGGCAGCAGCATCAGCTGTTCCTCCAGTAGCTATTAAATCGTCAATTATTAAAACTGAATCTTCTTTGTAGATTGAATCTTTATGCATTTCGATTGTTGCAGTCCCATATTCAAGCTCAAAATCTACTGAGTATCTTTCGGCAGGAAGCTTATTTTTTTTTCTTAAAAGAATAAATGGTTTTTTAAGCAAATAGGAAACTGCTGAGGCAAATACAAATCCCCTAGACTCGATTGCAGCTATTTTATTAAACTTAAAATTTTTTGATCTTTCAACTATTTGATTAATCGTTTCAGTAAAAGCTTTTTCGTTTTTGATCAAGGTTGTAATATCCCTAAATAAAATCCCTTTTTTAGGATAGTCTGGTATTGATCTAATATATTCTTTTAAATCCATATTAATTTGAGTTATATAAATAAATAAATTATTTTTTGTATATGGCAAACAATAAATTAGCTGTTATTGGTGGAAGTGGTCTTTACGATGTTGAAGAATTTAAAGATAGGGAGTTACTTGAGATAAATACACCCTGGGGTAAGCCTTCAGATAAAATTTTAAAAACTAATTTTAAAGGAAAAGAAGTTTTTTTTTTACCAAGACATGGAAGAGGTCATTTTATAAATCCATCAAATATTAATTTCAGATCTAATATTGATGCTCTTAAACAGTTAGGCGTTACTGATATTGTTTCAGTCTCAGCTGTTGGTTCATTAAAAGAGGATTTGCCACCAGGGAAATTTGTTATAATTGATCAGTTCATTGATAGGACATTTGCAAGAAATAAAACTTTTTTTGATGACGAAATAGTAGCTCATGTATCTATGGCTCACCCCACATCGAATGGATTAATGAATGCCTGCGAAGAGGCAATCAAAAAAGAAAAAATAGAATATCAAAGAGGAGGGACATATGTGGTAATGGAAGGTCCTCAATTTTCTACATTAGCGGAATCTAATTTATATAGATCTTGGAAAGCGGATGTAATTGGAATGACAAATATGCCTGAAGCTAAATTAGCAAGAGAAGCAGAAATTAGATATGCATCAGTATCCATGGTAACTGATTATGACTGTTGGCATCCAGATCATGAAAATGTTGATGTGCAACAAGTAATAAAAGTTCTTTTAGGAAATGCTGCAAAAGCAAAAAATATGATTAAAAATTTAATTGATAATTTTGAGGATCACATTGATCCTAAAGATCCAACAAATAATTGTTTAGATGTTGCAATTATAACAGCTCCAGAAAAAAGGACACAAAAAACAAAAAACAAACTTAAGACAGTTGCAGGGCGAGTTTTAAAATGAAAATTGATGGAAAAGATTATCGAACAATCTGGTTTGAAAATAATATTGTAAAAATTATTGACCAAACTAAACTTCCGCATCAATTTATAATCAAAGATCTAAAAACAGTTAAAGATGCAATAAATGCAATTAAAGTAATGGAAGTCAGGGGCGCTCCATTAATAGGCGCTACAGCAGCTTATGGATTAGTATTATCCATTTTAGAAAACAATGATCAATCTTTTTTGAAAAAATCTGCAGAAGATTTAATTAAATCAAGACCAACAGCAATAAATCTTAAATGGGCTATTGATAGAATGTTAAAAAAACTAAAAGGCGTTAATAGCGATAAAATTTTAGATATTGCGATAAATGAGGCTAAGGAAATTTGTGATGAAGATATAAAATTTTGTGAAAGTATTGGCTTAAATGGTCTAAAAGTGATTGAGGATATATATAATAAAAAAAAAGATACAGTTAATATCTTGACTCATTGTAACGCAGGATGGCTAGCGACTATAAATTGGGGTACTGCAACTTCACCAATTTATCATGCCCACAAAAATGGAATTCCAGTTCATGTTTGGGCAGATGAAACAAGACCAAGAAATCAAGGGGCCAATTTAACTTCATTTGAATTAAATGAAGAAGGAATTAAAAACACAATTATTGCAGATAATACTGGTGGAATTTTAATGCAAAGAGGCCAGGTTGATATGTGTATTGTTGGTACTGATAGAACTCTATCAAATGGAGATGTTTGTAATAAAGTTGGAACCTATTTAAAAGCACTTGCAGCTCATGATAATAAAATTCCTTTTTATGTAGCATTATCAAGTTCTACAATTGATTGGGATATAAAAGATTTTAAAGACATTCCAATTGAAGAAAGAAATTCTGAGGAGTTGTCTCATGTTGAAGGTTTGGATGAAAACAACAAGATTAAAAAAGTCTTAATTTACCCAAATAAAAGTAAAGCAATGAACTTAGCTTTTGATATAACTCCAGCAAAATATATTACAGGACTAATTACAGAAAAAGGTATTTGTGATGCATCAAAAGAGGGATTAGCAAAATTATTTAAATGAACCCATTAATTTTTTCATTAGTTTGTTTAGTTATGGTAGCGATATCAGCTAATTTTTTAAGTTTGATAAAGGAGAACAAAATTTTATTATATATATCAACTATCCCTTGTATTTATTTAGTTATATATGGCCTTTATTTAATTTTTGGATCAATCGATTTGCATGAAGATGCTTCGACCAATTTTTTTTCTAAAAACCCAGATGAAAAAGAATTACCAATTGTTTTTGTTATACTTAAGTTTTACAAATATATGTTAATTTTGGTAGGTTTAATATTTGGTTATGTATTTTCAAAAAAGTTAAAAAATGGAAGAAGTCGAACAAGTAATTAAATGAAAAAAAATATTTTATTAGTAATTTTAATAATTATTGGAATGTTTGTAGTTCTATCATTTAGTGACCATAACAGAAATAGATCTATATCTGCATGTATTATGGCTCAAAAAAATAAAGTAGAAAATTTTGATTTAGAAAAAGCAAAAAAACTCTGTGAAAAAGAAATTAAGTAATGGAAAATTTAAAGATAAGAGAGGATATAATTGAATTTTCAATAAAACTTAACACGACAAATTTATCACCTCTTAGATCAGGAAACTTATCAGTAAAAGCAACTGAAAATAATATAGATGGGTTTTATATAACTCCATCTGGAAAAAAATATGAAGATCTTAAGCCAGCGGATATTGTATTTTTATCACTAGGAGAAAAGAAAGATTTTTTAAGGTGGTTTAATTCTGGAAAAAAACCCTCATCAGAATGGCGATTTCATCAAGACATTTATACAAATAAAGCCGAAGCAAGAGCTATAGTGCACGCTCATTCACCACACGCTACAGCAGTATCATCTCATGGAAAACCTATTCCTGCTTTTCATTATATGGTTGCATTAGCAGGAGGAAACGACATTAAGTGTGCAGATTATGCAACTTTTGGCACATCTGAGTTATCAAAAAATATTATTAACTCGTTAGAAAATAGAAAGGCCTGTCTAATGTCAAATCATGGTCAGGTTGCATTTGGACAAAATCTTAAACAGGCCTTTGAACTTGCACAAGAAGTAGAAAATATTTGTCATCAATATGTAATTGCGTTAAAGTTAGGAGAACCTAAGATTCTTTCATCTTCTGAGATGGAAAAAATTTTAGATAAAGTAAAATATTATAAAAGTGAATAATTTTTTATGACTAAAGTTGGGGAGCATATAACATTAGATATTATTGGGACGAAAAAAGAATACGATCCATCGTTTTATGAAAAATTAGTTTATAAAATTGCTAAAAAAGCAAAAGTCACAGTTTTAGAAATATCCAAATATAAATTTAAACCCCAAGGCTTTACTTTAGTTGCTTTATTAGCAGAAAGTCATATTAGTTTTCATACTTTTCCAGAAAATGGGATAATAAGTTTTGATTTTTTTACTTGTGGAAAAGTTTCTCCTTCGATTGCAATAGATATAATTAAAAAAGAAATTGAACACAAAAGAATTGTAAAAAAAGAATTTAATAGAGATACTATAGCTCTATATCACGATATATATAGCTCTCCAGGATTACAAAAATCATATGTAGTAAAAAATGTACTTGAGGACTTTACTTCAAAAGTAGGTCAACATATTGAAATTTTAGATTTAGAACAATTTGGAAAATCCTTATTTATTGATAATGAAATCCAAGTTGCAACTAAAGACGAGCATCTTTATAGCGGTACATTTGTTAATGCCGGGTTAAAACTAAATAAAAATAAAGAAACAGCAGCTATTATTGGTGGTGGAGACGGAGGTGTAGCTAGAGAATGTATATCAAAAGAATTTGGGTATATAGATTGGTTCGAGCTTGATCCTGAAGTAGTTGAAGTTTGTGAAAAACATCTCGGTTCAATTGGAGACAAAGCAACAAAAAAAAATTCGGTTAAATGTATTTGGGGAGATGCATTTGAAAGTATTAAAAAAATTGAAGATGACAGATATGATAAAATTTTTGTTGATTTAAATGATGATCAATTCTGTATTGATTTAGCTGCTAAGAATATGGATTCTTTAGTAAGAATATTAAAACCCAATGGAGTTATCACTGCTCAGGTAGGTAGCCAAGACAAGAAACCTAAACAAGTAGACAAATGGCTAAAAGTATTTAATAAAAATTTTGGAAATGCTACTCTTGATAGAGTTTATATACCTAGTTTCGACTGTTCCTGGAATTTTTCGTCTTCAATAAATCACTAGAATTTTCTTTTTAATTCATCAAAATTGTGAAATAATTATTCTTTTACGGAGGGAAATAATGAATACATTTAAAAAAATAATTTTTACAGTTTTAGTATCTTTTTTGTTATTAGGAAGTGCTAATGCTGGTAAAATAAAAATTGGAACTGAAGGCGCCTATCCTCCTTGGAATTCAAAAGATGCTTCAGGCAAACTTATTGGATTTGAGGTTGAATTAGCTTGGACGCTTTGCAGATATATTGGAGAACAGTGCGAAATAGTTGAACAAGATTGGGATGGTATGATTCCAGCTCTTATAATGAGAAAGTTTGATGCTATCATGGCAGGAATGTCAATTACTGCCGAAAGACAAAAAGCAATAAGCTTTTCTCAAGGATACGCAGATGAGGTTGCTTCATTAGCAGTCATGAAAGGTTCAGGTTTAGAGGGTTTGGATACACCTGCAGGTATTAATCTAACTAAACCTAATGCAGCTGCAAAAAAAGCATTAAAAACTTTAACTGCCGCATTGGCTGGAAAAACTGTTTGTGTTCAAACAGCAACAATTCACCAAAACTTTTTAGATTCAGGTGATGTTGGAAAAGTAAATGTCAGAACATATAAAACTCAAGACGAGGTAAACTTAGATTTAGCATCAGGAAGATGTGATGCCGCTTTAGCTGCTGCAGTAGCTTTTAGTGATTACGCTGAAAAATCTGGTAAACCAGTAGTTTTAGTTGGTCCTACTTTTTCAGGCGGTGCTTTTGGTAATGGTGTAGGAGTTGGTATTAGAAAAGATGATACTGAACTTTTAAATGCTTTTAACAAAGCAATTGATAAGGCGAGAAAGAATGGCGACATTAGTAGAATAGCTACTAAGTGGTTCGGTTTTGACGCTTCTATGTAATTAATTTTAGATTTGGCGACTATAATATATAGTCGCCAGTCTTTATGGAACTTCTAGCATTTGGAAAAACTGGATGGGGCGATGAATTATTTATTGCCACTCTAATGACTATCGCTGTTTCAATAACAGCTATGCTAATAGGTTTTCTTTTTGCTTTAATATTTACTCCTCTCAAATTATCAAAAAACAAATTATGTAATCTTATTGGAAATACTTACACAACAGTAATCCGAGGAGTTCCCGAACTATTAGTAATCTATTTACTTTTCTTTGGTGGGAGTGGAGCAGTAATGTTTGTTGCATCAATTTTTGGCTATAATGAATATATAGAGATTAATGCATTCATTACTGGTTCATTTGCAATCGGAATTATTTCTGGTGCGTATTCTACTGAGGTTTTTAGAGGAGCAATACAATCTATTGATAAAGGTCAATTTGAAGCTGCTAAAGTAATGGGTTTGAATAAATTTGCACAATTTTATAAAATAATTCTCCCTCAGACTTTAAGATTAGCTATTCCTAATTTGAGCAATGTTTGGCAAATTACACTAAAAGATACTTCTTTAATATCTGTAACTGGTTTGGTGGAAATTATGAGACAGTCTTACATTGCTGCGGGATCTACTAGAGATCCATTATTTTTTTACTCTTTTGCAGCTGTTTTATATTTAATGCTGACATTTTTGAGCATGAAGATAATAAATAAATTAGAAGCCAAATATAGCAGGGGGTATTGATGGATTTAGAATTAATGGCAAATAGTTTTCCAAAATTATTAAACGCTGCTGTTATTACTTTAAAACTCTTATCGGCTTCTTTAATTATTGGATTATTTGTTGGATTATTTTTTGCAATTCTGAGATTAAATAAAAATATTTTTCTAAATAAGTTTGCTTATGGATACTCTTACGTATTTAGGGGCACACCTTTATTAGTTCAAATATTTATAATTTATTTTGGCCTGGGTCAGATTGAATACTTAAGATCAACATTTTTGTGGGTCATTTTAAAAGAACCATACTGGTGCGCAATAATTGCCTTTGCTTTAAACACGGGTGCTTACACATCTGAAATATTAAGATCTGCGTTTCAAACAATTAAACCTGGAATAGTAGAAGCAGGCAAGAGTTTAGGAATATCAAATAAGATAATTTTTTATAAAATACAAATTCCTATAGCTATTAGACAATCTCTTCCAGCATACGGAAACGAAATCATTTTAATGATGAAAGGAACTTCTTTAGCAAGCACTGTTACAATTATGGACTTAACTGGCGTCGCTAAATATATAATTTCTACAACCTTTAAACCTATTGAGGTATTTATAGTTGCAGGTGGTATTTATCTATTTATGACTTTCATTATTCACAATTTGATTAAATTTTTAGAAAAAAAATATAGTTTTAATTAAAGTATAACTAAGTCTAGCTTATGATTACCAAGTCTTTCATTGCCATTTTTAGTCACTAAATATGTTTCCCCTAAATTCATAGCTAATTGATTTTCAGAGTCCATTAATATCATATGCATAAAAAATATATTTCCTTCCTCAATCACATAAGGATTTTCAGTATATAGCATAGGCCAGTCCATCCAATTTGGTGAAAAAGTTGCACCTAAAGAATAACCACATGCATTCATTCTTGATTTATTAAAACCAAAATCATCAAAAGTTTTTGCATGAGCATCAAAAACTTCTCCAATTTTATTTTCTGGCTTTAATTTATTTTCACAATTTTTTAATGCTTCTAAACAAGCTTCATGCATCTTCTGGTGTTCGGGATCAGCTTTTCCTATTGGAATAGTTCTAAACATTGCAGAATGATAATGTCTGTATGTTCCAGCCCACTCAATAGTTAATTGATCTTGTTTATTTAAGATTTGTTTTTCTGCTTGATAACGGCAGAGTAATGCATTTTTACCTGAACCAATAATAAATTCATTAGCAGGATAATCTCCACCTCCCTCAAATATAACTTTATTCATTTCGGCTAATATCTTAGATTCACTTACACCTGCTTTTGCATTTTTCCAAACTTCATCTAGGGCTCTATCAGCGAGCTCAGCAGCTTTTCTTACATAAACTATTTCTTCTTTAGATTTAACCACTCTTAATTTTGTAATTAATTCCGACTCATCTTGAATGGTACAATAATTTTTCAAAGAATTATTTAGTCGGAGAGCATTACGTCCTGTTAATCCGTAGGCCTCATATTCTATTCCTATTTTTTTTCCTTTAAGATTTAATTCATCTAAAATAATTTTAAGATCATCTGTAGGGTTAGATTTGTCTTTATCAATCCAAATTCTTATATCTTCAATATTAGAGGTATTTTGAGCCTGTCTTAAATCAGGAGTTCTTGTTAACAAAATTATATTTCCTTTTTTGTCTAAAACTAAAGACTGAAAAAAAACATAACCAAAAGTATCATATCCAGTTAGCCAGTACATGGACTCTTGTCTAAACATTATAAGAGCATCTAAATTCTTTTCATCCATAGATTTTAGAACTTTTGATTTTCTTGATTTAAATTCTTCTTGAGAAAAGTGAAGACCCATTACTAATAACTGGTATATTGTTTAATTTCTTTAATTTTTGATCCAGTATAATTATTTATTTCTAATTTTATTTTCGACCTTTCGTCATTTAAAAAATGAATATCCCTTGAAACTTTTATAAATTTTTTACCAAAGTCAGAATTTTTTTCATACAATCTTTTTTCATCTTCTATAATCCATAGTTTAGAATTTACATCTTTAAGGGAATCGAAAAGTTGATTTAATTTATTATCAACTTTAATATTTTTGTCTAATTGGTCTTTAAGGATATTATATTCATCGTCAACAAACTTTAGTTTGTCTGTATCTTTAATTTTTTCTTTTTTAATTTTGAGAATAGAGATTTTGTCTAAAAGCTCTCCTACTGATATCTCAACTAGAATTTTATTCATAAAACCTTATAGTATGTTAAGTTGTTAAAAATATGTCTAATATTTTAATTATAAAACATGGTTCATTAGGAGATATAGCTCAAGCAAGTGGTGCAATTCAAGATATATTTGAAAATCATAAAAATTCTCAAATTTATTTACTTACTACAAAACCGTATTTTGACTTATTTAAAAAGAATCCTTTTATAAATGAGGTTATACTGGATAAAAGATTATCAAGATTTAATTTATTATATCTTTTCTCATTAATGAAAAAGCTAAAAAAATTAAATTTTTTTAAAGTTTATGATCTTCAAAATTCCTCTAGAACAAAATTTTATAAAACAATCCTATTTCCTAAATCAAATTTAGATACATGGTCGAGTTCTTTAACAACTTTACCGCAAGGGATTGATAAAGAACAATTTGATAAAAAACCAGTTCTTGAGCGATTTGAATATCAGTTAAAATCTTCTGGCCTGGAAACTAAAAATACATTAAAGCCAGATTTTAGTTGGTCCTGTTCTAAAATTGAACACATTAAAAAAAAATATGATTTAAATAAATACATATTGTTATTTCCATTCTGTTCTCCTCACTTAACTGCAAAGAAATGGCCCTATTACAATGAATTGATAAATTTGATAAAAAATAAATTTAAGGATGAATATAAGATTTTAGTAGCACCAGGACCTGAAGAGATTGATGATGCAAAAAAATTTAATGCAGTAAGTGTTTTAAATGATCAGAAATCCTTAAATATTTCAGAACTTTCTTCATTAATTAAGGAAAGTAGTTTTATCGTAGCTAACGATACAGGTCCTGCTCACATGGCAGCACATTTACAAGCAAAAGGTTTGACATTATTTGGATCTCATACGACAGCGCACAAAGTCAGTATTGAAAGAAAATATTTTAAACCTATTCAAGTAGAAAACTTAGAGAAATTAGGTTCAGAAAAAGTTTTTGAATATTTAGTTAATAAAATTTAGATATAAATTTTATCAGACAATCCGTAACATAGAATTGCGCTTAACAAAGTCAGTACACCTGGTGCAATAATACCTTCTATAGAGGTTTTTTCATTTGTTCCTAAATTTCCTTTTTTGTGTGACCAAATTGCAAAGATGAAAGAAGCTGCATTTTGTAAAAATATTAAATTAAAAAAAGCCCAAGTATTTTCTAACCCACCTGGTCTAACAAATCCCACATAGACAGCCATTAAAACTGATCCAACAAAAATGGAACCAAAAAATCTTGTCATAATTGCTGCACCATCCCCCATTCCATACTGGTCTACAAACTTTTTAGTGGTTAATAAGCATCTAAACGCATAAAAAGCATACGCAGCAAAGTGCACTAAGAATATTATAAGATAAATAATTCCATTAAATTTAGCGATCATAATAATATTTTATCACAAAATTTTAAAATATTGTTTAATAATATTGTCCCATTCAAATTTTTTTGCAAATTCTTTAGTATTCTTTATAAAATTTTTATACAAATTATTTTTTAATATTAAATCTATGCTAGAATAAATCTCCTCTAGGTTATTACCATCGCAAATTAAGCCTGTTTCATTGTGCTTAATTGCGTCAGCCTCTCCACCATCTTTACCACCAATTGAAGGTAAACCATGTTGCGCAGCTTCAATATATGCTATTCCAAATCCTTCCACAGATTTTTTATAAACAATTGACGGCATTACAAAAACATTAGATTTTGCTAATAATGCATTTTTTAATTCCTGGGTAATATTTTTTAAAAACAAAACATGATTTTCTAAGTTGAGTTCTTTTACAAGATTTTTAATATTTTCTTCTTCCTCGCCATAACCAATACAAACATAAAAAATATTGGGATATAATTGTTTCAAATTCCTTAATGACATAATGATTTTTTCATGATTTTTCCTTTTTTCAAATCTTGAAACAGTTATCAATCTAGGGCTTTTATTTTGAAATAAATTTTCAGCCTCTTCTAAAGATTTTAGATCTATTTCTTTTAATGGTTCTACACCTGGATTAATTACTATTATTTTCTCACTATTTACGCCATAGTTAATTGCAAGATTTTTAGTAAATTGTGAATTCGAAATTACATAATCAACATTATTTAAAACTTTTAAAACTCTTTTGTTTAATAAACTTCCTTTTTTGTGGTTAATTTCTTTTGAATGAATCAAACAAATTTTTTTTTTATTTGTATTTATTAATTCTAAACTTTTCCAATGATCAGCAATAATTCCATTTATATTTTTATTATTTTTTAAATAATCATTTACAAGATAAGCTTTCCTATATTTTCTAATAATCTTAGGACCACCAATTCTCTCAATTGTGAAGGAAACAGTTTTATCAATATCTTTATTTTTATCACTTTCATCTGCAAAAACCTTGACCATATAATTTTTTGAAATTGTATTTGTAAGACCCCACATTAAACTTTGCATACCCCCAGAGTCTGGAGGGAACGATCTTGTTACTATTAGATACATTATTTATTTATCCACTTAATATTGCAACCCATACTTGGAATTTGATTTTTAGGACCATTTCCAGTGCTAGCAATTTTTTGCATTGCTAAATATAAATCACTTTCCCCATCTTCAACTGGTTTAAGCTCTTTTAATTCTCGTATTCTTCCCCTGTACTGTAATTCTAGATGTTTATTATAACCAAAGAAATCTGGAGTACAAACTGCACCGTAGCCTTTTGCAACTTCTTGAGTTTCGTCTAATAAGTAAGGGAATTTGAAATTATGATTTTTTGAAAATTTAATCATATTATCAAAAGAATCTTCCGGATAATTTTTTACATCATTTGAGCAGATTGCTACTGATTTAATTCCATTATCTTCTAATTTTTTACAGTCTTCGACAATATTTTGTATTACAGCTTTAACGTAGGGACAATGATTACATATGAACATTATCAATGTTCCATTTTCACCTTTGATGTCATTAAGTGAAATGACTTTGTTATTTGTTGATTTTAATTCGAAGTTATCTGCCTTTTTACCGAAATCACATATTGGAGTTTTGGTTAATGCCATGTTAAGTATTATATAAAGTATGTTTTACGATTTGGAAAATAAAAAACCAAAAAATTCTGGCGAAAATTGGGTAGCGCCTAACGCAAATATAATTGGTGATGTAACCTTAGAAAAAAATACAAGTATTTGGTTTAATGCAACTTTAAGAGGTGATATTGAAAATATTTATGTGGGAGAAGGATCTAATGTTCAAGATGGAAGTGTTTTGCACACAGATCCTGGCTATCCTCTTAAAATTGGAAAAAACGTAACAGTTGGACACATGGTAATGCTTCATGGATGTACTATAGGGGATAACAGTTTAATTGGAATAGGGGCTGTAATTCTGAATAATGCAAAGATTGGAAAAAATTGTATCATTGGTGCAAAAGCTTTAATAACTGAAAACAAAGAAATTCCGGATAACTCATTAGTTATTGGTTCACCTGGAAAAGTTGTAAGAGAAGTCACTGAAGAAGAAAAAAAAGCTGTATTTGAAAATACCAAACATTATCAGGATAATTGGAAAAAATACTCAAAATCTATATTTTAATCATTATGCCAACTTATACAGTAACAAACTCAAACTTTAATTTAACCTCAAAACAACAAAAAAATTTAGCAGAAGGAATTACCAAAGTTCATAATGTCGTAACGGGTGCAAATACGTATTTCGCTCAAGTAATATTTAATAAAACAAAAAAAAATAATCATTTTATGGGAGGTAAAAAAGTAAAAGAACCATCAATATTTTTACTTGGTCAAATTAGAGCTGGAAGAACTAAAAATGTAAAAGATAAATTAATATCAGAATTAAAAAATATTTTAGTAAAAAAATCAAAATTGGATGAAACTCAAGTATGGGTTTATATTAATGATTTACCACCCTCACAAATGATAGAATATGGAGCTGTTTTACCTGAGTCTGGTAAAGAAAGTGAATGGTTTAAAAATTTATCCTCAAAATTAAAAAAGAAACTATCAAATATAGAAAAAAATTAAGGAACTAACCAAGCATTTTTATTGGTTTCTAAATCAAACTTCGCTCTTCTATGTCCTTTAGCAGCTAAATAAAGCCATTCAATAGATTTAATTTTACATTTAATTACAGTAAAATTTTTATAACCTTCTTCACTTTGCTCCATTGTATAATCAAAATCTTCTAATTTAGATATCATGCCAGATGTCGGTTTTTCCGATATAGTTCCCGGAGAACTATCAGTTAAATAGCACCTTCTACTAATATGTTGAGTTTTTTTCCAAGACTCCTCCGTTATTAGATTTTGATTGTTGATTTCACAATCAACCTTAACTCTTAATTGAATCTTTTCTTCTTTATCATAGAAAAGTAAAGAAGCTTTGTTATTCTTCTTTAAGATATCTACTTTCGGCGATCTAAGATCAGTATGAAATTGTAATAAGTTATTTGCTCTATCTGACTTTCTTAAAACTACTATTCTTCCATCAATCTCATCTTGGTGTGCGCACATGAAAACTGGAATTCTAAATGGCGAAGCTCTATTAATCACAGCATCTTCTAACATAGCCCAATACTTATTTTGAATTTCTTCTAAGTTTTCATAGTATGCTGGCTGCATACAGTTTTATTTTCTAAATCTTCTAATTAAGCTGGATGTATCCCATCTATTTCCACCCATACCTTGAACCTCAGCATAATATTTATCAACAACTTCTGTTACTGGAAGTAATGATCCATTATTTTTAGCTTCTTCCATTGCAATTTTTAGATCTTTTCTCATCCAATCTACAGCAAAACCAAATTCAAATTTATCATCAATCATAGTTTTATATCTATTTTCCATTTGCCATGATTGTGCTGCTCCTTTTGAAATTACCTCAATTACATCTTCCATATTTAATCCAGCTTTCATTCCAAAATTTATTGCCTCTGATAATGCTTGAACTAATCCACCGATGCAAATTTGATTAACCATTTTAGCAAGTTGTCCACTACCAGCTTTGCCAAGTAATTTCATTTTTTTACTGTAACAATCAATTTTATCTTTTGCTTTATCAAAGTCAGCCTGATCACCGCCAATCATAACTGTTAATGCACCATTTTCAGCACCAGCCTGACCACCTGAAACTGGAGCATCTAAAGAGCCAAACCCATTTTTTTTTGCATATTCATAAATTTCTCTTGCTATAGTCGCAGATGCCGTTGTGTTATCAATAAAGATTGTTCCTTTTTTTATTGTCTTGAAAGCTCCGTTATCTCCAAAAGTAACTTCCCTTAAGTCATTATCATTTCCAACACATGTAAAAATATACTCTGCATCTTTTACGGCTTCGGCAGGAGTTATCGCCATTTTACCTTTATATTCACTTATCCATTTTTCGGCTTTAGATTTTGTTCTATTAAAAACAGTTACACTATGACCACCTTTTGATATATAACCTGCCATTGGATATCCCATGACACCAAGGCCTATAAAAGCAACGTTACAAGACATAAATAATGTTTAATAAGTTAAGTATAAAAGTAATTATTTTTGGTTTTATATTTACATTTTTTTCTAGCTTTGGACAGAGTTTTTTTTTAGGAATTTTTAATCCTAGTATAAGAAATGAGTTATCTATTACACATGGACAATTTGGCTCAATTTATGCTGCAGCCACTTTATTAAGTAGTTTTATACTTATCTGGTTAGGAAAAAAAATAGATGATATAAATATATTTAAATTTGCCTTGTTAGTCGCTTTACTTTTGTCATTTTCTTGTTTCTTTTTTTCAAAAATTTCCTCAATAACATTTCTTTTTATAGCTATATTGTTAATGAGATTTTCTGGTCAAGGAATGATGTCTCATACAGCGACAACGACTATTTCGCGTTATTTTACCAAATCTAGAGGAAAAGCACTAAGCACAGGATGGTTTGGATTGTCTACTGCTGAGTTTATTTTACCAGTTCTGATGATTTATCTATTAAGTATAATTGATTGGAAAATAATATGGATTTATATTTCTATTTTAGTTCTAATTTTTTTACCAATAATTTCTTTTTATTTAATTAAAAATCTAAATTTTGATTCAAGAGAGGAAACTTCAGAAAAAAACGAAAACTTTAAAAATATAAAAAATTGGACAAGGCTTGATGTTGTTAAGGATTACAGATTTTATATTATTTGTATGAACATGTTAGCTATGCCCTGGATAGCTACCGGTGTTTTTGTTTATCAATCATTTATTTTATCTTCTAAAGGGTGGGGACCCTATATAATTGCTCAATCTTTCATGGTTTATTCTATTACTTCAGTTATTACATTGTTTGTTGCTGGTTTTTTAATTGATAAGTTTACAAGTAGAAAGTTATTAATTTATATGAATGTTCCACTTTTATTGTCAGCGGGTGTTTTATTTTATTTTAAAAATCCACTTTCATCATTTTTCTTTTTAGGTTTAATAGGTATTTCAAACGGTTTGGCCAATGTTTTGGGATCTTCTACTTGGGCTGAAATTTATGGAGTTAGACATATAGGATCTATTAAGGCTTTAACTACAGCTTTAATGGTTTTTGCAACTGCATTTGGGACCGCACTATTTGGTTTTTTGATTGATAAGGGTTTATCTATTGAAAATATATCTATCATATCTGGCACGTATATTTTCTTATCAATTATATTATTGATCCTGATTAAGGAAAAATTAAATCCAATATATCAATAAAAATTGCTTGATTTTATAGCTCTTCAGGTATAAATACCTCGCATGGCAAGAGTAACCGTTGAAGACTGTATGGATAAAGTAAAAAGCCCTTATGAGTTAGTTTTGGTAGCTAAAGAGAGAGCAACTCAACTCAATTCAGGTATTGAACCAACTGTCGATAAAGATAATGATAAAAACACAGTAATTTCTTTGAGGGAAATTGCAGCAGAGAATGTTAAAGTTTCAGAGTTAACTGATAGTGCAGTTTATAAATTAAGAAAGCATATTGAACAAGTAGACGACAATACAGAGGAAGACGAAGAAGTAGGTGACGATTTCCAAAACTTATATAAAGGAGAAATATCAAAAAGTGGTACTCCAATACTTCCATCAAAAAGAGCTAGAAAAATACCTGAGAAAATAAAAGTTTCAAAAGAGGATATAGACGAATTAAAAGGTTCAACAGATACAAGCGTTGAAACCACTGATGATGAAACTAAAGAAGAAGATGTTTCATTAGATGAATTATCTCAAGCTGAGAATCAAACTCAAGAAGATGATTCTAGAAGTCCAGAAAATAACAATTCTTAAAGAAAATTTTTATATAAAAAAAAGGCCTCGTTTAAAACAAGGCCTTTAATTTTTAGTATTTAAAAAGTACTATTTTAGCCAAGGCTTCCATTTATCTGGATTGTTGTCTAACCACTCTTTAACAACTTCTTTTACAGGTCTTTTCTTAATATCAACTTCAACTAACATTTTAGCTTGGTCAATATTTTGTAAAGACATGTTTTCGAAGAATTTTTTAGCATCTGCGTTTTCAGCTTTTGCAAATACAGCTGGGTTACCATAATTCATTGTGTAATCTTTAGCCCAACCAGTTCCTGGCCAACCTTTTTTACCACAATCTTTCCAGTTACCTGCTTCAGTAAATGTATCTGGGTCGCAAACTTTATGTTCTGGAAGTTGAACTCCTACCATATCAAATTCACCAAAGAACCAATGAGGTGACCATAGATATAATAAGAATGGTTCTTTTCTCATATAAGCTGCTTTTGCTTCAGCAATAGCTGCAGCTTCTGTTCCAAGTTCATCTGCTTGAAAGTCAATTCCTAAAATATCTAGTCTTTTTTGGTCATGACAGTTCCAACCAGCTACAGGACATCCAATAAGTCTGCCTCTGTCTCCAGTTTCGATAGTAGCAAATTCTTTTTTGTGTTTATTTAAATCTTTCCAAGTTTTGATACCAAATTTTTCAGCAGCGTATCTTGGGATCCAGTAGTCAGATAATCCAATAATTCCAGATGTACCTAAAAGATCTACACTTCCGTCTCCACTGTAAGATCCAACCACTTTACCTTCGTAGATAAGATCTTCATTTAACATTACTGAGTCTGCTTCAGCATAACTCGGCCAGCTTTCACAAGCAAAATCTATTTCTCCTGCTGCAATTGCTTCCCATAAACCAGTTCCTGATGGGAATACAGTTTGTTTAATCTTGTAACCATATTCTCTCTCAAGAATTGCTACAGCTACTTCGCAAGTGATTATACCACCTGTCCAGTCAGCAATAGCTGCATGTAGTCTTTTAGCAGCATTTGCATGCCCTAGACTACCTACAAGTAGCACTAAAGATAAAAATAGTGCTGAAATTGTTTTTGTTAGTTTCATTAAGTCTCCTCTCTTAATTTTTAAAAATTTATTTTAATGCAAAAGTTATAGAAATGTAAACCTGATAAAATGGCTATATATTTCTAACTTTTTAGACTAAATCTCTCCACTTTTATTTATATTGAGGTTGTTATTTCGGTTTAGCGGGTATTGATCGATCTACGCCTCTTGCAATATTTTTTTCTTTATCAAAAAAAGGAAGATTTACGATTTTTCCACTATGAGAACTGCCGTTGGGCAACTTTAGTGTTAGTTCTCTACCCAGCCAACTATTAGGCTTATAAAATCTCACATATCCTATACCAAGTTGCAATGTAGGAGACTGTACTCCTGCAGTTATGTGGCCTACGATATTATCTCCATCAAGAACTTTACTTCCAGATAAAGGAGTTTCTGTTTTACAGGTTAATCCAAATAAACAAGCTCTTCTATCTTTTTTTAATAAGGCATCTCGTCCAATAAAATTATTCTTTTCCAAGTGAACGCAAAATTCTAAACCTGCTTCAAATGGATTAATTGTTGTATCAATGTCAGTCAAATTTCCCAAAATTCCCCCTTCAATTCTTCTAATGGTCATTGCACGAGCAGCTGAAAATTCCATACCATAGGGTTTTCCACAATTCATTAAATGATCCCAAAGTGCCAAATGGTCTGTCTTAGATCCTTCAGTATAAATTTCAAAACCAAGTTCATTAGTAAAACCAGTTCTTGAAACAAAAAGATTTTGTCCGCCAAGATCAAAAAAACCACATCTATAATACTTAAAATTTTCATCAATTTTACCATTTGATGCTTTCTTCATTATATCTATTGAAGCTGGACCTTGAATTTGAAGAACACGAGATTTTGGATCACAGATTTTTACATCAAAGTTTGAGCTATGAGCTAAAAGCCATTCTTCAAATGGTCCATCTGCTTGTACATACCAATATTTATTTTCATTGAATTTAAATATTACTCCATCCATGAATATGCCCCCTTGAGGTGTACATGCTAGAGAATAATAACCACGCCCTTCTTTAACAGTCGAAACATCTCTAGTTAAAACTTTATTTAAAAATTTTAAACTATCTTGGCCTGTTATCTCAATTGGTTTTTCTGGAACATCAAAAATAAGAGCTTTTTGCCTGAGTAACCAATATTTTTCTATTGGGTCTTCTCCAATTGACATTGGAAAATATCGACCAGCATAGACACCACGAACCATGTTTGGACTATTTGTACGTTCAATAAAAGGAGATTCTTCAAATCTTCTTTCGCTTATTTTAACAGTCTTCTTAAGGTCAGATAATTCTTGTAGATTTCCCATTATATTTTTTCCTCAACTTAATGATTTCGATGAATTTAAAATAACCGGTGGCTCATGAGCTGTAACTTTTGGGACTTTACCATTATACTTTTCTATCTCAATAAGACATGAATGTGCAATGGGACCTTGGCCTAGTTTTGATGTTCCTTTATCTGGTGTTAAAACATTTGGGTTGCCATGTTTACATAAACTTCCACTTTGTTCAGGATTTTCTGGGTCATACCATGCGCCTGTACTCATTTGTACAACGTTGGGTCTTATCCTGTCAGTAATTTTAACTCCCGCTAAACATGATCCTCTATCATTAAAAAGTTTAACTACATCTCCATCATTTATTCCACGTTTATCTGCATCTATCCGATTCATTTCAAGAGGCTCTCTATCTTTAACCTTTAAAGATTTACTATATTTACCATGGTCCATTTGACTATGTAATTTATCTTTTGGTTGGTTAGAAATTAGATGAAGTGGATAAGTTTTATTTTTTAATCCTAGCCACTCATAAGGTTCTAACCATACCGGATGACCTGGGCAATCATCATATTTAAAATTAGAAATAGTTTTTGAAAATATTTCAATTTTACCACTTGGTGTATTTAAAGAACATTCTTTTGGGTTTTTAATAAAATCTTTCAACATAAGTGTAGGTTCAGAGGGTTCATTTATTTTAAACCAACCGTCGTCTCTAAATTTTTCATAACTTGGAATATTAATATTTGCAGCCTCAGCTCTTTCTGATGTTTGTTTATAAATCCATTGCTGCCATTCTTCTTGGTTACGATTTTCTGTAAATTTTTCTTCTACACCCATTTCTCTAGATATGCCTTTAAATATTTCGAAATCATCTTTTGCCTCCTCATATGGTTCAATTAATTTAGACATTGAAACTACATAAGGATCTCTAGGGGTCATCATAATATCTTTTCTCTCTAAAGGTGTAGTGCAAGGCAATACAATATCAGAACGTTTTGCAAGTGTATTCCAACACCATTCATTACAAATAATTGTATCTGGTTTTTTCCATGCTTTTATTAGTTTATTTAAATCTTGATGATGATGGAAAGGGTTTCCTCCAGCCCAGTAAATCAATCTAGTATCAGGATATTCGTAAACTTTTCCATCAAAGTCAAATTTTTTACCTGGATTTAGTAATAAATCAGTTATTCTTGCAACTGGTATAAAATCATCTATTTTATTTTCAGCTTGGGGGAAAGCTGCACCTGGTAAAACAGTAAACTGTCCACCTATATAATTGGTGGCACTATATCCGAAACCAAAACCACCACCAGGTAATCCTATTTGACCTATCATTGAAGCTAACATAATTGCCATCCAAAATGGTTGTTCCCCATGATCTTGACGTGTTAAGGACCAACTTACAGAAATCATTGTTCGTTTTGAAGCCATCTTTTCCGCCAAATTTATTATTACATCTGCTGGTATCTCACAAATTTTAGCAGCCCATTCTGCATTTTTTTCTTCTCCATCAGTTTCACCCAAAAGGTAAGGCAAAAATTTTTCAAAGCCTTCAGTGTATTTGTCTAAAAATTTTTTATCACTTAAACCTTTAACGTGAAGTGTATGGGCAATTCCAAGCATTAAGGCTGTATCAGTATTTGGACTTACAGCTATCCAATTACCTTTTACCTCATCCATAAGATCAGATTTTAAAGGACTTATATTAACAAATTCTATTCCAGACTGTGCTGCTGATAGTAAATTTTCTTTTTGATAATGATTACCTGTTCCACCTTGTGAGATTTGACCATTTTTAATTGGAACACCCCCAAAACAAACAAAAAGTTCTGTATTTTTTTTAATTAACTCCCAACTTGTACTAGTATCTAGATAAGCACGAAAACTTCCTAGAATATATGGTACCAATGCTTCTGCAGCTGCAAAACTATAAGTAAATTTTGATCTTGTATAACCACCAATACAATTTAAAAATCTATGTAACTGGCTTTGAGCATGGTGAAAGCGGCCAGCACTAGCCCATCCATATGACCCTCCATATATAGATGAATTTCCAAATTTTTTTCGAACTCTATTAAGTTCGTTTGCAATTAGTTTTTCAGCTTTTTCCCAACTTACTTTAATAAAAGGATCAATTCCTCGTAAATTATTTTTACTTCCAGGCCCTTCTTCCAACCAACTTTTACGAAACATTGGTGAACCAATTCTTGTTGGACCTTCTAAAACATCTAAAATACCCGGTCCAATAGGCGATGGATCTTTATCATGTTCCCATCCTATAAGATCTTTTACTTTACCATCTTCTACTTTTGCTCTGTAGGTACCCCAATGATTACTGGTAAGTGGTAAATCCTTTTCCTTGGACATTTTATTTTTTCTCTAGACCCAATGCTATTCTCTGTTTTCTAGTCCAAGCAAGAGTTATTCTATCTATAATAATTGCAAGTAGCACAATTCCTATACCTGCTGCAAGACCTCTACCTGTGTCTGATCTTGCTAATCCATTAAAGACCTCAAGCCCTAAACCTTTTCCACCAATAAGTGGAGTTACAATTTGCATTGCAAAAGCCATAATTACTGTTTGATTAAAACCGATTACTAAACTTGGGATAGCAAGTGGGAATTTTACTTTATTTAATGTTTGAATTAATGTTCCTCCAAAAGATCTTGATACTTCTGAATATGTTCCTGAAACTTGAGTTAAACCTAGAGCTGTTAGCCTTATAATTGGTGGTATGGAGTAAATAACGGTAGCTAAAACTGCAGACACTATACCACCCCCAAAAAACATAAGGACAGGAATTAAGTAGCAGAAATAAGGAAGTGTTTGCATTGCATCTAAGACAACGTTCTGAATATTTCTAAATCTCTCACTGTAAGATGCTATTATTCCAAGCGGCACACCAACTATAAAACACAACGCAACTGACACCAAAACTGAAGATAGGGTTATCATTGAGTGAGACCAAATTCCACACGCTCCAATAAAAAGTAATAATAGTGCAGTTATTATCGCAAATCTTATTCCAACTGTTATGTATCCTAATGCAACGAATACAGCCATAGTATACCACCAAGGTATATGCGTTAGGAAAACATCTAAAGGGCGTAACAGATTAAGGTAAACGAATGCTCTTAAACTTTTTGTAAATGCAATAAAACCTGGATTAACAGTTAAACTTTCCACAGCATTTGTTATTGGTTGCCTGATCGATAATTTCCATTCTTCCGGAAACGAACCAATTTTTATAAAGTTATTATCAATAAAGATTATTATGAAAAAAACTATAAATGATGGAATTATATAATATCTTTTACTTATAAACTCTCCAATTTCATGAGCGGATATTTTATTAAATATTGATATTAAAAATTTAAAAAGATAGGCAATAAAGTTAGTAATAAACTTACAAATATATTTAATAATATCATGTATAATAGTTAAAGGCTTTTCTATAATTCTTGCTAATTGATATTTAGCCCATCCTTGAGGAAGTAAATAAAATTTTTGTACATCAGATGGTAAACTTTCCTCTGTTTTACTAAATGACATGCTAAATCTATCAAACATGATTGCCATAAATAAAATACAAAGCCCACCCTCCATGGCCCAACCTACGTCTAGTCTTCTAATAGCTTGCCATACCTGTCCTCCAATTCCTTCTGCACCAATGAAACATGCTAAAACAACAAGTGCGAGAGCCATCATTATAACCTGATTTATTCCCATCATTATACTAGGTAAAGATAATGGAATTTTTATTTTAAATAAAAGTTGTAATTTATTTGAACCAAAAGAAGTTGCGCTTTCTATGGTTTGTGCTGGCACTTGTCTAATTCCAGTATTAGTTAACCTAATTATTGGAGGCATTCCATAAATCATAGTTGCAAGAATTGCTGGTGCACCACCGATACCAAAAAAGAATAATGCTGGAAAGAGATAAACAAAAGCAGGCATTACTTGCATTGTATCTAAAACTGGTTTCATAAAATTCTCAAATCTATCACTTTGGGAACATAAAACTCCCAATATAAATCCAAAAAATACGCAAAGTAAAACTGATAAACCCATCAGAGCAACTGTTTGTAGTGAGGGTTCCCACATTCCAGTTGCACCCCAAAAATAAACTACAAATAAAGAGTAAAGTCCCAACCTTAAGCCACCAGCAATTAGACATGGTAAAAAAATAATTGCTGCAATTAAAATCCAGGGAGATTCAAGTAAAAAGTCCTCTACAAAATAGTAGCAAGCTTTAATATATCCAGCTACAATCTTAGTCATCCACCTATAGTTCTTTTTTAAAAAATCTTCCCCTTCATTTACCCACGCAGTAAAAGTAAACTCATCGGTTACAAATTTTGGAAATTTCGATGGACCTTCACTTTGAGAAGATAGCCAAAGAGCTATCAGAAAAACTATACTAATAATTGAATAAGTTATTATATTTTTATATTGGTTTGATTTTTCCATAGTTTCGGTAATACTAGACATATTTATAAAATTAGAATAATTAAATTTACTTTTAAAGCAAAATATTGTGTATTTTAACTATAAATTATAAGTTTAAGAATGAATAAAGACCAAAAAATTACCTGTAGCAACATATGGAAGCTATTTGGTCCAGATGAAAAAAGAATAATAAAAAATTTAGATACAAATTTATCAATTAAAGAAGTACATGAAAAAACTGGGCATGTTGTTGCTGTTAAGGATGTGAGTTTTTCAATTCAAAAAGGTGAGACTTTCGTAGTAATGGGATTGTCAGGTAGTGGAAAATCTACTTTAGTCAGATGTATTTCAAGACTAATAGAACCTACATCTGGAACAGTTAAAATGGATGATGTTGATGTTACTAAAATGAGCTCTAAAGATTTATTAGAACTTAGAAGAAATAAAATGAGTATGGTATTTCAACATTTTGGACTTTTTCCACATAGAACAGTTATAGAAAATATTGGATATGGTTTAGAAGTTAGAGGTACAAAAAAAAATATAAGGCTAGAAAAATCTATGGAAGTTTTAAAAATGGTTGGATTAGATGGTTGGCAAAATAATTATCCTAGAGAACTCTCTGGTGGTATGCAACAAAGAGTAGGCCTAGCAAGAGCCTTAGCAGTAGATCCTGAAATTTTAATTTTTGATGAACCATTTTCAGCGCTAGATCCACTTATAAGAAGAGAGATGCAAGATGAACTTTTAAAAATTCAAGAAAAACTTCAACGAACTATGGTTTTTATTACACATGATTTTTTAGAAGCAATTAAAATGGGTGACCATATAGCTATAATGAAGGATGGTGAGATCTCACAAATTGGAACCCCGGAAGAAATAGTTTCTAATCCAAAAGACCAATATGTTAAAGATTTCTGTGAAGATGTTCCAAAATATAAAGTTCTTAGTGCAGGAAAAGTAATGAGAAAAGAATGTTGTGCTGAAACAAAGAAAAAATTTGAAAAAAAAGAAAACTGTATAGAGGATAATTCAAAGATTGAAACTTTAATTGATCAATTAAGCAAGGGTGATCAAGCATACCCAGTAGTTTGTTCTTCATCAGGAAAGTTACTTGGTGAGATTGATAGATCTATTGTTATGCAATCAATGAAATCAAAAGTTTAATAAACTTTTTTACTTACCCTAAACGTCTTTTTCTTTTTTTTATCTCTCCATATAATAATCATTCCTGCCAAAATAATTCCTAATACTCCTGGAAAAAGTTGATCAATTGGTGTTTCATCAAAAAAAAGCCAACCGAGAAAAAAGGAAGATGGTATTGCCAAATATTCAAATACTGCAAGCTTACTTGCTTCAATTAATCTATACGCATAAATAAAAAGAATTCCTGCTGATCCTCCCAATACTCCAATAGAAACCAACATCAATAAATCTTGGTAACTTTGAATAAATTTAGTATCAAGCGTGATAGCTAAAAGTATAACGGCACCAATTATAGATGATATTAAAGAGTAAAATTGAATCTTAGCTGTTGAATTGTATACTGGAATAAATTTGAGAATTATAATTGCGATTGAGTATAATAGACCAACCATAACTGGATAAATAGAGTAATAAGAAAATACATCACTGGTTGGTTTCATTATCATTGCAACTCCTATAAATCCTATAAATACTGCAGACCATCGATAGATACCAACTTTATCATTTAAGAAGAGTATAGATAAAATTACAATGAAGAAAGTTGCTGAAAATGTCAATGTTGATGCAGTTGCAAAATCCATATTATTAATTGCTATAAAATAAAAAACGTTCATAAATAAAAAACATTGACCTCTAACAAAGCAAAGAATAATAAATTTTTTAGTTATTTTTTTAAATATTTTTAAATTTTCGTTGGTATAAAAAATTAATATCAACAAGGGTATAATTGCAAACAAATTTCTAAATAAAACTACTTGATTTGTAGAGTAAGCATCGCCTAAAAATTTGATAATTATTCCATAAATGTCAATAAAAAGAACCCCAAGTATCATAGCCCCAACTGAGAGCAAAATTGTTCTTGAGCTAGATTTAATGGATGAATTCTTCATTTACTTTTTGATATAATTGATAGTATAAAATAAATTGACAATATTAAATGCAAAATTTTAAACTGAACGAAACTGATATTTTATCAAATCAAGATTGGACATTTCCAACCAATGTTGCTTATGGCCCTGGTAGACTGAAAGAAATAGGTAATATTTGTAACAATTTAGATATTAAAAATCCTTTAATAGTTACTGATAAAGGAAGTCCAAAGTTACCATTTATTACAAATCTTCAAAGTTATTTAGCAAACTCAAATGTAAAATCAGATTTATTTTTTGATATATCTCCCAATCCACGAGAAGATGAAGTTTCAGTTGGTTGCAAAAAATATAAAGATGGAAATCATGATTCAATTATTGCAATTGGTGGAGGCAGCGCAATGGATGGAGGTAAATTGATATGTCTTACAGCAAATAATAAAGTTCCACTAAGAGATTTTGAGTTTGAATTAACTCCGCCTAAAATTAGCAAGGATAACCCATTCCCAAAAATTATAACTATTCCTACAACTGCTGGAACTGGAGCTGAAACAGAAATTTCAGCTATGGTTACTTATTTAAAAGAAGGCATGAAATTTTGTATGTGGCACCCAGATGTTAGACCTTCGTTAGCATTAATTGATCCTGAACTAACCATTGGACTTCCATCAAATTTAACAGCTTGGACAGGAGCAGATGCATTAATTCATGCAATCGAAGGTTATTGTGTTCCTGGTTTTAATCCTATGTGTGATGGTGCTGCTTTAGAGGGATTATCATTGATATCAAAATCTTTAATTACAGCAGTAGAAGAACCAAAAAATTTAGTAGCAAGAGGTGGAATGCATGTTGGATCCTGTTTAGCAGGTATTTCTTTTTTAAAAGGTCTAGGTTTGGTCCATGCTATAGCACACATGGTTGGAGCTGAATTTAATACCCACCATGGCTTAACAAATGCAATTATATTACCAGTTGTTTTAAAATATAATTTACCAGGTATGGAAGAAAAAGTTAAAAGAATGTCAGAGGCTATGCAATTTAAAGATCATTCTGTAGATGCATTTATATCAAACATTGAAAACATTCTTGATAGAATTAAAATTCCAAAAAGTTTGAGCGAAATTGGAGTCCCCGAGGATTGTGTTGATAGAATTGCTGAAAAATCAATGAAAGATCAAGCCTATGGACAAAATCCTAGAAAAGCAACTTTAGAAGAAATAAAGGAAATTACTCTAGCATCCATTAAAAAAGCTCGTTAGGAATTAATGCTTCAAGATAAATCAATTGAAGAAATTTTATCAAGCATTAAGAAAAAAGACTTATCAGTTAAAGAAGTAATAGAACATTATCTAACTCAGATTAAAAAATTTAATCCAATTTTGAATGCAATTGTTTCTATGAAAGACGAACAAAATATAATTGATGAGGCTATTAAAATGGATAATTCTAAAGATAAAAAAGGATCTCTTTTTGGAATGCCAATTGCTATAAAAGATCTTTCAGATGTAGAAAATTTTCCAACAACATACGGATATATTAATTCAAAAAACAATTTTCCAAAAAAAAATTCTCTATTTGTAAATCGATTAATAGGAAATGGGGTAATTATTATAGGAAAGACTAATACAGCAGAATTAGGTGTAGGGGGCCATACAACTAATAGATTATTTGGTCCAACTTCAAATGTATTTGACGTATCAAAATCCGCAGCTGGATCAAGTGGTGGAGCTAGTTCGGCTGTATCTGCTGGATTAATTCCGTTTGCTGACGGCACAGATCAAATGGGATCATGTCGGGGTCCAGCCGCTTACGCAAATATTTATGGTTTTAGACCTACACCTGGTTTAATTTCTACTGATAGGTCAGGTCAACATAATAGCCTTCCCATATTAACTACACCTGGATGTATTGCCAAAACTCCAAATGATTTATCAATACTTCTAGATGCAATGACAGGTAGCGATCCAAAAGATAAATTTTCATTTGATCTAAATGGTTCATTTAAAAACTCAAAATTAGATGATCAAAATTTTTCAAATATAAAAATTGGATGGTTAGAAGATGTGAACTCTAGGTATACATTTGAAAGTGGTATTTTAGAAATTTGTGAAAAAAAATTAAAAGATATTGAAAGCTTTACTAAAGTTGAAAGTATTAAATCAAAAATTAATACACTTGATTTATGGGAAAGTTGGATAACTTTAAGATCTAAAAGTATTTACTATGATACAATTAACATGAATATAAAAGATACCAGTGAAATGACAGCTCAAGCAATATGGGAATTTGAAAAAGGCTCTAAAATTAATGAGGAAAATATTAAAAAAGCGATAAATCAAAAATTGTCCTGTCTTAATCAAGTAAATAAAATATTCGAGGAATATGATTTTTTAGCTTTACCATCAGCTCAAGTTTATCCATTTGATAAAAAATTACAGTACCCAGAATACATAAATGGTGAAAAATTAGATACATACCACAGATGGCTTGAGGTATTTATTCTTTCAAGTTTACTAGAATTGCCTACAATAACTGTTCCTGTTGGATTTAATAAAAATGGCTTACCAATGGGTATGCAAATTATTGCAAGAAAGAAGGACGATTTAAAATTAATAGCTTTTGTAAAAAAATATGAAGAAATTTTTAAATTTTCAAAAATTAAACATAAATTAAACTAATGACTAGACACCCTCATCATTTTAAAATTGCAGTAGCTTTGGCTTTTTCAGCTGGTGCGTGGGGAATTTACTGGTTACCTCAAAGAATCCTTGTCGAGGGTGGTCTTACAGGAGGATGGGGAACCATTGCGCAGATGGTAATAGGATTCTTAATATTATTACCTATTGCATTTTGGAAATTAATCAAAAAAAAGGAAACTGGTTTTGGTTTACCATTGACTGGTTTGTTAGTTGGAGGTGGCTTTATTTGTTACGCATTAAGTTTTTTATTAACAGATGTTGTTAGGGCATTAATATTATTTTATATGACGCCAATTTGGACAACGATATTTGAAATTTTATTTTTAAAAAAAAGACCAGGCAAAGAGAGAATTTTAACTTTAGGTATGGCACTTGGAGGTTTATGGTTAGTTTTCAGTAAAGAAACTATTTTGCCACTCCCAGAAAATGCCGGTGATTGGCTAGCTCTAGCAGGAGGCGCAATATTTGCAGGTGGAATGATAAGACTTGAGGTTGTTAAAACTGATGGCGTATTCCCAATTATATTTTCATTTTTTTTCTACGGAGCTTTATTTAATGTAGTTGCTGGATTTGTATTAGTAGATTACCTAGGAGAAATACCTGGTTTTGATGCTTTTGTTTCGATGTCAACTTTTTTAATTGCAATATCTGTTTTTTATTTTATCCCAACTGGAATAGTAATACTTTGGGCTCCAAGTAAGTTGGGTGCCGGCCTTTGCTCAATTTTATTCTTAAGTGAGATAGTTGTCGGTGTTATAAGTTCTAGCATTTTAACAGAAGAGCCTTTTGGTTGGCGTGAAGCCGTCGGAAGTTCATTAATTGTAATTGGTGGTGTACTTGCGGTAGTTTTGGCCCCTAAAAAATAAGGTCTAATTATCTTTTAAAACTGATATAGACTCAATTAAATTTGTTCCTACACCACAACATCCACCCACTATTTGAGCACCACTTTTAACCCAGGATTTCACTTGATCTAAATAATCATCGGGTCTGATAGTATCTCCTGATCGCCAATGAGGTTTTTCATAGAAACCTACGTTTGGGTATGCACCAATTATTCCATCAAAATTTTTTTTTGCAATTTCTATCGCTTTTCCAGTAACACTAACATCAGAGTGTGCAATTAAAATTGGACCCTTGTGGAGTTTGCTAAATTTATTTAAAGACTTTTCAAAATTTTCATAAACTTCAGGAGGAGAATCTAAAGTATCGTTATAACCAAGCATTATTTTTTTAGTTTTATCATCAATTACACAAGATATAGAAAGCCAAACAGGTATATTTGATTTCATTGAACATTCTATCATTGTTTGAACAATATCAGCCTGGGATGACATTGCTTCTAAGATAATTAAGTCTACTCCTTCATCTGTAAGAATTTTTAATTGCTCATTAAAACCTGGGATCATTGCTTTAATTCCTAGCTTATAATAACTTCCTGATGCTGATACACTTCCGGCTAAAGCAATATCTTTTTTTGAATTTTCAATCGCTTTTTTTTGCTACTTGAACACTTTTTTGATTAAACTCTTTAATAGAGTTTTCCATACCATAGTTCCTCATTGAAATTGGTGTAGATGCATAAGTATTAGTAGTGATTACATCTGCTCCAGCTTTGATATAATCTTCATGAACTTTAACTACTAATTCTGGAAATTCAACAGAGCAAGTTCCACACCACAAATTTTTATCCATTTTTGCTCCATTCTTTTCAAGTTCAGAGCCCATGGCACCATCTAAAATTATTAATTTGTTATTATCTAATTTTTCTTTAATTAGTTTATATGACATTAAGTTTTGCTATTTGTAAAAGCACAGATCTTATTACCATCTAAATCTCTAAGATAAGAGTAATATACTCCTGATCCCTCTGGTCTTTCTCCTCCAGATCCCTCGCTTGGCGCTCCTAACTTTAATCCTTCTTGATGGAATTTATCTACTTCTGCTCTAGTGTTGACAATAAAAGATACTTGTGAGCCATTTCCAAAAGTTGCCTTTTCTTTGTTGAATGGTTTAGTTATATAAAATTCTATTGATCCTGGCCCGTTTATAGACACATACCCAGCGCATACGTCATCTGTATCAGTTCTTTTTAAACCAATTACCTTTAAAAGTTGATCATAAAATTTAATTGATCTATCAAGATCATTCGTTCCCACCATGACATATCCAAGCATATTAATTCCTAAATTAAATTACTTATTCCATTCAGTTATCGTTTTAACCTCGAGGTATTCATGCAATCCCCAAGTTCCACCTTCACGTCCATTACCTGATTGTCTGTACCCACCAAAAGGAGTACCAGAGTCTGCAGGTTTATTATTAACATAAATTATTCCAGCTCTTAATCTTTTAGAGACTCTTTTAGCTTTTTCCTTATCCTCAGTTTGTAAATAATTTCCAAGACCATACTCAGTATCATTAGTTATTTTAATTGCCTCCTCTTCATTTTCGAACGGAATAATAGATAGAACAGGACCAAATATCTCCTCTTTAGCAATCCTCATGTCATTATTTACATCTGTGAAAACAGTTGGTTTAATAAAATATCCTTTTTTAAAATCCTCTGGTTTATCAGGTCCACCAGCAACTAAAGTCGCCCCTTCCTCAATTCCACTTTTAATTAAGCTTTGAATCTTATCAAATTGAGTTTTTGAAATTACTGGACCAATATGATCTCCAGCCTTAGAGGCTAAATCGACCTTAATTTTGTTAGCTTCATCAGCTGCTTCTTCTACAGCTCTTTTGTATATTGATTTTTCAACTAACATTCGCGTTGGGGCATCACATGATTGACCAGAATTACTCATTACATTTCTTATCCCATCCCTTACAGCATCAGGATATGAGTCAGCAAAAACTATATTTCCTCCTTTTCCACCTAACTCTAAACAAACCCTCTTAATTGTATCTGCTGCATTTTTTGTTATTAACTTTCCAGCTCTTGTTGAGCCCGTAAATGAAATCATATCAACGTCAGGGTGTCCGGATAGATCTGTACCGACACCTAGACCATCACCGTTTACTAAATTAAATACGCCAGCAGGAAATCCTGCCTCATCTATCATCTCAGCAAAAAGCATTCCTGATAGTGGAGCTATTTCAGATGGTTTTAATATCATTGTACAACCAGTTGCGAAAGCTGGAATTACTTTTAATGCAATTTGATTTATTGGCCAATTCCATGGTGTAATAAGACCGCAAACACCAATTGGTTCATAAACTATATGATTAACTGAACCATTATCAAATCCAGGTTCAAAATTAAAATTTTTAAGTCTTTTTATGAAATCTTCAATATGACCTGCACCAGAAGAAGTTTGATTTGCAGAACACCAATCTTTTGGGCAACCAAGTTCTGTAGAAATTGCATTCGTCATATCATCCCATTTAGATTTATAAATTTCTAAGAGTTTTTCTAATAATTTAACTCTCTCATCTTTAGATGTATCTTTCCATGTATGAAAAGCTTTCCTTGCAGCACTAACTGCTGAATTTGTATCCTCTGAGCTTCCTAAATTTATTATTGCACAAGTTTCTTCTGTAGATGGGTTTATAACTTCAAAGTTATTTGGTTTAATTGGATCTACCCATTTTCCATTTATATAAAATTTTTTTTTATCTAACATAAAATTTTTAAAATATAATATAACCTTACTTTATGTTTATCCAAATTAATTAATTAAACTCTTTTAATATTTTATCTCTATGTTCATCAAGATCAGGTATATCTCCACGGGTTTTTTCGTCCTTATATGAAGACATTTTAATTGGATTTCCAGCAAGTTTAAATTCACCTATAATTTTATGATACGATTTAACAATCATATTTCTTTCTTTTATCTGAGGATTTTCAACTGCTTCTTTTATATTAAATATAGGTCCACATGGAATTTTATCTTTTTCCATTTCACTAACCCAATCCGAAGTTATTTTTTGAGATAATTTATTTTCAAATATTTTTTTTAAGTCATCCATATTCTTTGATCTCGAAGAATTATCAATAAATTTTGGATCCTTAATCGCTTCTGGAATGCCTAGAACATTACAAAGTTTTTCAAACAACTTATCATTTCCAGCTGCAATGATTATATAGCTATCTTTTGTTTTAAAAGCCTCAAATGGTGCAATAGATGGATGTCTAGAGCCCATAGGTTTTGGTATTTCGTTATTCGAAAGATATCTTGCAATTGCATTTTCTAATATTGCAATTTGACAATCTAACATTGAAACATCTATAAACATTCCCTTACCAGTTTTTTGTCTATCAAATAAAGCGGCATTAATTCCAATCGCTGTAAACAACCCAGCTGTAATATCTCCAATTGACGTTCCAACTCTAGTTGGTTCTGAGTTTGGTTGACCTGTTACACTCATTAATCCACCCATACCTTGTACGACCATATCGTATGCAGGTAATTCTTTTAATGGACCTGTTTGTCCAAAACCAGATGCTGATGCATAAATTAATTTGGGATATTTTTTACTCACATCTTTCCATCCAAATCCCCATTTTTCTAATGTTCCAGGTTTAAAGTTCTCAACTAAAATATCTGCCTTGGATAATATTTTTTCAAAAATTTTCTTATCATCATCATTTTTAAGATTTAATGCTATACTCTCCTTTCCTCTATTTAATGACATGAAATAGGCTGAGTAATCTTTTATAAATGGGCCAAACTTTCTTGAATCGTCACCAATTTCAGGCGCTTCGATTTTTATTACTCTAGCTCCTAAGTCAGACAAAATCATGGTACAATAAGGACCAACAAGTACCCGAGTTAGGTCTACAACTAGCAAATTTTTTAAAGGTCCATCCATATTTTCAATAAATTTGTATTTTTAGGTAACTTGACTCTTAAGCATAAGTTATCTTTAATATACTTTTTTTAATAACTAAAGGGGAAAAAAATGTTTAAAAAAATATCATTATATTTCACTTCATTAGTATTTTTATTAACCACAATAGGATCTGCATATGCTGTGACTTTAAAAGCTAGTCACCAATGGCCAGGAACGCCAAGAGCGGATGGTTCATTTGATCCTAGACATGAAATGGTTCAAATAATTGCTGATGAGATGAAAAAAGCAAACGTTGGAGTAGATATAAGAATCTATCCAGCCAAATCTTTGTACAAACCTAAAGAACAGTGGAAACCGATGACAACAGGTCAATTGGATATATCTGCTTTTCCATTAGCTTATGCTTCTAAATTCCATCCAGAGTTTGATGCAACTTTAATGCCAGGAACTGTTAAAAATCACGATCATGCATTGAGATTCAATAAGGGACCAATGATGACCGAGATCAAAAGGATAATTAACGATGCTGGTGTTGTTGTATTATCAGACGCTTGGCTAGGCGGAGGTTTTGCATCGAAAACTAAATGTATTAAAAATCCAAGTGATGCAAAAGGCCAAGTAATGAGAGCTGCTGGTAAAGCATTTAACCAAATGCTTGAAGCTGCAGGCGCAGGTATACAAAGTATGCCTTCATCCGAAATTTATACTGGTTTACAAACTGGAGTACTTACAGGTGCAAATACTAGTTCAGGAAGTTTTGTAAGTTATAAAATTTACGAACAAGTTACGTGCGCGACTCCTCCAGGAAAATTTGGACTTTGGTTTATGTATGAGCCAATTTTGATGTCAAAAATGAGTTTTGATAAGTTAAACTCTAAACAACAGGATGCTTTAATGAAAGCAGGAAAAGTTGCAGAAAAATATATGACTGCTCAAGTCGAAAACTTAGATAAAAAATTTGAAGACGCTTACAAAGCAGCAGGAGTAAAATTAGTATATATGAATGCAAAAGATCATGCAGCATGGGTTGAGATTGCTAAAAAATCATCTCATAAAGCATTTGCTGAGAAAGTTCCAGGCGGTGATAAGCTAATGGAAATGGCTTTAGCAGTTAAGTAAAAAGATATATAAAGAACCCCTATTTATTTTATAAATAGGGGTTTTTTTTATGAAAAAAAAATACTTACAGTTTTGTGATTTTACCGCAAAAGCATGTGGAGCGTTTGCGGTTTTAGCATTACTTTTATCAATTTTAGTCATTGTTGAGCTAGTTTTTGAGAGATATTTTTTTCAGAGAGCAATCACATGGCAAACAGAATTAGTCACAATGCTTTTGGTAGCTTCTACATTTATAGGTAGTGCCTATGTACTTAGCGAAAAAGCACACGTGAGCATGGAATGGATATATGATTTTTTATCTAATAAAAATATTATTAGACTAAAAATTTTTACATCATTTTTAAGTTTGATATTTTTTTTAATATTATTTTATTTTGGATTTTTAATGGTAGAGGAGGCCTTTACAAAAAATTATTCGACGGGAACAGTCTGGGACCCACCCCTTTGGATACCATACTCATCGATGATGATAGGAGCTATACTAATGATACTTCAATATATAGCTGAAATTATAAAATTAATTGATGAAAAGGAGTATAAATAATGGATCCATTAATAATAGCTATTATTGTTGCGGTTTTTACTTTGATAGTACTTTTTTCTGGAATTCCAATTGCATTCGGTTTAAGTTTTGTATCGATAGTCCTCTTAGTTTCATTTGAAGGCTTTCAAATGTTAGATGTTTTTGCCGAAACATTTTATGCAGGACTAAATTCCTTTGTTTTGCTATCAATACCAATGTTTATCTTGATGGGTATGGCTGTAGCCAATTCTCCAGCAGGTAAAGATTTATATATTGGCTTAGATAGATGGCTTTGGAGAGTTCCAGGAGGATTGGTTATTTCTAATATAGGCGCCTGTTCAATTTTTGCTGCATTAAGTGGATCGAGTCCTGCAACATGTGCTGCTATCGGAACTATGGGAATTCCTGAAATGAGAAAAAGAGGTTATTCAGACCAGATTGCAACTGGCACCATAGCTGCCGGAGGAACTTTAGGTGTTTTAATTCCTCCAAGTATTGTTTTAATAGTTTATGGAATTGCAACTGGCACATCAATCGGTAGACTATTTTTATGTGGTCTAGTACCTGGCTTTATGTTAGCAGGAATGTTTGCCATATGGGCTCTTATACATAGTTATTTTATTGATAAAGATGCTGCAAAAGCTTTAAAGAATAGAAAACCACCAACTTTAAAAGAAAAGCTAGAAGTGTTGCCAAGAATTTTTCCTTTTTTGGCAATTATAGCAGGTGTCTTATATGTTTTGTATGGAGGTGTAGCTACACCATCTGAAGCCTCAGGTGTTGGAGCGTTCCTAGTTTTTGTATTGATAGCTGTTGTTTACAAAATTTATCAGCCAAAAAAAATATGGAACATTGTTAAAGTTTCAATGAAAGAAAGTGTAATGATAATGTTTATTATTGCTGCATCTTATTTATTTGCATTTACACTTTCACAACTTTACGTAACTCAGTCCTTAGCACAGAGCATGGTTGAGTTAAGTTCAAATAAATGGGTAGTATTTATATTAATAAATATATTTCTTTTAATAGCTGGTTTCTTTTTACCTCCGGTTGCTGTAATCGTAATGACTTCGGCAATTTTGTTACCAGTCATAACAACTTTGGGATTTGACCCTTATTGGTTTGCTATAGTTTTTACTATAAATATGGAGATAGGTTTAATTACTCCTCCAGTGGGGCTCAATCTTTATATAATTAAAGGGATCACTCCAGATGTTAGCTTAAAGGAGATCTTAAAAGGATCAATTCCTTTTATGATAATAATGGCTTTAGCAATTCTAATATTATGTATTTTTCCAGAAATTGTAACTTGGTTGCCTGATAAAATAATGGGTAAGGCTCTTGGATATTAAAAAAAAAATTAATAGAAAAATATCTGTTGCTCCTATGATGGATTGTACAGATCGACATGATAGATATTTTCTTAGATTAATAAGTAAGAATGTTATGCTGTATACTGAAATGGTTGTAACCAAAGCAGTATTAAGGGGAGATAAAGAAAAGTTACTTAAATTCAGTAAACTTGAGAAACCACTTGCGTTACAAGTTGGTGGATCTGATAAAAAAGAATTAGCTCAAGTTGCAAAAATTGCAGAAGATTATGGATATGATGAAGTTAATATTAATTTAGGATGTCCAAGTAAAAAGGTGCAGAAAAATTCTTTTGGTGCGTGTTTAATGAAAGAACCTGATCTTGTAGCAGAATGTATAAATGAGATGCATAATTCATGTAATATTCCTGTTACAGCAAAAACAAGAATAGGATTTGACGATGTAGAGGAGTTTGATTATTTGAATAAGTTTGTGAATAAGATAAAAAACGCTGGGTGCAAAACAATTATTTTGCATGCGAGAAAAGCAGTATTAAAAGGATTAACTCCTAAACAAAATTTAAATATCCCAAAACTTAATTATCAAATGGTTTATGAAATTAAAAAATCAAATCCTGAATTAGAAATTTTAATTAATGGTGGTATTACAAATATTGAACAAATAAATACTCATTTAAATTATTGTGATGGTGTAATGATTGGAAGAGCTATTTATCAAAATCCTTATTTTTTAAAGGAAATTGAAAATAGTATATTTAAAAACTATGATATTTTAACAAGAGAACAGATAGTAAAAGAAATCTTAAAATACCTAGAAAATGAAGTCAAAACTGGGACAAAAGTAAATCAAGTAATGAGACATACTGTTGGACTTTATCATGGGCAATCAGGTTCTAAAGAATGGAAGAAATATTTAAGTGACAATATGATGGCAAGAGACTCTGATTTCCAAAAAGCGAAACATATAATGGATATTGCTCAAAATAACGAAAAAGCAAATCAAATATCTGTCTAATGGAAAATTTGGAATTAGGTACAATAATTAATTTACTATCAGTATTAGCTATTGCAGCTACAGTTGCCGGATTTATGGCTGGTCTATTGGGAGTAGGGGGAGGAATTATAATGGTACCTGCTCTGTACTATGCATTTTCAGTATTAGATTTTGATATTATAACTAGAATGCATTTATCTGTTGGAACGTCTTTAGCAATTATTATTCCAACATCAATTATCTCAACCAAAACACACATGGAATATGATGCTGTTGATTTTAAAATGGTCAAATCTTTTGGTGCCTTGATAGTTGTAGGTGTTCTAGGTGGTACATTATTAGCAGTTAATTTAAAAACACCTGCATTAGTTTTATTCTTTGCAATCTTTTCATGCTTTGTAGGTTTATTTTTTATTTTTTTAAGAGAAAAATTAGTTGAAAACCCAAAGAAAATTTCAAATATAATTAAAAATATTTCAGGACTATTAATTGGTTTTATTTCTGTTCCGTTAGGCATCGGTGGTGGTTCATTAATGGTTCCATTCATGAGAACATTTGGATATGATATCAGAAAATCAATTGGAACTGCTGCAGCAGTAGGATTCTTAATTGCAGTCTCAGGCACAACAACAATGATTATGGGAGGAAAAATTATTGACAATGTTAATTCACCTTTTAGTTTTGGATATATAAATCTTTTGGGATTTGTTGTATTTGTTCCAGTAACAATGTTGATGGCTAGAATAGGAGCTAAAGTTGTGTACAAAATTAATAAAAGATTATTAAGTAGAATATTTGGCTGTTTTTTACTTTTGGTTTCTGCTAGATCATTTTTTGAATATTTTAGTATTAATTAATCAAAAAGGTCTTTCTGTCTTTTTTATATCTTATAAATGAATACTGGCACTTTTTATTACTCATAATATTTGCAGCGACTGCAGTAGGTTTTTTTGCTGGTTTATTTGGTATAGGCGGAGGTTTAATTTCTGTTCCCTGTCTTTTTTTTATTTTTGAAACATTAAATTTCGACAAAAATTACTTAATGCATTTAACTGTCGGTACTGCATTTACTATTACAATTTTTACATCAGCTGTATCTGTAATGACACATCACAAAAATAAACTTGTAGATTTTAGTGTAGTAAAAACATTTGGTGTTTTTGTTGTTATAGGAGTTTTATTAGGTACAATTTTTGCTTCAATTATGAAAACCAAAATTTTAGTGCTATTTTTCTCGGTAGTAGTTTATCTTTTTGGAGCATATTTAATGTTGGCAAAAGAAAACATAAAAAAAATTAAATCAAATTCGTCTTTATATTTAAGAATGTTTTTTGGGACTTTATCAGGATTTGTATCAGCACCAATGGGTATTACAGGGGCTATGATTAATGTTCCTATTCTTAGATACTTAGGATATCCAATTAGTAAATCAATCGGTAGTGCTGCAGCAATTGGTTTTTTTATATCTTTTACTGGATCAATTGGTTTTTTAATCTCTGGATTTTATTTCAATGCAAATTTACCTTTTAGCGTTGGTTTTGTAAATATTCCTGCTTTTATTCTATTTGTTCCGATTACAAGTTTCATGGCAAAAATAGGCGCAAATACAGTTTATAAAATGAATAAAATAAAGGCACAAAGATTATTTGGAGTTTTTTTATATACCGTTGGAACTATATTTGTTTATAGATATTTAAATATCTAATTAAATCTTTTGATCATATTCACCGATCTTTCCAGTTTCATTTAATAGTTTGTCAATGAAATAAAAAATTTCGTTTTTAACTTTATCTGAGGTTGGGCTTTCGGTAACAATTACTAACGAAGGTTTATTTGAGGATGCTCTAACCAAACCCCATGAACCATCTCTTAAAGTAAATCTTATACCGTTGACTGTTAAAATGTTTATAATTTCTTGACCTTCAATTTTAACATTTTTATCTTTAAATTCTTTTATCTTGCTGGTTATATCATCTATTAATTCGTATTTTTCTTCATCTTTACAAAAAGGTCCCATTGTAGGACTTTGATATGTTTTGGGTAGATTATTTAGCAAGGCACTCATTTTTTTATTTTGTCCGTCTAAAAGATGACAAATTTGAATTGCCGAATTGATACCATCATCAAATCCGTATCCTAAAGGTTTATTAAAAAAGAAGTGCCCACTTTTTTCAAATCCAGCAATAGCTTTTTCTTCATTAACTTTTCTTTTTATATACGAATGACCTGTTTTCCAATATATTGTTTTACAGTTATTTTTTAAAAGAATTTCATCGTTTTGGAATAGCCCAGTTG
This sequence comes from uncultured Pelagibacteraceae bacterium, assembly GCA_902567765.1. Classification (GTDB taxonomy): domain Bacteria; phylum Pseudomonadota; class Alphaproteobacteria; order Pelagibacterales; family Pelagibacteraceae; genus Pelagibacter. The sequence continues at coordinate 120,245 of CACFNI010000001.1, read as the reverse complement.
ACTTTACATCAACTACAAATTTTGAATTTGGATGTTTATATGAAATATTTCTTGCAATTAATAATCCAATTTTGTCAGCGAAAATTTCATTTCCTTCATTATCGATTACTCCAACACGATCACCATCCCCATCAAAGCCAAAACCTACATCGGCATTATTCTCTTTTACGCATTTAGAAATTTCATGAAGCATTTTCATATCTTCAGGATTTGGATTGTATTTAGGAAAATTGAAATCTAAATTACAATCTAGTTCTATTACATCGCATCCAATTTCTTTTAAAATATTTGGAGCAAATATTCCTGCAGTACCATTTCCACAAGCTGCAACTACTTTAATTTTTTTCTTTATTTTATTAATTGATAAATCACCAATATAAGTTTTGTTAAAGTTTTCAATTTTTTTGTATGAGCCATTTCCTGTTATAAAATTTTTATTTAATACGATATCTTTCAGTTCAGACATTTCTTCTTTGCAATGTGTTAGGCCTTTTTCAATACCCATTTTAATTCCAGTCCATCCATTTTCATTATGACTGGCTGTAATCATTGCTACCGCATCTGAATTTAATTTAAATTGAGAATAGTAAACCGTTGGCGATAAACATAACCCTATATCCTCAACATTACATCCAGTTGAAAGCAGTCCATCTATAAAATTCTTTTTTACTTCTTCACTATATGATCTGTAGTCGTGACCAATAGTTACTCTTGGATTTTTGTGTTTGCTCACTACCTGGGTACCAAATCCTTTTCCCACTAATTTTATACCCTCTTGGTTTATGTTTTTTGGGTACAACCATCTAGCGTCATATTCGCGAAAGCCAAGAGGGTCAATTTTTATAGGATTTGCCATGTAGATATATGTACATTTTTTTTATTTTTTTATTGATATATTTTTATAATGTTCTATATATGTTCTATTGATTTCTAATTTATATAGTATATTAAAGAGATCTACATACAACATCTAGTTGTTTTACTAAAAACGTTAAGTAATTAAGGGAGTTAAATGAATAAATATTTGTCTCAAGCAATCAAGAAAGCTGTCTCTGAATACAGCCCTGCAATTGCAGATGTCAATAATGATAAAAGACCTGATTTATTTTCCCTTAGCGATCAAACTGAACTTTTTCAAAACGCAAAAGGTATTACAGTTAAAATTGACAGATCAAGAGATAATAACCTAACAGATTTTGGCAGAGCAACTCTAAGCGATAGATATTTAGGCGAAAACGAATCTTTTCAAGATTTATTTGCAAGAGTTGCCAGTCATTATGCTGATGACAATTTACATGCACAAAGAATTTATGGCTATATAAGTAATTTATGGTTTATGCCAGCAACTCCAGTTTTGTCTAATGGTGGAACGAAAAGAGGTCTGCCAATTTCTTGTTTTTTAAATGAAGCAGGAGACAGTCTAAATGGAATTTTAGATCTTTGGAGTGAAAATGTTTGGCTTGCAGCAAGAGGTGGGGGCATCGGTAGCTATTGGGGAAACTTAAGGTCAATAGGAGAAAAAATAGGAAGAGTAGGAAAAACATCTGGAATCATCCCCTTTATAAAAGTTATGGATTCTCTAACTATGGCAATTAGTCAAGGATCTTTAAGAAGAGGATCCGCTGCATGTTATTTACCAATTGATCATCCTGAAATAGAGGAATTTATTGAAATGAGAAGACCAACAGGTGGCGATCCAAATAGGAAAGCATTAAATCTTCATCACGGCGTTTTAGTTTCAGATGCATTTATGAGAGCAGTGGAAACAGATGAGCAATGGGCACTTAAAAGTCCAAAAGATGGATCAATTCAAACTACTATTTCGGCAAGAAATCTATGGATCAGATTACTAACGGCTAGAGTGGAAACGGGCGAACCATACATAATATTTATTGATACTGTTAATAGGCAAATTCCTCAGCATCATAAACTTGCTGGTTTGAATGTAAAAACTTCCAACCTTTGCAGCGAAATAACTTTACCTACAGGAGTTGATAGAGATGGAAAAGAAAGAACAGCAGTTTGTTGTTTGTCATCTCTTAATATAGAAAAATATGACGAATGGAAAGATGATAAAAGTTTTATTAAAGATGTTATGAGATTTTTAGACAATGTTTTAGAGGATTTTATAGAAAAAGCGCCGGATGAATTTGCTGATGCAAAATATTCTGCTTTAAGAGAGCGTAGTGTTGGTCTTGGAGTAATGGGGCTTCATTCTTTTTTTCAACAAAAAATGATTCCATTAGAATCGGTAATGAGCAAGGTTTGGAATAAAAAAATATTTGAACATATACAAAAAGAAGTTGATCAAGCATCAAAAGACTTAGCTGAAGAAAGAGGGGCGTGCCCTGATGCTGCTGAGTATGGTTTTAATGAGAGATTTTCAAACAAAACAGCTATTGCTCCAACTGCTTCAATTTCAATAATTTGTGGAGGCACTTCTCCAGGTGTTGAACCAATAGCGGCTAACAGTTATACCCACAAAACTCTTTCTGGTTCATTTAATGTTAGAAACAAGTACTTGAAAAAATTATTACAAAAACATGATAAAGACGATGATGAAACATGGTCAAGTATTACAACTAATCAAGGCTCTGTTTCTCATTTAAATTTCTTAACTCAAGCTGAAAAAGATGTATTTAAAACAGCATTTGAATTAGATCAAAAGTGGATAGTTGAATTGGGAGCAGATAGAACTCCAAATATATCACAAGCTCAATCAATTAATATATTTTTACCTGCAGATGTTCATAAGAAAGAACTTCATCAAATCCATTTTCAAGCATGGAAAAAAGGTTTAAAAAGTCTTTACTATTGTAGATCAAAATCAATACAAAGAGCAGAAAACGTTAATGATGCAAAATCAACAGACGTTACAGCAAACGTTTACAAATCAAAAAAACAACAGGGAGATCAACCAGAATATGAGGAATGCTTATCATGTCAGTAATTAAACAAAAAAAACAAGAAATTATTCAACCAAAGAAAATGGGACTACTGGTAGAAAATCCCGTTTACAAACCTTTTAGATATCCATGGTGCTATGATGCATGGTTAACACAGCAAAGAATTCATTGGTTACCAGAGGAAGTTCCTCTAGGAGATGATGTTAGAGATTGGCAAAAAAATTTATCACAATCAGAAAAAAATTTATTAACACAAATATTTAGATTTTTTACTCAGGCTGATGTTGAAGTTAATAATTGTTATTTAAGACATTACACTACTGTTTTTAAGCCTACAGAGGTATTAATGATGATGACAGCATTTGCAGCAATGGAGACAGTCCATATAGCAGCATATTCTCATCTGCTTGACACTATTGGAATGCCAGAGTCTGAATATTCAGCATTCATGAAATATAAAGAAATGAAAGATAAATATGATTACATGCAAAACTTTAATGTAAACTCAAAAGAAGATATTGCAAAGACAGTTGCTGTATTTAGTGCTTTTACAGAAGGTTTGCAATTATTTGCAAGTTTTGCAATCCTTTTAAACTTTCCAAGATTTAATAAAATGAAAGGAATGGGTCAGATTGTAACCTGGTCCGTTAGAGATGAAACTTTACATTGCAACTCTATGATTAGAATATTTAAAGAATTTATTAAAGAGAATCCTGAGGTTTGGACACCGAAATTAAAAAAAGAACTTTATGAAGCTTGCAGAACAATTATTGAGCATGAAGATGCTTTTATTGATCTAGCTTTTGAAATGGGTCCAATGCAAGGCTTAACCGCAAGAGAGGTAAAAGATTATATAAGATTCATAGGAAATAGAAGACTTGCACAGTTAGGTTTAGAACCTATTTATAAAGTCGATAAAAATCCCTTAACTTGGTTAGATACAATGTTGAATGCAGTGGAGCATATGAACTTTTTTGAGGGTAGAGCTACTGAATATTCTAAAGCATCAACACAAGGCAGTTGGACAGAAGCTTTTAGTTAATATTTTTTATCTTTGATTTAATTGAACAACTTTTCGATACTTGCTACCTTTATAACTTGCAAGAGGTCTTATTAACTTGTTTGCTGCATGTTGTTCCATTATGTGAGCTGACCAGCCAGTAATTCTTGACATTACAAAAATTGGAGTAAAAAAATCAGTATCAAAACCCATTAAATGGTAAGTTGGTCCAGTAGGGTAGTCAACATTAGGGTGGATGTTTTTACGATCAATCATAACTTTTTCAACAATATCGTAAATTTTCTCAAATTTTTTATCTTTTTTAATCTTAGCAACTTTACCAAAATATTCTCTCATTGTTGGAACTCTTGAATCACCACTTTTATAAACTCTATGACCAAAACCCATAACTACTTCTTTATTATCTAGAGCGCTATTTATCCATTTTAAAGCATTTTCAGGTTTTTTTATTTTTTTCATCATATGCATTACTTCTTCATTGGCGCCTCCGTGCAAAGGTCCTTTTAAACTAGCAATAGCACCAGTAATCGCTCCATGTATATCTGACAAACTACTTGTAATAGTCCTAGCGGTAAATGTTGAAACATTAAAACTATGTTCCGCATATAAAATTAAAGAAACATCAAAAGCTTTGACAATTTCTTTATTGGGAACTTTTCCAAAACACATATGAAAAAAATTCTCTGACATTGAATATTTCTTTTTTGGAGAAATTATTTTTTTTCCTTTTCTTGCTCTATAAAATGCAGCTAGCGCAACAGGAGTTTTTGCAAATATTCTCATTGCTTTTCTCATGTTAGCTTTAGGAGAATTATCTTTAGTTTCTTTGTCTTCTAGACCCATAATACTAACTGCTGTTCTCGCGACATCCATTGGATGGGCTTTCTTTGGAATTTTTTTTATATCAGCAAGTAAAGTATTTGATAATTTTCTTTCTTTTCTTTCCTGCGTTTCAAAATTTTTTAATTGTTTTTTATTAGGGAGTTCCCCGTTTAAAATTAAATATGCAACTTCTTCAAATTTACATTTTGAACATAAATCTTGTGCCGCATATCCTCTATAAGTAAGTGAATTTATTTCGGGCATTACTTTTGAAACTTCAGTTTCATCAACAACTATACCAAGTAAGCCTTTTTTTATTTCATCACTCATTCATGCCCCTCTGAACTAAAATTATAAATCTTTTCGTCCAAACTATTATATTTTTCGTAGTCAACAAGTTCGTATAAACGTTTCCTAGTCTGCATTTTATCGAGAATATTGTTCTGATGTCCATTTGCATAAATGTCTCTTAATCCATCCTCTACATTTTTCATTGCCAGTCTTTGAGTCGTAACTGGATAAATAACAATATTATATCCAAAATTCTCTAATTCCTTATAATTGAATAGTTTTGACTTTCCAAACTCAGTCATATTTGCCAACAGGTAACAAGATAATTCCTTCCTGACCTTCTCAAAATCCTTTTCATCATGTAAAGCTTCAGGAAAAATTATCTCAGCTCCAGCATCAATATATGCTTTACATCTTTCAATCATTTTATCTATTCCCTCAACACTCTTTGCATCTGATCTTGCAATTATTTTAAAATTATCGTCCTTTTTTGCAGAAACACATTCTTTAATTTTCTTAACCATAGCTTCAGGACTTATTAATTCTTTGTTATCTAAATGCCCACACCTTTTTCTTTCAATTTGATCCTCCAAATGAACAGATGCTACTCCAAATTCTTCAAAAGTTTCTATAGTTTCTTTACATGATTTGAAACCAGTATCTATATCTACTATCGTTGGAAGATTAGTAACTCTTGAAATTAAATAAGATCGAGTACTAACATCTTGTAACGTTGTTAATCCTATATCGGGAAATCCAAGATCATTTGCCATTACTGCACCTGAAACATAAACTGCATCATAACCAATTTCCTCAATTAGTTTTGCTGTAAGAGGATTGTAAGCACCAGGAACTCTTAAAATTTTATTTGATTTTAATTTATTAATAAAATCTAATCTTTTTTGACTTGGTTCTTTTTGAACAAAATGCATTAAAATATTCCCTTTTTTAAATTCTTTTTTATTTTAGATCTTCTTATTTCTATATTTAATTTATTTAATTGTCCTGATTTTAATTTTGTAAGATTTTGTACATTTTTTAAAAATCTTGCACTATTTTTTTTATCTAAAATATTTTCTGTTAACGTTAAAAACTTATTAATATAGTTTTCTCTTTTAAAAGGTCTTGACCCATATGGGTGGGCATCTGCCTTTTCTTGTTGTTGTGTTATTTTTTTTCCATTTTTTAAAGTTATTACTACTTTCGCGCCAAATGATTTTTTCTTTGGATTTGGATTGTGATATTTGTTTGTCCATTTTTTATCCTCATGAGTTTTAATTGATCTCCAAATTTTCAGGGTGCTTTTTCTCTTGGCTCTTAATTTAGAGTAAGATCTAATATGATGCCAGTCACCGTCCTCAAGTGCTACAGCAAAAATATACATTATAGAATGATCTAACGTTTCCCTGCTAGCATCAGGATCCATTTTTTGAGGATCATTTGCTCCTGTTCCAATTACATAATGAGTGTGATGACTCGTGTAGATGTCAATTTTTTTAACCTGTTTTAAATTATCTATTTTTTTTCTAAGTTTTTTTGCTAAATCAATTAAAGCTTGTGATTGATATTCTGCAGAATATTCTTTTGTATAAGTCTCTAGTATTGCTTTTTTAGTTTCACCTTTTTTAGGCAAAGGTACTTTGTACAATGCCTTTTTTCCATCTAAAATCCTAGCTATTACACTATCTTCACCTTCATAAATTGGACTTGGTGCACCTTCTCCACGCATAACTCTATCTACTGCTTCTATTGCAAGTTTTCCAGCATGAGCTGGAGCATAAGCTTTCCAGCTTGAGATCTCACCTTTTCTTGATTGTCTTGTTGAAATTGTAGTATGCAACGCTTGTTGAACTGCTTGATAAATAGTTTCAGTTTTTAATTTAAGCATAGTTCCAATCCCGGCAGCTATACTTGGGCCTAAATGCGCAATATGATCAATTTTATGTTTATGAAGACAAATTCCTTTTACAAGATTTACCTGTACTTCATAAGCGGTTAAAATACCTTTTATAAAGTTAATCCCACTTAATTTTTTTTGTTGGGCAACTGCAAGTAAAGGAGGAATATTATCTCCTGGATGACTGTAATCTGCGGCTAGAAAAGTATCGTGAAAATCTAATTCTCTTACAGCTGTTCCATTCGACCATGCTGCCCACTCACAATCAACTTTTATTTTTGAACTAACTCCAAAGAGTGTAGCACCGTTATTTCTTTTATGTTTTAATGCCATTTCCCTGGAAGAGATGACAGCTTTTCTATTTAAAGAGGCAATTGCAACAGATGCATTATCAATTATTCTATTAATAACCATGTCCACTGATTTTTTATTAAGTTTTGAATTATCACTAGCTATTTCAGCGATTTTCCAAGCCAGTTGTTTTTTCTTTGGCAAGTGTATTTTTGATGGATAAACTTTAACTCTATGAATAATCAATATAACTCCTAAAAATCTATTACTGTAATACAATAATAATTGCAGTTATCAAAAGCAAAATTGCTAAAAAATACTCAATAACTGCTTTAATTTTATTATTCTTTACTAAATTTCTAATAGCAGAACCAAAAGCAGCCCAAGGCGATATTGATAAGGGACAAATTATTAGTGCAATAATTGCAATAAAAATAATTGAAAAAAATAAATTTCCATCTTTAGGAAGAAAACTAGATGCGGCCATGCTCGATATAGTCCAAGCTTTAGGATTTACAATTTGAAATAAAGCAGCTTCATGAAATTTTAGCGGTCTTGCATCATCTTCTTTAATTTTACTGAAAGATCCAATAATCTTATAACCGAGATACAGAAGGTATAAAGCACACAATATTTTTAAAATATTTTGGAGTTGTGGAAAAATTTGAAAGATTTTACCCAGCCCTAGACACACCAATATTAATTGCAAGACATGACCTATAGTAATTCCCGTCATGTGTGGAACAGTTTTTAAAAAACCAAATTTTAAGCCTGATGTTAAAACCATTGCATTATTTGGCCCTGGTGTTACGTACATAACAAAATAGAAAGTTATAAGTGCAAATAAAAGCTCAAGATTAATCATTTAAATAATTTGATATAATCTTTTCTATCCCGATAAAATCTCTAATTAGATGATCATGAGAAATTTCACTAACTTTCTTCTCGGTATATCCATCCTCTAAAAGAACAAAAGGTACTCCAGCATTTTTAGCAGTTTCAGCATCTGTTTCACTATCACCTATCATGATACTTTTTTTTATTTCACCTTGCATAATATCAATAACATTCGTCAGATGCCTTGGATCTGGTTTGCAATAATTAAAAGTATTACTTCCTGCTATATATTCAAAATAATCATAAACATTAATTTTTTTTAAAAGATCAACCGCTAAATAGTCCTGTTTATTTGTACAAATACCCATCGAAATATTATTTTCTTTACACCATTTTAAAAAATCTAATGCACCATTTAATAGTTTACTTTCATTAGCAATATTATTTGAATAGAACTTAATAAACTCATTAGTCATTTCTTTTTTAATTCTATCATCATCTACTTTTCCAAATTCTTTTTTTGCTTGACCCCAAACCGATCTTCCAATTAAAGATTTAGCTCCTTTACCCACTAAATTTCTAATATCTTCTGTAGTCTTAGTTTCATATCCATATTTTTTCATGACATGATTGTGGGCATTCATAAGATCAGGCGCCGTATCAACCAAAGTTCCATCAAGATCGAATATTATTGTTAGTTTTTGAGTCATTTTAAAAGTATTAATAAGAAACAATTTGTGACTTAAAGATCATTGCTACTTAACTATAAGAAAACTTAATAAATGAAACAAATAAATTTACAAGATAATTTAAGAAAAAAATTCATTAAAAAGGGAGTAAAGATGATGGCTCCTGAAACAGTTTTTTTTTCTAAAGATACTAAAATAGGAAAAAATGTAACTATAGATCCATATGTTGTAATTGGAGAAAAAGTAAAAATTCAAAATAACGTTAAAATTTTTTCATTTTCACATTTAGAAAAAGTTAAAATAGAAAATCATGTAAATATTGGACCATATGCAAGATTAAGACCAGGCACAATTTTAAAGACAGGCTCTAGAGTTGGTAATTTTGTAGAGATTAAAAAGAGTATTATTGGAAAAAGTTCTAAAGTTAACCATTTATCTTACATTGGAGACTCTGACTTAGGATCAAATGTAAATGTAGGAGCCGGTACAATAACTTGCAACTATGATGGAATAAAAAAGAATAAAACAAAAATTAAAGATAAAGTTTTTATTGGCTCTAACACCTCCTTAGTTGCTCCAATTACTATCAATGAAAATAGCGTTGTTGGCGCAGGATCTGTTTTAACAAAAAATGTAGGAAAAAAATCTTTGGCATTAACTAGATCTGCCCAAGTAGAAATTAAAAATTATAAGAGAAAATAAATATGTGTGGAATTGTAGGAATAGTAAGTAACAAATCTGTATCAGCAAGCATTATAAGTGCATTGAAAAAACTTGAATATCGTGGCTATGACTCAGCTGGCATATCTACAATAAGCAATGGACAAATAAATGAACAGAAATGTTCAGGTAGAGTTGATAACCTAGAAAAAATTCTTTTTCAAAATCCATCAAGTGGCGATCTTGGGATTGGTCATGTAAGATGGGCAACACATGGAGTGCCAAACCAAGTAAATGCACACCCGCACTCATCAGAAGTAGTTTCTGTTGTTCACAACGGGATCATTGAAAACTCCGATGAATTACGAAAGGAGTATAAAGAAAAAGGTTACTCTTTTAAATCTCAAACAGATACTGAAGTAATTACAATTATGTTAACTGATTATCTTAAAAAAGAAAATTTAATTAATTGTATTCACAAAACATTAGAAAAATTAGAAGGTAGTTTTGCTTTGGGAGTTATTTTTAAAGATTTTGATAATTTGGTAGTTGGAGCAAGACGAGGTAGCCCTTTAGCGGTTGGGTATGGACACAATGAAAATTTTATTGGATCAGACTCTTATGCGCTTAAATCAATGACAAATAAAATTTCTTATCTCGATGATGGAGATTTTTGTATTTTATTTAAAGAAAAAGTAGAATTTTATAATACTGATAAAAAAAAAATTAATAAACAAATATTCGAGTTATCTAATGAGGATAATACCGCAGATAAAGGTGATTATAGAGATTTCATGTCAAAAGAAATTAATGAACAATCTGTTACAACAAAAAAATGTATTAATGAATATTTAGATAAATCACGTAATGATATAAATATTTACAACTTACCAATCGACTCAAAAAAAATTAATAAAATTCGATTAATAGCTTGTGGTACAGCATATCATTCTTGTTTGATGGCAAAGTATTGGATTGAGGAATTCACATCATTAGATGTTGAGGCCGATATAGCTTCAGAGTTTAGGTACAGAAAAATAAAATTCAACCCAAATGATCTTTTTATTTTTGTTTCACAATCTGGAGAAACTGCTGATACTTATGCTGCATTAGAAAAGTGTAAAAAAAATCAAGTAAAAACTTGCGGAATTGTAAATGTAGTCGAAAGCTCTATAGCTAGGTTGGCAGATTTTGTTTTACCGATACATGCTGGACCTGAAATAGGCGTTGCTTCCACAAAAGCTTTTATTGGCCAGCTAATAGTTCTTTATTTGTTAACTTTAAAAATATCAAAAGAAAGAAATGATATAACTGATGAAGAATATCTAAAATTGATTTTGGATTTAAAAAAATTACCCGAACTAATTGAAGAAACATTAAATAAGCAGAAAGATATTCAGTTAATTGCAAGAGATTTTATAGAAGCAAAAGGTACGATGTACTTGGGTAGAGGTTACTCTTATCCAATTGCAATGGAAGGAGCTTTAAAGCTCAAAGAACTTTCATATATTCATGCTGAAGGATATGCCGCTGGAGAAATGAAGCATGGCCCACTTGCTCTTATCGAAGATGGTATGCCGGTTATCGTTTTAGCACCTAAAGATAGATTTTTTGAAAAAACTATTTCTAATATGCAAGAGGTAATAGCAAGAGGCGGTAAAGTTTTAATGATTACAGACGATACATCAAAAACAATGAATGAAAATATTAGGTTTAAATTTCAAATTCCAAAAACAAATTCAACAATAAATTCTTTTCTTTTAACTATACCAATTCAGTTTTTGGCATACCACGTTGCATTATTAAAGAATTGTGACATAGATAAGCCACGAAATCTTGCTAAATCTGTCACTGTTGAATAATTATCAAACTTTGATAAAACACTCTTAGGTTGAACATGAAAAAATGGAAAACTAACAGTTGGAGAAATTATCCAGTAAAACACATCCCAACATATGAGGATGCAAAGGAGTTAACTTCGGTTTTAAATAAAATTAAAACTTTTCCTCCTTTAGTTTTCGCTGGTGAAACAAGACATTTAAAACAACAACTTGCAAATGTTGTTGATGGTAAAGCATTCTTATTACAAGGAGGAGACTGCGCTGAAAGTTTTGCTGAGTTTAATCCTGACAATATTAGAGATACATTTAAGGTGATATTGCAAATGTCATTAATTTTAACATACTCAGCGTCTTTGCCTGTTGTAAAACTAGGTAGGATAGCAGGACAGTTTTCTAAGCCAAGAAGCGCACCAACTGAAATACAAGGTGGTAAAGAACTTCCAAGTTATCTTGGTGATAATATTAACGGAATTGAATTTACAGAGAAAGCGAGAAAACCTGACCCTAAAAGATTATTCAAAGCTTATTCTCAGGCTGCTTCGACTTTAAATTTATTAAGAGCTTTCGCAAAAGGAGGTTTTGCTGATTTAAATAAAGTTCATTTATGGAATTTGGATTATATAAAAAAAAGTCCCCAAGCAAAAAAATTCAAAGATCTAGAAGATAAAATTGCTGATGCTTTAGCATTTATGGAAGCATGCGGTATTACTTCTGATTTTAATAATAGATTATACACTGTTAATTTTTGGACGTCACACGAAGCTTTACTTTTGCCTTTTGAAGAAAGTATGACTAGAGTTGACTCAACAACAGGAGAATATCATGATACATCTGCACATTTTGTTTGGATAGGTGATAGAACTAGACAATTAGATGGTGGTCATGTTGAATTTTGTAAAGGAATACAAAATCCAATTGGAATTAAATGTGGCCCAACATCAAAACCTGATGAAATTGCAAAAATTTGTAATGTTTTAAATCCAAATAACGAAAAAGGAAAAATTACATTAATTTCAAGATTTGGTCATGAAAAAGTTGAGAAATTTTTACCAAAATTAATTAGAGGCATAAAAAAAGAAGGACTAAATGTTATTTGGTCTTGTGATCCAATGCATGGTAATACAATTAAATCTACTTCAGGTTTTAAAACTAGACCTTTTAACAATGTTGTTTCAGAGGTAAAAAATGTTTTTGCAGTGCATCAAAGTGAAGGCTCATATGCAGGAGGTTTACATATAGAAATGACTGGTCAAAATGTAACAGAATGTACTGGTGGAGCGAAAAATATTTCTGATTCCGACTTATCAAGCAGATATCATACGCACTGTGATCCTAGATTAAATGCAGATCAAGCTTTAGAGCTTGCATTCTTAATATCTGATGAGATTAAAAAGAATTCAAATTACGCTAAAAACGGAATTAGAGCGGCATCTTAAACTATTGCAAAATTTAGCTGTTATAATTAATTAAAAGGTATGACACCCTCTGCGAAAGTAAAACATATAAGTAATTGGATATTAAATTACGTTAATTCAATGCCTAAAAAAGCTGAGTCACTTGTAATAGGAATTTCCGGTGGTATTGATTCGTCTGTATCAAGTACTTTAAGTGCTTTGACAGGTTTAAAAACTATTGTTTTATCTATGCCAATCAACCAAATAAAGTCACAGCATGATTTAAGCATCAAACATCAAGAGTGGTTAGTAAAGAATTTTAAAAATGTCAAAGCTCATACTATTAATTTAGATAATTTGTTTAATAGTTTTAAAACTACTCTTTCAGATTTTGATAATGAGCATGGTCTTGCAAATTCACGAGCAAGATTAAGGATGGCTACTCTTTATCAAGTAGCTTCATCAAACAATGGCATTGTAGTTGGAACCGGAAACAAAGTTGAGGATTTTGGCGTAGGTTTCTATACAAAATATGGCGATGGAGGAGTGGATATATCTCCAATAGCAGATTGTAATAAAACTGAGGTTTGGGAGATAGGTAAAGAATTAAAAATATTAGACGAGATAATAAAAGCAGAGCCCACTGATGGTTTATGGGATGATGGTAGAACTGATACCGGTCAGTTAGGTTTAAAATATAATGAATTAGAAGAGGCAATGAATAATCCTAATTCTGAAAATAGAGAAAAGTACGAAAAAATAAGAAAATTAAACTTGCATAAAATGGAATCAATTCCAGTTTGCAAGATTCCCAACTAATCAATTAGATTAACAAATCTAAAATTAAAGTATATTTCTATAGATATGGATAAAGATATTTTTTTAACAAATAGTCTTGGAAACAAAAAAGAAAAATTTGTACCGATTAATACCAAGAAAATTGGCATGTATGTTTGTGGCCCAACAGTTTATGATGACCCACATATAGGAAATGCTAGACCATTAGTAGTTTTTGACATCTTATATAAAGTTTTAAAATGTAAATACGGAAGTAAATCAATTTCTTATGTAAGAAATATTACAGATGTTGACGATAAAATTATTGAATCTTCTTTAGTAAAGAAAATATCTATAGAGGATTTAACAAAAAAAATAATATTAAATTTCAATAATGATTGCGAATATTTAAATTGTGAAAAACCTAACGAGGAGCCCAAAGCAACTGATAATATTTCTCTTATGGTTAAAATGATAGAGGATTTAATTGGTAAAAATTACGCATACATTAATAATAACCATGTTTACTTTGAGGTTAAAAAATTTAAAGATTATGGAAAACTTTCAAATAAAAATTTAGAAGACTTGATTGCTGGTTCCCGAGTAGAAATATCAGAAAATAAAAAGAATCCAGAAGATTTTGTTTTATGGAAACCATCTAAAGATCACGAGCCATCTTGGGATTCACCTTGGGGTAAAGGTAGACCTGGTTGGCATTTAGAATGTTCCGTAATGTCAAAAAAATATCTTGGTAATAAATTTGATATTCATGGTGGTGGTAGAGATTTGATATTCCCTCATCATGAAAATGAAATAGCTCAATCTCGATGTGCAAATGACTCTGATTCATTTGCTAATTATTGGGTACATAATGGATTTATAACTATTTCAAATGAAAAAATGGCAAAGTCTCAAGGTAATATTTTAAAAATTAAAGATTTAAAAAAAATTATTAATGGTCAAGTTTTAAGATTAGCTCTTATAACTACTCACTATAAGCAGCCGTTAGATTGGAACGACAAATTACTTGAAGAATGTCAAAAAACTTTAAACAAATGGTATGATTGTTACGTAGAAGTAAAAAAGAAAGTCTTAATTCCAGATGAATTATTGGCACCACTTTATGATGATTTAAATACTCCAAGCTATATAGCAAATATTCATAAATTATATGAAAAGGCTCATCAAGGAAATGTTCAAGATAAGGAAGTTTTTACAACCGCGTGTAATTTTATTGGTTTGCTCTCTGAAACAAAAGATCAGTGGCTTAAGTTCAAAAAAGAAAAATCTGAGATATCAGAAGAAGAAATATTATCTAAAATTAAAGAGCGTGATAAAGCTAGGAAAGATAAAGATTATAAACTTTCTGATAAAATTAGAGATGAACTGCTTAACAAAGGTGTTTTAATAGAGGATAAAGATGGTAAAACCACGTGGAAATTAAAATGAGTAAAGAAAAATTATACATATTTGATACCACGCTAAGAGATGGGGCACAAACACAAGGTGTTGATTTTTCTATTGATGATAAATTAAAAATAGCTAAATCATTAGATGATCTCGGAGTTGATTATATTGAAGGTGGATGGCCTGGAGCCAATCCAACAGATACAGAATTTTTTCAGAAAAAAGTTAAGTGTAAAAATTCAGTTTTAACCGCATTCGGTATGACCAAAAGAACTGGCAGAAGTGCTGACAATGATCCAGGCTTATCTGTTCTTTTAAATAGCAATTCAAAAGCAGTATGTGTTGTTGGTAAATCATGGGATTTTCATGTTGATGTTGCTCTTGGTATTTCTAATGAAGAAAACTTGGAAAATATTAGCGAAAGTACAAAACTTTTTGTTAAAGAAAAAAAAGAGTTTATGTTTGATGCTGAACATTTTTTTGACGGTTATAAAGCAAATCCTAAATATACCATCTCATGTCTTAAAGCTGCTTACGATAACGGAGCAAGATGGGTAGTTTTGTGTGATACTAATGGTGGGACGCTCCCTCACGAAGTAACAAAAATAGTTAATGAAGTTGTAAAAATTATTCCTGGAAAGAATTTAGGAATTCACGCTCATAATGATACTGGAAATGCTGTATCTAATAGTTTAGCAGCAGTATTGGCTGGTGTAAGACAAGTTCAAGGGACCATTAATGGACTAGGTGAAAGATGTGGAAATGCAAATCTTATGTCTTTAATACCAACATTTTATTTAAAAAAAGATTTTTCAGATAAATTTGAAATAAATATTAAAGAAAAAAACATAAAAAATTTAACTCAATGTTCAAGACTTTTAGATGAGATATTAAATAGAAAACCAAATAAACATCTACCTTATGTTGGGGCAGCTGCTTTTTCTCACAAGGGAGGGTTACATGTTTCTGCAGTTCAAAAAGATCCAAAAACCTATGAGCATATAAATCCTGAAGATGTTGGCAATTTAAGAAATATTGTTATTTCAGATCAGGCTGGAAAATCAAATATTTTATCAAGATTAAAAACTATTGGAATTGAAATTAAAGAAGATGATCCAAAAGTTAAAAAGCTTTTAAGCGAGGTTAAAGATAGAGAATTTATAGGCTATAGTTACGATGGAGCAGATGCTTCATTTGAATTATTAGCAAGAAGAATAATGAGCGAAATACCAAGATATATTTTAATTAAAGAATATGATGTATCAGTAAAAAAAAATTCCTCTGGAAAGATAATTTCATCTGCAAAGGCTCATTTAGAAGTTGATGGAGAAAAAATTGTTTGTGAAGGTGAGGGTAATGGACCAGTTAATGCACTAGATAACGCTATCAGAAACAATGTTGATCGATTAGCAAAATATTCCAAATATTTAAAAGACCTTAAATTGGTAGACTATAAAGTTAGAATTTTAAATACTGGTACGGAAGCTATAACAAGAGTTTCTATAGAAAGTACGGACTCAAAAGGAAAAAATTGGTTTACAATAGGAGTTTCAACAAACATTATTGATGCTTCATTTAAAGCTTTAATAGATAGTTTGGATTATAAATTATTTAAAGATAATGCTCCTGCAAGCAATTAATGTCATCTGTATCTTTTATTCTTCATAAACCGCAGTTATCTGAAAATATAGGAGCATGCGCTAGAGCTATTAAAAACTTTAGTTTTAATAAGTTAGTAGTAATTAGCCCTAAACCTACATTTCCTAATGATAAAATTATTGCTACATCAGTAGGTGCAAAAGAAATTATAAAAAATTGCAAAGTTTACGAAAGTTTAGAGTCTGCTATTAAAAATGTTGATTACGTTATCGCTACATCCTCTAGGTTTAGAAATAAAAATATTAAACATATTACCTTAAATGAACTGTCGAAGATTGATTTCAGTAAAAAAATTGGCTTTTTGTTTGGCTCAGAGGCTTCAGGGCTATCAAATAGTGAAATAGTTTATGCAAATTGTACTATGCAAATACCTACTAACCCCAATTTTAAATCACTTAATTTATCTCACAGTGTAATTATTGTGGCACAAGTAGTTTCAAGTTTAATTAAATTAAAAAGATCAAGCTTTAAAAAATCACAAAAGGTTAAATCTGCATCTAAAAAAGATATTCAATCAATGATAAATTTATGTATTTCTCAGCTTGAGAGTAAAAATTTTTTTAAACCAAATGAAAAAAAACCCATAATGTTAGAAAATCTAAGAAATATTTTTTATAAAATGGAGTTATCCGAAAAAGAAACTCGCATTTTATCAAGTGTATTTGCTAATCTTGCAAAAAAAGGTTGATTGACAAAAACATGAGTAAGTTTATAAAAGCGATTTATTAAATGACAAAAAGATTAAATTCTAAACACAAAGTAGATAGAAGATTAAAAGTAAACCTTTGGGGAAGACCAAAGAGTCCATTTAACACAAGAGCATACCCTCCAGGACAACACGGACAAACAAAATCATCTAAACCATCAGACTACGGCACACAATTACAGGCTAAACAAAAACTAAAATCTTATTATGGAAATATGAATGAGAGACAGTTTAGAAATGTTTACAAAAAAGCAATTATGAAAAAGGGCGATACAGCTGAGAACCTAATTGGTTTATTAGAAAGACGATTGGATGCAGTTATTTATAGATCAAAATTTTCAACTACTATTTTTGGTGCAAGACAACTAATAAATCATGGCCATGTTAGAGTTAATGGAAAAAAAGTAAATATTGGAAGTTATCAACTTAAAGAAGAAGAGACTGTTGAAATAAGGGATAAATCTAAACAGCTAGCATTAATAGATATTGCTTTAGCAAATAAAGAAAGAGAAGTACCTGAATATTTACAAGTAGATGAAAAAAATAGAAAAGTTAAATTTGTAAGAACACCGAAGTTTGAGGAAGTTCCATATCCAGTTGTTATGGAACCAAATCTTGTTATTGAATATTATTCTAGATAAAAATTTTACTTCTTAAAACTAATTGAGCTTTCCTCGAGTTTTTTTTTAAGCTCACCATTTTCGTACATTTCCTTAACAATATCGCAACCTCCGATAAATTCTTTTTTAATATATAGTTGTGGAATAGTAGGCCAGTCGCTAAATTGTTTAATCCCATCTCTTAATTCTTGGGTTTCAAGAACATTAACTCCTTGAAAATTTACCTCTAGAATTTTTAATATATTTGAAACAGCCATAGAAAAACCGCACTGAGGCGCATCTGGGGTGCCTTTCATAAATAAACAAACTTCATTATCATTTATTTTACTTTGTATTAAGTTCTTGGTTTCTTCATTCATTTATTTTTCCTTTGTTTTAATTGCAAGCGCATGCAGTTCATTACCCATTCTTCCTTTAAGAGAAGCGTAAACCATTTTATGCTGCTCTATTTTACTTTTACCAAAAAATTGAGAAGAAACAACTGTAGCTGAATAATGATTTCCATCACCAGCTAAATCTTGAATATCAACTAAAGCATCAGGTATTGCTTCTTTTATAAACTTTTCAATTTCTTTTAAATCCATCGCCATTTTTATTTATCCATATAGCCTTTCAACCAAGTGTAATTAGATTTTACTAAATCATCAATTGATAATTTTGTCTTGTCATCAATAATGATATCTTTATCTAAAATATGCCCTAATTCATCATAATGAACAGAACTTTTATTTAACATTTCCTTTACCTCTTGGAACTTATCCTTTTCAATTTCCACTATATATCTACCTTGATCCTCTGAAAACAAATATTGGAATTGATTTATTAATTGATTTGTTTTTTTTAACTTTATACCTTTTTTAGCTTTAATACACATTTTAGCTATAGCAACCATAATACCTCCAAGAGATATATCATGCGCAGACATTATTAATTTTTTTTTGATTAAATTAAGAACTGTTTCACCATTATTTTTTTCATTGAAAAGATTTATTTCTGGAGGTGGGCCATTTTTTATATTTAATATTTCTCTTGCGAAAACACTTTGGTCTAAACTTCCTTCTGTTTTACCAATAACTAAAACTATGTTGTCAACTTTTTTGAAATCCATTGTTATCATATTTTTGAAATTTTTAATAAGTCCCACACCACCTATGGCAGGTGTAGGCTTAATACCTTTATCTTTTGTTTCGTTGTAGAATGACACATTTCCTGAAACAACAGGAAAATTTAAATATTTACTTGCTTCACCTATTCCTTGAACACACTCTACAAACTCTCCCATATTTGTATCTTTTTCTGGATTTCCGAAATTAAGACAATTAGTTATTGCAATAGGCTCTGCGCCGACGGATATTAAGTTTCTCCAACTTTCACAAACAACTTGTTTTCCACCAGTTAACGGATGAGCAAAACAATATACTGCAGAAGAGTCCACAGTTGCAGCTACTGCTTTATCTGTACCATGAACTCTGACAATACCTGAGTCGCTTCCTGGTTTTTGTATAGTATCCCCCATTACAGTATGGTCATATTGTTCCCAAATCCATTCTTTATTACAAATATTGGGATTAGATAATAATTTAGTTAAAACATTTCCAATTTTTAGATTTTTAAAATTTTCTTTACTAAATTTATTTTTTTTTGGTAATTTAGTTTTTTTCCATTTTCGATCATACATTGGAGAATTTTCCACTAAAGTATCTACAGGTATTTCTGCAACTTTTTTATCATCATAAAAGAGTTCAATTTTTTTTGAATTTGTAGTTTTCCCAATTATTGAAAAATCTAAATTCCATTTATCAAAAATTTTTTTGGCATCTTTTTCTTTGCCATTTTCTAAAACTATAAGCATTCTTTCTTGACTTTCTGATAACATAATTTCATAGGGAGTCATGTTGCTTTCTCTACACGGTACTTTATTTAGATTGAGTTCTATGCCTAATTTTCCTTTTGAGGCCATTTCAATACTTGATGAAGTTAAACCAGCGGCACCCATATCCTGAATAGATATAATTGAATCTCCTTCCATTAATTCTAAACATGCTTCTAATAAAAGTTTTTCCGTGAATGGATCGCCAACTTGAACTGTAGGTTTTTTTTCTTCTATTTTTTCATCAAAAACAGCTGATGCCATACTAGCACCATGAATTCCATCTCTTCCGGTTTTTGAACCTACATAAATAACAGGTTTATTAACACCTGCTGCTTTAGAGTAAAAAATTTTATTTTTTTTTACTAAACCTAGAGTCATTGCATTTACAAGAATATTTCCATTATAAGATTCATCAAATGAAGTTTGTCCTCCGATGGTAGGTACACCAATACAATTACCATATCCCCCAATTCCTTGAACAACACCTCTTAGTAAATTTTTAGTTTTTTTATGTTGAGGAGAACCAAAGTGTATAGAATTTAAATTTGCTATAGGTCGTGCACCCATAGTAAAAACATCTCTCATTATTCCACCAACTCCTGTTGCTGCACCTTGATAAGGCTCAATAAATGAAGGATGATTATGACTTTCAATTTTAAATACGATTGCATCATCGTCGCCAATATCTATGACACCTGCATTTTCGCCAGGTCCCTGAATTACTTTTTTTCCTTTAGTGGGAAGGTTTTTCAAGTGTAATCTTGAAGATTTATAAGAACAATGCTCGTTCCACATTGCAGAAAAAATTCCAAGTTCTGTTATATTGGGAGTTCTTTTTAACAACTCACATATTTTTTTATATTCTGGTTTATTTAAACCATGCTCTAAAGCTATATTTTCGTTTACTTCCATTATTTTAAATTATTTATTAAATTTTGAAAAAAAATTGAACCATCTTCACCAGATAAATAATTATCTATCATTCTTTCAGGATGAGGCATCATTCCAAGTATGTTTTTTTCTTTATTAAATAAACCAGCTATATTTTTAATTGCACCATTTGGATTAAAACTATCTTCTATTTCACCATTTTGACTACAGTAATGAACAGCAATTTGATTATTATCATTAATTTCTTTCATTTGATCATTAGAACAGAAAAAATTTCCCTCATTATGAGCAATATGCAATTCTAAAATATTTTTTTTAATATTTTTGAAATATTTATTTTCAGAATTATTAATTTTTACAAATACGTTTTTGCATATAAATTTTGAGTATTTATTTTTTAAAAGTACACCTGGAAGCAACTCGGTTTCAGTCAAAATTTGAAAACCATTACAGATACCTAACAACAATCCTCCAGACTTTGCAAATTTGATAACTGAATCAATAATTTTAGATTTTGAAGCCATGCTTCCACATCTTAAATAATCACCGTACGAAAACCCTCCTGGCAAAACAACGAGATCACTTTTAGGTAATTCAGTATCATTATGCCAGACCATTTTATTTTTGAAGCCAAATTTTTTAAGAGCGACTGCCATGTCTCTATCACAATTTGAGCCTGGAAAAATAATTACAGATGAATTCATTATTTTTTATTGTGATCCGATAATTTTAAAGTCTTCTATTACAAGATTAGCTAAAAGTTTTTTACACATTTCTTCTGCTTTTTTCTCTGCCTTTTTTTTATCGTTTTCATCAACATCAATTTCGAAATATTTTCCTTGTCTGATTTCTTTAACATTATCAAAACCCATTCCTTTTAATGCTTGTTGAACAACTTTTCCTTGTGGATCTAGAACATCTTTTTTTAAAGTAACTATTGCTGAAATTTTCATTTTTTTAATTTCTTTTTAAATGCACTTAGATTTGTAACATTAGAGTTCTCTACATTTGATTGTTCATGTAAAATGCCAAGTCTTTTTGCAACCTCTGTATAAGCAGGTATTAAACCTCCAAGATTTTTTCTAAATCTGTCTTTATCTAATTTTTTTTCTGTCAAAGCGTCCCATAGCCTACATGTATCTGGGCTTATTTCATCTGCAAGTATTATATCCCTTTTTCCATTCATTTTTAATCTTCCAAACTCAAGTTTAAAATCTACAAGTTTTATT
This sequence comes from uncultured Pelagibacteraceae bacterium, assembly GCA_902567765.1. GTDB lineage: Bacteria > Pseudomonadota > Alphaproteobacteria > Pelagibacterales > Pelagibacteraceae > Pelagibacter. The sequence goes on along the minus strand of CACFNI010000001.1, from coordinate 98,434 downwards.
CCAACACCTCTAAACATACCAATCATAAAATCGTTAATTCTTAAAATCATTTTTTTTATTTTTTCAATTTCCTTTTTAGTTGCCCAATCAAAAGTAAATATATGTTCTTCAGCAATTAATGGATCTCCCAGCTTGTCATTCTTGAGACAATATTCAATCAAAGGATTTTTTAATACAGTACCATCTTCAATTCCCAGTCTTTTTGTAATTGAACCCGAGGCAATGTTTCTTACAATAAATTCTATCGGAATGATTTCAACAATTTTTACAACTTGTTCTCTCATATTTAATCTTTTAACTAAGTGAGTTTTAATACCTATCTGATTTAAATTTTCTAAAATATGCTCTGATATTCTGTTATTTAAAACACCCTTACCATCAATTTTAGATTTTTTTTGGTTATTGAAAGCTGTGGCATCATCTTTAAAATATTGTATAGCTAAGTTTTTATTACTCGTTGAGTATATGATTTTAGCTTTTCCCTCGTAAATTTTTTTACCTTTTTTCATTATTTAAACACTCTTCTAAAGATTAAATTTACATGCTTAAAATGTTTAGAGTAACTAAATATAGATCTTAATTTTTTTATTGAAATTTTACTCATTATATATTTGTCTGATTGGATAACATCAAATAAATCCAAATTCTCAGCAAAACATTTTTTTGCATAACCTTGAACCATTTTATAAGATTTTTCTCTACTTAGACCGGTTTTTGTAAGCTCAAGCATAAGTTCCTGAGAAAAAATTAAACCTTTAGTAATATTTAAATTTTTTAACATTTTTTTTGGATAAACAATCATGTTATCTAAAATATTTGTTAATCTTACTAACGCAAAGTCTAATGTAATGTTTGCATCAGGACCTATGCTTCTTTCTACACTAGAGTGAGAGATATCTCTTTCATGCCATAAAGCTATATTTTCGAGAGCAGGGGTCACCGAACTTCTTACAATTCTTGAAAGCCCTGTTAAATTTTCGCTGAGGATGGGGTTTTTTTTATGTGGCATAGCAGATGAACCTTTTTGATTTTTTGAAAAATATTCTTGTAACTCATAGACCTCTGTTCTTTGCAAATGTCTTATTTCAATAGCAACTCTTTCAATTGAACCAGCTATAATACCTAGTATCGAAAAATAGAAAGCATGTCGGTCTCTTGGGACAATTTGAGTTGAAATTGGTTCAACTTTCAAATTAAGTTTTTTAGCTACGTGCCTTTCAACATTTGGATTAATGTTTGCAAAAGTTCCAACAGCACCAGAAATTGCACAAACCGAAACTTCATCAATTGCAGCAGCTAGTCTTTTTCTATTTCTTTTAAATTCCTCATAGAAGGAAGCTAATTTTAAACCAAAAGTAATTGGTTCAGCGTGAATTCCATGGCTTCTTCCCATACAAGGTGTAAATTTATATTTATTCGCTTGCCTTTTTAAAACTTTAAGAAGTTGATCTAAATCTTTAAGGATTATTTTTCCAGACTGGACTAATTGAATATTAAAACTTGTATCTAAAACATCTGAAGATGTCATTCCTTGATGAAGATACCTAGCTTTTATTCCAGCTTTTTCTGTCACAGAGGTTAAAAAAGCAATAACGTCATGTTTAACCTGATTTTCTATTTGGTGAATTCTTTTTACGTTTATCTTCGCTTTTTTTCTTACTATTGAAGATACTCCTTTAGGTATTTGTCCAAGTTTCTCCATTGCTTGAGCTGCTGCAATTTCTATTTCTAGCCAAATTTTATATTTGTTTTCTTCAGACCAAATATCTTTAAGTATTTTTCTAGAGTATCTTTCAATCATTAATTATCAGTAAGGAGGCTTAGAATAACCTTTAACAGATTCTGTAAAGATTTCATAACCATTTTCAGTAATTCCTAACGTATGTTCAAATTGCGCTGATAAAGATTTATCTTTAGTAACAGCTGTCCATCCATCTTGAAGTAGTTTAGTTTCGTATTTTCCTGCATTTATCATTGGTTCAATAGTAAATGTCATACCAGGCTCTAATTCGGCTCCGCTATCTTTTTTACCGTAATGGAGGATGTTAGGTGGTTCATGAAACTTAGTACTTACACCATGACCACAAAAGTCTCTAACAACAGAGAAACCTTTTTCTTCTACATGAGATTGAATTTCATATCCTATATCACCAAGTTTAACTCCAGGTTTTAAAATTTTTATAGCCCTCATCATTGCTTCATATGTTGTATCTATTAAATTTTTTGCTTTTATTGGAGTTTTGCCTATACAGAACATTCTACTTGTATCTCCGTGATGATCATCAACAATAGCTGTGACATCTACATTTATAACATCTCCATCGTTTAAAATTCTATCTGATGGAATACCATGACAAACAACATGATTTAAGGATGTGCATAATGATTTTTTATAACCACGATAAAATAATGGCGCAGAATATCCACCATTATCTTTTATAAATTCATAACCAAGTTCATCAATCTTGTCAGTAGAAATACCTGGTTTAATATTTTCAGTTAACATATCAAGAGTTTTGGCAGCAAGGCTACCAGCAACTCTCATTTTTTCAAATTTTTCTTTATAATTATTCATCAATTATATTTATTTTTTTTTCAATTTTAATTTCTTTAGAATTTAAAACACATCTATAAGCAATAAATTTTACACCTGCTTTTTTTGCAATTTTGTAATTTTGATAATAAATTTTATCAATATCTTTTGCTATTTTAAAATTACTTATACCTTGAATTTGAGTTAAAAATAAGACGTAAGGATTATAATTGTTCTTAATTGAATTAGTAAGTTTTATCAGGTGTTTTGAACCTCTTGATGTAACCGCATCGGGAAATTCAGCTAAATCTTCAGATCTAAATAAGGTTACATTTTTAACTTCAATTATATTTTTATCACAAAGAAAATCAAATCTCGTATCGTTAGTATATTTAAATTCTGGTTGAATTTTTTTGATAGTTCTAAATTCTTTAATAAGTTTATTTTCTAAACCATGCTGAACAATCCTGTTAGCTCTATGCGTATTTACTCCTATAATTTTTTTATTTGTCTCGATCATTTCTAAAGTAAATTTTAATTTTCTTTTAGGATCATCATTTTTCGTGACCCATACTTTATTTCCTTGATCTAACAATCCCATCATTGAGCCTGTATTAGGACAATGTGCTGTTATGATTGAATTATTTACTTTTATATCAACAAAAAATCTTTTATACCGCTTGATTAATTTGCCTTTAATTAAACTACTGGTAAATTTCATTTTAATTTATTTATATTGATAATGACTAATAAAAAAGAAATTTTAGCAGGTATTATTATAATTGGTAACGAAATTTTATCAGGAAGAACTCAAGATACAAATACCGGAACATTATCTCTTTGGTTGAATTCATTAGGCATCAAATTACAAGAAGTAAGAATTATACCTGACATAGAGGAAACAATAATTAAAACAGTTAACGAATTAAGAAAAAAATATAATTACATTTTTACAACTGGTGGAATAGGTCCAACACATGATGATATAACTGCTGAGTCAATTTCAAAGGCATTTGGACTCACTTATGGGCCACACAAAGAAGCAATGTCAGTTTTAGAAAAATATTATAAACCTGGCGAGTTTAACAAGGGTAGACAAAAAATGGCTCATATGCCTTTAGAAGCTAAGTTAATTTTAAATCCAACAAGTGGTGCACCTGGCTTTTATGTTGAAAATGTTTTTTGCTTACCAGGCGTTCCATCAATACTAAAATCAATGCTTGCAGGAATTTCACATAATTTAACTGGTGGAAATCCAATTTTAAGTAAGACTATTAATTTAAGAACTGTTGAGAGCGAAATAGCAAAATCACTTAAAGAAGTTCAAGAAAATAATAAAGAAGTTGAAATTGGTAGTTATCCATTTTTTAAAGCTGGTAAACTTGGTGTTGCCATAGTTTTAAGATGTGTTGATCAAAAAAAAATTGATAAATGTAATTTAGAAATATTAAAATTCGTTAATGAAAAAAAAATTGAATTAGAAGAAAAGAATTAATGCTATATTTTGCTTACGGAAGTAATTTAAATCATAAACAAATGGCAAATAGATGTTTTGGTTCGAAATATATCAAAAGTTATAACTTAAAAGGTTATAAATTATGTTTTAGCCATAAAACAAATAAGTCTGTTTATGGACATGCAAATATTATTAAATACAAGAACTCTATAGTTTCAGGAGCCTTATGGAACATTAATAAAGAAGACGAAGAGATATTAGATGGGTATGAGGGAGTTGAATACAATTATTATCAAAAGGAATATTTAAGAATCAGGAATAAAAAAGTTTTAGTCTACGTTCAAAAAAAATTTTATTTACAAAAACCTAATTCTTCGTATTTGCATACAATAATTGAAGGATATAAAGATTGTTCTCTTGATTTAAATAGACTTAAAAAAGTAATTTCAAAATATGAAATTAATTATTTAATTAAATGGTAATTTAGTATTAATAATATGGTATATAATAAAATTAGAAAAATAATTTTTTATTTCAATTACAAACTTTTAAGAAAATTAAGAATTTTTCTAAATAAAGATCAGATAATTTATATTAATAATCAAAAAATTTTTTTACCTCCGGGCCATCTTTTATCTTTGTACGATCAATTATATCCAAAATATGATCACTTTATTTCTAAGATTGTAGAAAAAATGGAAATTAATAAAAGCGTAATTGATATTGGAGCAAATGTAGGAGATACACTGGCACGTTTTCTGAAAAATAATTCTGAATTAAAATACTATTCAATTGAAGCTGATGATTATTTCTTTAAATATTTAAAAAAAAATAAAGAGGAAAATTTTACAAAATTTAAAGATAGAGTTTATATAATAAAAGAGCTTGTGGGGCACGAATTAGTTGGAAATTTAACGAGTACGGATACCGGAACCAAATCTTTAATAATAAATAAAAACGGTCTTAAATCAAAAGCATTAGATGAAATAATTTCTGTGAACAACATTGAGAATATTGGTTTAATTAAAGTTGATGTAGATGGTTATGATCATAATGTTTTATTGTCTGGAATTAAAAATATTGAAAAATATAAACCATACTTATTTTTTGAGTTTATGTCAGAGAATTATGATGGATATAAGCTCTTATTGGATAAACTAAATACGCTTGGATATGAAGAATGGACAATTCTAAATAACTATGGCGATATAATTATGGAAAAAAAAAACTTTGAAGAAGCAAAAAAAATTATAGAAATTTCCAATAAAAATAAGAAATATGTTGATATATTCTGTAAAATAAAAAAATAATTTTATTCCTTTTTATTTAAAATTTCATTACTCCTAGAGGATTTAATGTTTAATATTGAACTTACCAATCCTAAAAATCTATATTTATTTTTTCTATATTGATTTTTAGAGAAGAAATAAAATCTTAAACAATTAAAAGAAAATCTAATTAATTTACTAACATGTTTTATTAGTGCGCTGTTATAGCCATAATGTTTTTTATGATAATAATATTTAGACCAAAAAAAGTTCCAATTTCTAAAATCATTATAATTCTCGTTTATATTATTACTTACACCTCTCGCTCCTTCATGAAAGATCTTAATTTTATTAAAGACAAAAATATTCTCTTTCATTTTTTTTACTCTTTTGCATAAATCAATATCTTCATAAAAGAAAAAGAAATTCTCATCAAAAACATTTTTATTTTCAAATTTTTCTAAATTTATAATTAGCGAGCAACCTTTTATTAAATCTATTTTTGTTTTGTTTTCATTATTATTTATTCTTAGATCTTTACTATTTAAATCACTGTCAAAATTATTATTATTATTAAAATCTATTAAATCGTCAAAAATAGGAGTAGCAAGTGCGAAATCTTCATCGCAATTTAATATTTCATTTTCAATGTCGACTAGCTGCTTGTTACTAATTATAATATCAGGTTCTAATATAAATACGTATTTAGATTTTAACTGTTGAAAACCTAAATTGGCAGCCTTTCCATATCCATCATTATTTTTATTAATAATTACTTTGCAATTTTGAAATTTTTTTTCAATTTTTTCTTTTAATTCTGGAAAATCGGAATTTTCAATTATTAAAATTTCTCTGTTATTACCCAAATTACTCAAGCAATTTTCTAATAATGCAATTGATTTATAAGAAATAATTACAATTGGTAATTTCATTAAATTACGTTTTATATTTTTTAGATTTTAAAAATTTTAAAAAAGTTTTTGTTATGTAATTAAGATCTCTTAATGATAAACCATGATGACATCCTAGGAGTATACCGTTTTTCATTACATAATTACTATTATTGCCAGCATCTTTTTTGGAATTGTGTTTTAAACCTCTCATTGCAGGTTGTTTTAAAATATTTCCTGTAAAAATAGTTCTAGTTTGAATATTATTTTTTTCAAAAAATATTTGTAAATCTTTTCTTTTAAATTTAAGATTATTTTTAATTGTTAATGGAAATGCTAGCCATCCAGTTTTAGTATTAGGATTTGACTCTGGTAAATTAACTATATGTTTAAACATTGAAAAAAAATTATGTAAATATTTAAAGTTTCTAACTCTAGTATCAATATTTTCATTTAATTTCCTTAATTGTTCTAAACCAAATGCTGCAGAAATTTCTGATGGTATAAAATTATAACCCATTTTTAAAAAGATATATTTTCCATCATATTGCATACCTGATACTTTAGCTGAAAATCTTTTTTTAATATCCTCGCTTTCATTAAAAACTGCAGATGATCTTCCCCAACCTCTAAGAATTTTTGCATCTTCATAAATTTTTTTATCGTTAAAACAAACCATTCCCCCAAAACCAGCTCCAGTTATAATGTGAGAAGCATAAAAACTTGTTGTAGATATTTCAGAATACTTACCAAAATTTTTTTTATTTACTGTATATCCAATAGTATCTGCTGAATCTTCAATAACCTTAAGGTTATATTTTTTTGCCAAACTATGAATTGCTTTAAAGTTAGGAACGTTTCCTAATAAATTAGGAACCATTATTGCTTTTGTTTTTTTATTTATATTTTTTTCAATTTTTTTTATATCGATTATAAATTTATTTAATTCAACATCCACAAAAGCTGGAATTAAGCCTAATTGATAAATTGGAGCAACAGTTGTAGAAAATGTTAAACTTGGCGTGATTACTTCACTGCCCTTTTTTAAATTCAAGGCTGCAAGCGCTAAAAGATTGGCAGAAGAACCTGAATTTACCATTAGCGCAAATTTTTTTCCAAAAATTTTTGCTACTTTTTTTTCAAATTGTTTAACATGAGGACCATCAATTAGATTAAGTCTATTTTCTTTTAAGACACGGTTAACTGCCTTAACTTCACTTTTTCCAAATACTGCAAGTCCATAATATATTTTTTTTTTCATATAATGAGATTAAAATAATTAATTCAATTCTCTTCTTATTACAAATATTATATATATAAGATTAATTTATGAACCCTACAGATATATTATTAAGCATAGCAATTGTTGGAATATATACGTTAATTTATGTCTATTTAAGACATAACTATAAAAGTTTTAAAAAAATTTTTAAACTTTTTAGCGTAGGTTTTGTTTATGCAACAGTGATTACTGGTATTCTATATTATTTAATCAAGCATATAGCTTCATAAGTTTACCTTAATTAAAAATTTACTTATTCATCTTGTTCAATTATAAATATTAGCATAAACACTCATGAAAATAACTCATGCCCTCGTGGTGAAATTGGTAGACACAAAGGACTTAAAAAACATAGGTTAGAGATATTTTATAGTCTCACACAGTCTCATTCAGTCTCAAATCCCATAAAATCCTACACTTTTATAGAACCTACATTTATTTTTATTGAAAAATATGAATAATAAATTTTGTAAAACTAGAACTAGACTAGAACCTGGCGAGATGAATATATTAAAATAAATTTATTAATGATTAATTGTTGTGAAAAATATTTATAAAATTCATTACATTGTATTTTTTTTAGTTTTATTTTTTTCCAAAGCTATAGCGGAGCCAACTCTTGTACGTAGTAAGGCAGTTGAAAATGTAACTGCTGACTTCTTAACAATGGCATTAACTTTTAATAATGATGGAACCAAAATGTATACATCATCGATGAGGGCAGGGGCAACTGGAGATAGGCTTTATGAGTATGATTTATCAACAGCTTACAATATTTCTACTGCAACCTTACGCACCAGTATAAATGTAGGTACATACTCTGGTTCAGCAACTGGTATTCATGGAGCTATGCAAGTTGTATTTAATAACAATGGTACAAAAATGTTTATTGCTGATCATCATAAAACTATTATTGAATGGACATTAACTACACCATATGACATTGATACTGCAAGTACTACTTATAATGCAGGTCAAGGTTATAATACAAACCCAAATAACAAAAGACTGACCTCAGTTGCATTTAATAACGATGGAACTAAAATGTTTGTTACTGGAAACCACAAAGAAGAAAACCCTCAATCAATTCACGAATACACACTTGATACCCCATTTGTTATTGAGTCAGGAGTTACTCATGTTCAAGAAGTACAACCTGATGATCTTCAATCAGATTACGTAGATGGAATTGTTTTTAATTACGACGGCACTAAAATGTTTATAACTTCCGGTGGAGAAAGCGGGGGAGATAATAAAATTAGGCAGTATAAATTAACAACAGCTTTTAGTATCGCCACTCTATCACTTGAGGGAACTGTTGAATTATCTAACTACAACGGCTTAGGAAGTGGAAGAGAAACAGCATTTAATTCTGATGGAAGTAAAATGTTTGTAATTGATGTGGATGCAGAAGTTTACGAATTTGATTTAACTTGTAATTGGAGCATAATCGATGGTGCTTGTGATGATCCAATAACTACTTCTGATGGGGGTAAAGATATTTTAAGCTCAATCGAGTCTCAAACTGCAACAGCAAAACAAATCGCTATTCAAGCAAGTACTCCAGTTCTTAATCGTATGTATTGGTTAAGAAGACATAGAGCCAATGATCAATTAAGTAACCAAAATATTAGATTAAATTTTTCTAATTCAATGATGGCATCGCTTTCTAACATTATTCCCATATCAAATAAAACAAATGAAGTTCTAGACAAATTATCAGATGATTGGTCATTTTGGAGTGAAGGTAGTGTAAGTATTGGTAGAACTGGAGATACATCCACTTCATCATCTAAAAAAATTAATACCAAAGGCATTACACTTGGCATGGATAAAAAGATAAGCAAAAATAGATTATATGGTTATGCTCTTAGATTTGGTAATGATGATGTTGATGTAGGTACATCCGGAACTAATTTAGATACAAAGTCTTTTAGTTTATCTGTTTATGGAACTTTTCCTCATGAAGATGAAAAATTTACTGAAGGTATTCTCGGAATAAGTACATTGAAAACTGATCATCTTAGAAAAGGAGGAGGAAGCACCAGAACAGGAGAGAGAGATGGTGCACAAATATTTGGCTCACTTAACTACTTTACAACATTTAAAAAAGAAGATTTAAATATTACTCCTAATTTAAGAATTGATTTAAGCTATACAGAATTGTCCAAATATAGAGAAAAAGGTCCTGCAGCTTTATTTTACAAAGCTCAAACAATTGAAACTGGAATGATATCTACTGGTTTTACTTTAAGCGATGTTATAAATTTTAATACTTTTACTTTTAAACCAAATGGTGGATTAGAGCTTGGAGTAGATTTTAGTCCGTCTTCAGATGCTACTTATCGTTACCTATCGGAAACTACAGAATATACAAAATCTATCGGTCAAGACTCAAAAAACTTAATAGCAAATATTGGATTTGATTTAGTAACCGATAATGGTTTTTCTATAATGACTATTTATGAGAGAAATCAAAGTGACAATGCTCATAGCGATACTTTATATTTAGGATTTGGTTACATACCAACAGACAATATTGAATATGCTATGACTTTAGATAATGACAAAGCATCTTTGAGTTATGAGAGAGATTTAAATGGTTTTGATATCAGAATGAGTTCGAATTATAGCTTGATGAATCAAATACCTGATTATGGTGTAACCCTAGAAATTGTAAATACATTTTAGTGAATTTAGCTAAAACTCTATAGGATAATATGGGATAACTAGAACTAGACTAGAACCTAGGGAGATAAAATAAAAAAAATTTACTTATTCATCTTGTTCAATTATAAATATTGGCATAAACACTCATGAAATTCATTAATGCCCTCGTTGTGAAATTGGTAGACACAAAGGACTTAAAGTAGCTTGAGTTGAGTATGTCTGGAGTCTCTAATAGTCTCTAATAGTCTTAATCCCTTATAATCCTATAACTTTAGAAATTGATAGACTATTTTTATTGGAAAATATAAATAATAAATTTCATCAAACTAGAAACTAACTAGAAACCAGAGAGATAAAATAAATAAATTTTATTTTTCCCAATCAAATCTTGGAAAAGAGTCAAATATTTTAAATATTCCATCTGACCATTGATTACAAACTTTAGAATATTCTTCATCATTAAGATTAAGACATTTTTGAGATGCAATTTTATATTCATCTTTTCTTAAAACTGTAAAATCTATTGGAGGGCCTACTGTTAGATCACTTTTTAAAGTTGAGTCCATTGATATTAATGCACATCTTGATGCATCACCGATAGAAACATCTGGTTTTATAACTCTATCTAAAATTGGTTTTCCATATTTAACTTCGCCAATTACTAGATAAGGCTTACTGTCAGCAGGTTTTATGTAATTTCCTTGTGAATATATTAAATATAATTCCATAGGTTGACCTTTTATTTGACCTCCAAGAATAAATGTAGATCCTAATAATACTGTATCCGTATTAATTCCTTTTGGTGACGAGTGTTTAATATTTAGTGATCCTATGTAGGAGGCAATTTGATCAAAATCTTTACAAGTATTTAAATTCATTACACCAGTTGTGTTTTTTAAATCTGTATCAATAGATTTAAATACTGCTTGAGATGTTCCAAGATTACCAGATGTAACAATAATTACAGTTCTATCACCAACATCGTAAGTGAACATTTTTGAATATATATTAACATTATCTAGTCCTGCGTTAGTTCTTGAATCTGACGCCACAACTATTCCATCTTTTGCTTTAATCCCAATACAATAGGTCATAATTTATTACTATTTGATTAAATTATAATTTTATAATTAATTAATATCATATCAGATATATCCAATATGCATTTGATTATTTCCAACAACTATTAAAAAATGACTAAATGGTATCAAAATTTTGGAAAAATTACAATTCAGGTGATGCATATGATGGTTATATCACCGAGGATAAGAAATTAAGAAAACATGCAGCAATAATCTCCAACATACTGGAAAGACATGGAAAAAAGAAACTTCAAGAAATAGAAAAAAACTGTCAAAGTACAATTAGTGCAAGAGGAATAAATTTCAGAGTTTATGCAGCAAATAATAGAGCTGAACAGAAAAAGTGGCCACTAGATATAATCCCAAGAATAATACCAAAATCTCAATGGAATAAAGTTTCAAAAGGTTTGAAACAGAGAGCAAAAGCATTAAATTTATTTATAGACGATACGTATAATCAAAAAAGAATTTTTAAAGACAATATAATACCGAAAGAGATAATTTTTAAATCTCCATACTACGTTAAAGAGTGTGAAGGATTTTCTCCCAAATATAAAGCTTGGGCAAATATTTCAGGTATAGATCTTATTAGAAACAAGAATGGTGATTATTTAGTTTTAGAAGACAATTTACGTGTACCGTCAGGTGTTTCTTATATGTTAGAAAATAGAATGGTAATGCGAGATGTCTTTCCAGAGCTTTTTACTAGATATAAAGTTGCTTCAATTCATCAATACACAAATAAACTTTACAACTGTATGACAGAGTGTATTCCAAAAAAAACTTCTAATCCACACATGGTTTTGTTAACTCCAGGTGTTTATAATTCTGCTTATTTTGAACATGAGTTTTTGGCTGAGCAAATGGGTATAGCATTAGTAGAAGGCAAAGATCTTTTTGTAGAAAATGATAATGTGTACATGAAAACTGTAAAAGGTCCTTTAAAAGTTGATTGTATATATAGACGACTGGATGATAATTTTTTAGATCCCAAAGCATTCTTTAAAGAGTCTGTTATTGGGGTGCCAGGTCTTTTTAAGTGTTGGCTAAAAAAAAATGTTGGAATAGTTAATGCTGTTGGCACTGGTATTGCTGATGATAAAGTTGTTTATTCTTACGTAAATAAAATGATTACCTATTATTTAGGTGAACAACCAATATTAAATCAAGTGGAAACTTTTTTGTGTCATGATGATACGCACAGAAAATATGTAATTGATAATATTTCAAAACTAGTAGTTAAACCAGCAAATGCATCAGGAGGATACGGAATACTAATTGGACCAAAAGCATCTCAAAAAGAGAAGAACGAAACTATAGACAAAATAAAACATAATCCTAGAGAATTTATTGCTCAACCCTTAGAGGTTCTTTCAACTGCTCCAACAATAACAAATAGTGATATTGAACCACGTCATTTAGATTTAAGACCATTTATTTTAAGTGGTAAAAATAGTTATGTTACTACAGGCGGCTTAACAAGAGTTGCTCTGAGAAAAGGAAGTACAATTGTTAATAGCTCTCAAGGTGGTGGTTCTAAAGATACTTTAATAGTAGATTAAAAAGATACTCCCAAATAAAACTTTAAAAATTCAAGATATTTTTAGTCAATCCAGGACTTTATAGGATAACTAGTAGCAAACTAGTAGCCACAGAGATAAAATTAAAAAATTTTACTTATTCATCTTGTTCAATTATAAATATTAGCATAAACACTCATGAAATTCATTAATGCCCTCGTGGTGAAATTGGTAGACACAAAGGACTTAAAATCCTTGCCCTTTTGGGAGTGCCAGTTCGAGTCTGGCCGAGGGCACCACTAATGATTAAAGCATCGATTGTTTTTGATAAGAACTTCTCGTCTAAAAATATTAAAAAATTAATTGAAAAAAAAATTAAACACTATCCTATTAAAAAATCAAATCTTATAATCGTAATTGGCGGGGATGGTTTTATGCTCCAAACCTTAAAAAAAATGCATAATTTAAAAAAAAATTTTTACGGGATTAATTCAGGAAATTATGGATTTCTAATGAATAAGTTTTACTTAAAAAAAATTAATAAAAATTTACATAAAGCTAATAAAATTTCTATATCACCTTTAGAAATGACTGTTTTAAATAAATCTGGATCAATCAAGAAAGCTATAGCTATTAATGAGGTTTCTATTTTAAGACAGAGTAGACAAGCTGCATCAATAACTATCAAAACTGGTAAAAAAAAAATTATAAAAAACTTAATATCTGATGGTGTTCTTGTTTCTACTCCAGCTGGAAGCACTGCTTATAATCTTTCGGTGTATGGACCAATATTAAGTTTAAATTCAAAAAAACTATCTATTGCTCCAATAAGTGCGTTTAGACCAAGAAGGTGGAAAGGAAAAATAATAAGCGATAAATCTTTAATTACTATTCAAAATCTTAATCCAATCAAAAGACCAATTAGCGCTGTTGCAGATAATATTGAGTTTAGAAATGCAAAAAAAATTAAAATTAAAATTAATAAAAAAATTAAATTTAATCTTCTTTACGATAGAAACAGAGGTTTACAAAAGAAAATTAAAGTCGAACAATTGAGAAGAGAAACAAATTAATGGTGCCTTGAACGGATTAGAAACGCACCTATTGATTACAAATCATTATTTAATTTAGCTTTTTTGAAAAAACTTAAAGCTTCTGTAAATTTGGAGTTCATTTAATTTGTAATATATATTTTTTTTTTATATGATTATATCTAAACTATGAATTTTTCATTAATAATTGAAATACCTATAAATTAATATACCGATGTTATATTAAGTAAAAATATAATTTATTTATGACAAATAATGAGATTCAAAAAGAATTAAAAAAATATAGATGGTATCATCACATAAAAATCAATGATGAAATTACAACAAATGGCTTTAAAAAAGAAACCTCGACACAAAAAAAAATTTTATCTGTTTTGGATAATATTGATTTTAGAGGTAAAAGAGTTTTAGATATTGGTTGTAGAGACGGATTATTTTCATTTTATGCGGAAAAAAGAGGTGCATCTGAAATTATAGCAATTGATAATAATTTATCTAAAGGCGCAACAGAATTTTTAATTCCTTATTTTAAATCTAAAGTTAAGATGTATTTAAAAAATATATATGATTTAAAAGTAAGTGATTTTGGAGAGTTTGATATAGTAATATTTGTGGGGACACTTTATCATTTACGATACCCATTTTACTCACTTAAAATTGTAAAAGATGTCCTAAAAAATGAAGGATCAATTATTATTGAAACTGGGGTTTACTTAGATGAAAATAAAAGGGCAATTTTATACTGTCCGATAGATAGTGATAGTGAATTCGATAAAACAAGCTGTACTTTTTTTAACGCGAAAGGATTAAAAGACAGCTTAAAATCTTTGGGTATTATTATCGAAGAAACTATTATTCTTTCACAAAAAATTAAATTTAGAAAAATAAAAAATGTAATTAAATTCTTTTTAAGATTAATTTTTCGTAAAAAAAAAGTTTTTGGTATTAAAACATCTCATCTTAATAAATATGATCAACATATTAGAGAAATAGTTGGCCCGGTAACAAGAGGTATTTTTACTGGAAGAAAGAATTCTGAAATAACTGAAAAATACGTAGACAATTATTGGGACTATCATCATAAAACTCATTCTGAATAATCTTGTGCTTTAATTATGAAAAATCCTTTTAAAGATAAAGAAACGAGAAATTTAACATTTATTGGTTTAGGTGTTCTTGCGGTATTTGCATTTACTGCGTGGTATAAAGGTGGTGGAAAATTTGATGCAGTAGCTGGAATATTTTTTGGATTTCTTATTCTTTTTATAATTGGATGTATTGCAGTTGTAGGCGCAAGTTTCGTGAGGCATTTTTTAGATGAAAAACAAACCAAAATTAAAAATAATTATATTAAATTTGTTTTAACACGACTTACATTTGGTGGGTTATTATTTTTAATTGGATTTTTAATCTTTAGAGTATTTTAAACGACTACTTGATTGTTACACAATCTATACACAATCAAAGCACACTATAAGCACAATCAGAATAGAAATTTAACTTTTTGAAAAAATTTAACGTTGATTTTATTGAGTGATGGTGCCCCCGCACGGATTCGAACCGCGGACCTATTGATTACAAATCAATTGCTCTACCAACTGAGCTACAAGGGCATACCCAACTTGTATAAATTATTTCTTCACTAATCAAGATTTTTTTTTAAACAGCTTAAATGATGAAATACAATAGCAGCACTATTCGATATATTTAAACTTTCAATATTTTTATTAATATTTATTTTTACGAAAAAATCAGCATATTTTGAAGTATGATGCCTCATACCAAATCCTTCTGAACCAAACAAAAGAATATTATTACCCTCCCAAGTTATCTCTGTAAAATTTTTTTTAGCAGAAGAATCAAAACCGTAAATCCAAAAATTTTTATCTCTTAAATTTTTTAAAGTAGAATTTATATTTGAAACTTGAAATATATTCATATGCTCAATACATCCGCTTGCTGATTTATACATTAGTTTGCTTGTTTTTGGATAATGTCTATCTTTTACTATTAATCCATCTATCTTAAATGAAGCTGCGCTTCTTATTAAGGATCCAATATTTCTAGGATCAGTTACTTCATCAAGACAGACTAAAGTTAAATTTTTTTTTTGTTTAATAAAATCTTTTAATCTTATCTGATCTAATTCTTCAATTTCTGCCACATAACCTTGGTGAGATATTTGATCTTTAGTTGTATATTTGTCTAATTCTTTTTTTGTTTTAAAATAAACTTTTACATTTTCCAGGATATTTTTCTTTGGATTTTTTCTGTGAATATTTTTTTTACTTTCCTCTGTCAAAAATACTCTCAAAACCTTTCTTTTTGGATTTCTAAGAGCTTCTATTACAGCATGCTGACCTACTATAAAAAAAGGCGATTTATTCATGATTAATATGAATTTTATACGTATTTTCTCATATTTTCCCAGTAAATCTCGTATTGCAATTGCATAATAAAAATATATAAAACGCTTGTTGTTTGAAGCTTTATTGAACTAGGGGACGCTTCCCCAAAAGGAGGGGTTCCAGAGCGGTCAAATGGGGCGGGCTGTAAACCCGTTGACTTCGGTCTTCGAAAGTTCGAATCTTTCCCCCTCCACCATTCAGTAAATTTTTGATAACAATGGAGTGAAATTCTTGGGTGTTGCGGGTGTAGTTCAATGGTAGAACGCTAGCCTTCCAAGCTGGATGTAAGGGTTCGATTCCCTTTACCCGCTCCAGAATATAAATAAAATATAGATGAGGATAAAAAGTAATGTCGAAAGAAAAATTTGTAAGAAATAAACCGCATTGTAACATAGGTACAATCGGACACGTAGACCATGGTAAAACTACTTTAACTGCAGCTATTACAAAAGTTTTAGCTGAAGCAGGTGGCGCAAAATTTGTTGCATATGATCAAATTGATAAAGCACCAGAGGAAAAAGAGAGAGGTATCACAATTTCAACTGCACACGTTGAATATGAAACCGAAAAAAGACACTATGCGCATGTTGATTGCCCAGGTCACGCTGACTATGTTAAAAACATGATAACGGGAGCGGCTCAGATGGATGGAGCTATCTTAGTTGTTAACGCAGCCGATGGTCCAATGCCTCAAACAAGAGAGCATATCCTTTTAGCAAGACAAGTTGGTGTACCAGCAATTGTAGTTTTCTTAAACAAAGTTGATCAAGTACAAGATAAAGAGCTTATTGATCTTGTAGAAGAGGAAATAAGAGAACTTCTAACATCATATAAATTTCCAGGAGATAAAACTCCAATTATAAAAGGATCTGCATTGAATGCTGTTGAAGGTAAAGATGAAGCAACTGGTAAGAATGCAATAATGGAATTAATGAAAGCAGTTGATGAACATATTCCACAACCAGATAGACCTAAAGACAAACCTTTCCTAATGCCGGTTGAGGACGTTTTCTCTATATCTGGCAGAGGTACAGTTGTTACTGGTAGAGTTGAACAAGGCGTAGTAAAAACTGGTGAGGAAATTGAAATAATTGGAATTAGAGATACAAAAAAAACAGTTTGTACTGGAGTTGAAATGTTTAGAAAACTCTTAGACAGTGGTGAAGCAGGTGATAATATTGGAGCATTGTTAAGAGGTGTAGAAAGAACTGACGTTGAAAGAGGTCAAGTCTTAGCTAAACCTGGATCAGTTACTCCACACACAGAGTTTGAAGCTCAAGCATATGTTTTGAAAAAAGAGGAAGGTGGAAGACACACTCCATTTTTTACAAAATACAGACCTCAGTTCTATTTTAGAACTACAGATGTGACTGGTGAAGTAGCTCTTCCATCAGGCACTGAAATGGTTATGCCTGGAGACGATGCCAAATTTACTGTTAAACTAATTACTCCAATTGCGATGAGCGAGAAACTGAATTTTGCAATTCGTGAAGGTGGTAGAACAGTAGGAGCTGGAGTAGTAACTAAGATTATAAAATAAACTTAGGAGTGTAGCTCAATTGGTAGAGCGCCGGTCTCCAAAACCGGAGGCTGAGGGTTCGAGTCCCTCCGCTCCTGCCAAAAGTTGCAAAAAATATTATGAGAAACCCTTTAAAATTTATACAAGAGGTAAAACAAGAAGCTTTTAAGGTAACTTGGCCTACAGGAAAAGAAACTTTACAAGGAACATTGATGGTTGTTGTAATGGCGGTTATTGCATCTTTGTTTTTTCTACTTTTAGATCAAGTTTTAAAATTTTTTCTAGAATTATTATTAAAGGTTAGTTTCTAATGAAAAATTGGTACATAGTGCAATCTCATTCAAGTTTTGAAAATAAAGTTGCTAGTCTCATAAAAGAGGAAGCAGATAAGGCTAAAATATCTGATAAAATAGAAGAAATAATTGTTCCAACTCATGATGTAACAGAGGTAAAAAGAGGAAAAAGGGTACAAAGAAAAAAGAAATATTTTCCAGGATATGTTTTGATTAAAAGTGAAATGGATAATAATATTTATCATATGATAAAAAATATTAAGAGAGTAAGTGGTTTTTTAGGCTCAAAAGGAATTCCTGTGCCAGTTTCTGATAAAGAGATAGAAAAAATATTAGGCCAAATCAAAGACGGTGTTGCTCAACCAAAATCAGGTATTGACTACAGCGTTGGAGAAAAAGTACAAGTTATAGATGGACCGTTTGCATCATTTAGTGGAATGGTTGAAGGAATAGATGAAGAAAAATCTAGATTAAAAGTTTCTGTTTCAATTTTTGGTAGACCAACACCTGTAGATTTGGAATATAATCAAGTGGAGAAAGTAAGCTAATGGCTAAAAAAGAAATATCAGGATACGTAAAATTGCAAATTAAAGGAGGACAAGCCAATCCTGCCCCTCCAGTTGGTCCTGCACTTGGACAAAGAGGAATCAATATCATGGAATTTTGTAAAGCGTTTAATGAAAAAACAAAAGATTTTATGGGCAAACCTGTTCCTGTTATAATAACTGTTTATAAAGATAAAAAATTTGATTTTATTATAAAATCACCACCAGCTTCTCACTTTATAAAAGAAGCAGCCAAACTTAAGGGTGGATCACAAGAGCCAGGAAGACAAATTGTTGCTTCAATAACAAAAAAACAAGCCGAGGAAATAGCAAAAAAGAAAATGCCAGATTTAAACGCACATGATTTAGAGGAAGCGGTAAAAATTATTGCAGGATCAGCAAGATCAATGGGTATAGAGGTAAAAGAATAATGACTTCAAAAAGATTTAAAAAACTCCCGACTGAAACTTCTAAGTTACAATCAAAAGCTATAGAAAAAATTTTAACAGAAGTTAGAAAAAACTGCACAACAAAATTTGATGAATCTATAGATTTAAACCTACAAATTAACCATAAACAAAAAAAATCAGAAATTAATCTAAGGACAATAGTTAATTTGCCTGCTGGAAGTGGAAAAAAAATTAAAGTTGCAGTTGTTTGTGAAGATGGAAAGTCAAATGATGCCAAGGACGCAGGAGCTGACATTGTTGGTAGTGATGATTTTATTGAAAAAATTAAAAATGGGGAATTAAACTTTGATAAATTAATATGTACACCATCAATGATGATTAAGTTATCAAAGCTTGGAAAAATTTTAGGTCCAAAAGGATTGATGCCAAATCCAAAATTGGGTTCAGTCACAGAAAATATAAAAAAAGCTGTAACAGATGCTAAATCAGGACAAATTGAAATTAAAAATGATAAGGATGGAAATATAGGTTTAAGTATCGGCAAAAAAAGCTTTGAAGATGAAAAACTTATTAAAAACTATAATGCGGTTTTAGAAGTTTTAGAGAAAGAAAAATCAAATACCACTGTTAAAGGAGATTTAATAAAAAATATATTTATTACTTCTACAATGGGTGTATCATATAAACTTAAACTACCAAAAAGTATTTAGTTATGATGAACAAAGAGCAAAAACAAATTTATATTAAAGAAATGACTAGTCAGTTTGAAAATTCAGAAGCTGTATTAGTTACACATTACCAAGGATTAACAGTTAAGCAGCTAGATGAGCTAAGAAAAAGAATGAGAGAGCATGGTATAATATTTAAAATAACAAAAAATAGAATAACAAAGTTAGCTCTCGAAAAATCTAAGTGCAAGGAACTATCTAATTTATTTAGTGGACCAACAGCTGTAGCATTCTCAGAAGATGCAATCACATCAGCTAAAATATTAACTAAATTTTCTAGAGAAAATGAGAATCTAAAAATTTTGGGTGGAATCATGGGTACTGATGTTTTAGACGTAGATGGAGTTAAAAATGTAGCTACTCTCCCAACACTTGATGAAGCAAGGGCGAAAATTGTAGGAATTTTGAGGTCTCCAGCACAAAAAATCGCAAGTATTTTACTTGCACCTGCTTCAAAAATCGCTATTTTAGCGCTCGAAAAAAGTAAAAAATAAACCCTACAAAACACAAAATAATATGGCAGATCTAAATAAAATTATAGAAGATTTATCAAGTTTAACTGTTGTAGAAGCAGCTGAACTTTCAAAACAACTTGAGGAAAAATGGGGTGTTACAGCTGCAGCAGCTGTAGCAGCAGCTCCAGCAGCAGCAGCAGCGGCTCCCGCAGAGGAAAAAAGCGAGTTTACAATTATGCTTGCAGCAGCCGGTGATAAAAAAATAAACGTAATTAAAGAAATAAGAGCAGTAACTTCACTTGGGTTAAAAGAAGCTAAAGATTTAGTAGAAGGCGCTCCTAAAGAAGTTAAGTCTGGTGTTAATAAAAAAGAAGCTGAAGAAATAAAAGCTAAATTAGAAGCAGCAGGCGCAAAAGTAGAACTTAAGTAAATAATAAAGAAAGAATTAATTGCTGGTTTTTATTTAATCAGCAAGATACTATAGATGCAATTATCTTTTACTGAAAAAAAGAATATTAGAAAAAATTTTGGAAAACTTAAAGAAGGGTTATCTATTCCAAATTTAATAGAGGTACAAAAAAATTCTTACAAAGAACTTACTTCGTACGATACAACTATTGCAAATCAATTAACCAAAGGTTTTGATAGAGTCTTTAAAAGTATTTTTCCAATAGAAGATTTAAACGATAAGGCAACACTAGAATATATTTCGTATAGACTTGAAAAACCGAAATTTGATACTGAAGAATGTATTCAGCGAGGCCTTACATTTTCTTCTGCTCTTAAATGCACATTAAGATTAGTTGTCTATGATATAAACCAGGAGACAAACACTAAAGATATATTATCCGCAAAAGAACAAGAGGTCTATATGGGAGAAGTCCCAATGATGACAAATAGTGGAACATTTATTACCAACGGTGTCCAAAGAGTTGTTGTTAATCAAATGCATAGAAGTCCCGGAGTTTTTTTCGATCATGACAAAGGTAAATCACACGCTAGTGGAAAATTGTTATTTAATTGCCGCGTAATTCCAAATAGAGGTTCGTGGCTAGACTTTGAATATGATGTTAAAGATTTATTGTACTTCAGAATTGATAGAAAAAAGAAAATTTTAGCATCAACTTTATTATTAGCTTTAGGTTATGCTAAAAATGATATTGTAAGTGAATTTTATGAAAAAGAAACTTTTACCTTTGATCAAAAATTAAAAAAATGGAAAACAAAATTTAATCCAGAAAACTATAAAACTAAAAATTTTTCTGAGGAAGTTGTTGATGCTAAAACTGGGAAAGTGATTATAAAACTTGGTGATAAAATTAATTACCTAAATGCAAAAAAACTTTCTAATGATGGTTTAAAAGAAATATTTGTTGCTAATGAATCATTATTTGGCAAATTCCTTCACAAAAACGTTATTTTAAATGACGAAACTTTAAAAGTTGGAACAGAACTTAATGAAACTATTTTAAAAAAGATAATTGATACAAATATTTCTTCAATAGATATATCTACTACAAACTCAATAAATAAAGGTCCTTACTTATTACAAACAATTTTTAACGATAAAAATGAAACAAAAAATGATGCGATAACAGAAATTTATAAAGTTTTAAGACCAGGTGAACCTCCAACAATTGAAATAGCAACACAAATATTTAACAATCTATTCTTTAGTTCCGACAGATATGATCTTTCGGACGTGGGAAGGGTTAAAATGAACTCAAGATTAAATTTAGAATGTTCAGATAAAATTACAATTTTAAGAAATGACGACATTATTTCTATCATAAAAAAAATGTTAGATCTAAGAGATGGAAAAGATGAAGTTGATGACATTGATCACCTTGGAAACCGAAGAGTTAGATCTGTCGGTGAACTTGTTGAAAATCAGGCTCGAATAGGCGTATATAGAATGGAAAGAGCTATTAAAGAAAAAATGACAACATTAGATGTTGAGTCTTCAATGCCACAAGATTTAATTAACGCTAAACCTTTAACGGTTTCATTAAAAGATTTTTTTGCAACCTCTCAACTTTCTCAATTTATGGATCAAACAAATCCATTATCTGAAATTACTCACAAAAGAAGAGTTTCAGCTCTTGGACCTGGAGGACTTACTAGGGAGAGAGCGGGTTTTGAAGTTAGAGACGTTCATCCAACGCACTATGGAAGGATTTGCCCAATTGAAACGCCCGAGGGCCCAAACATCGGTCTTATAAACAGTTTATCTACTTATGCTAAGATTAATAAATATGGTTTTATAGAGAGCCCTTATAAAAGAGTTAACAACGGTATTGTTGAAAATAAAATTGAATATTTATCTGCAATGGAGGAAACAAAGTATACAATTGCACAAGCTAACTCAAAAGTTGACAAAAATGGCAAGATAACAGAGGATTTAGTTTCTTGTCGACAGAATTTAAATTTCGTTTTATCTAAACCAGAAAATATTGACTACATAGACGTTTCTCCAAAACAACTGGTATCTGTTGCAGCATCTTTAATTCCTTTTTTAGAAAATGATGATGCTAACAGAGCTTTAATGGGATCTAATATGATGAGACAGGCAGTGCCTCTGCTAAAACCGGAGTCTCCATTAGTTGGAACAGGAATAGAAAGTGATGTAGCTTTAGATTCCGGAGTTACCATTGTTGCTAAGAGAGATGGTGTTGTTGATAAAATAGATGGAAAAAGAATAGTTATAAAAGCTATTGGTGAAACTGATTTTACTAAATCAGGTGTTGATATATATAATTTACAAAAATTTAAAAGATCAAATCAAAATACATGTATTAACCAAAAACCTTTAGTAAGAGTTGGCGACAAAGTAAATTCAGGTGATATCATAGCTGATGGTCCTTCAACCAAACTTGGTGAACTAGGCTTAGGTAAAAATGTGACTGTAGCGTTTATGCCATGGCAAGGATATAATTTTGAAGATTCTATACTTATATCAGAGAGGTGTGTTACTGACGATGTATTCACTTCAGTTCATATAGAAGAATATGAAGTAATGGCAAGAGATACAAAACTAGGTGAGGAAGATATCACAAGAGATATTCCTAACGTCAATGAAGAGTCATTAAAAAATTTAGATGAGTCGGGTATAGTATATATAGGCGCGGAAGTTAAAGCCGGAGATATTTTGGTTGGCAAAGTAACACCAAAAGGTGACTCTGCTTCAGGTCCAGAGGAAAAGTTACTTAGATCAATTTTTGGTGAAAAAGCAATAGATGTAACTGATACCTCCTTGAAAATGCCAAGTGGAAGTGGCGGTGTTGTAGTAGATGTAAGAGTATTTAATAGACATGGTATAGAGAAAGATGAACGATCTATTACAATTGAACGATCTGAAATTGATTCCGTACAACAAGATAAAATAGTTGAAGAAGAAATTTTAGAGAGAAGCATTAAACAAAGCGCAAGTCAAATACTTTCAGGCTCTACAATTAATAAAAAATCAAAAACTTTTGAAGTTGGAGAAAAAATAACTGTTGAAAAAATTGAAGGCGTGAGCGTTAGTGAAATTTTTAAACTATCAATAAGCGATAATAAAAAAGAAGAGGCCTTAAATCAATTAAAGGATCAATTTAATAAAGCTAACCTAGATATACAAGAAAGATTTGAGGATAAAGTATTGAAAATTAGACAAGGTGACGACCTTCTTCCAAGTGTAATGAAAATGGTTAAAGTTTTTGTGGCTATAAAAAGAAGATTAAGACCTGGAGATAAAATGTCAGGACGTCATGGAAATAAAGGAGTAGTTAGTAAAATCGTCCCAATCGAAGATATGCCTTATTTAGAGAATGGTCAGCCTGTTGATATAGTTCTTAATCCTTTGGGCGTTCCAAGTCGAATGAATGTAGGTCAAATATTAGAAACACATTTAGGTTGGGCGTGTAAAGAGTTTGGTGAAAATATAAAGAAATTAATTGATGAAAATCAAAAAAAAATAGAAAAGACCGAAAAAATTTCTAATTTTCTAAAATTAATATATGGAAAAGATATTTTTGAACAAAGTCTAGATAAACTTAATAAAACAGAGTTCAAAGATTTATGTGAAAATCTTGAAAACGGTATACCAATTTCAACTCCAGTATTTGATGGGGCTAAAGAAAAAGATGTTACAGATATGTTAAAACTTGCAAATTTACCTACTACCGGCCAAACTTTTTTATGGGATGGAAGAACTGGAGAAAGATTTGACCGCCCTGTAACTGTAGGAATAATTTATATGCTTAAACTTCACCACTTAGTCGAAGACAAGATTCATGCAAGATCAACAGGTCCGTACAGTTTAGTAACTCAACAACCACTTGGTGGAAAAGCTCAACTTGGTGGTCAAAGGTTTGGTGAAATGGAAGTTTGGGCCTTAGAAGCATATGGAGCATCTTATAGTTTGCAAGAAATATTAACTGTAAAATCAGATGATGTTGCGGGTAGAGTAAAAGTTTATGAAACGATTGTTAAAGGAGAGGAAAACTTTGAATCAGGTATACCTGAATCATTTAACGTATTAGTTAAGGAAATTAAATCCTTAGGTTTAAATGTTGAACTGAATTAATTATGAAAAAAGAACTTACAGATTTATTTAAAAATACCGAAATATCAGATGCTCAAAATTTTAATAGCATAAAGATAACACTTGCGAGTCCTGAAAAAATTAAATCTTGGACTTATGGAGAGATTAAAAAACCTGAAACAATAAATTACAGAACTTTTAGACCTGAGAAGGACGGACTATTTTGTGCGAGAATATTTGGACCGATAAAAGATTATGAGTGTTTGTGTGGAAAATACAAAAGAATGAAATTTAGAGGAATAATTTGTGAAAAATGCGGTGTAGAAATTACAAAATCTAATGTCAGAAGAGAACGAATGGGGCATATTAATTTAGCTACGCCTGTTGCCCATATTTGGTTTTTAAAATCTCTACCAAGTAGAATTTCTTTAGCAGTTGATATGAAGTTAAAAGAAGTGGAAAGGGTTTTATACTTTGAAAATTTTATTGTTATAGAGCCTGGTTTAACTGGTCTAAAAAAAAACCAATTACTCAATGAGGAAGAATTAGCAAAATATCAAGATGAATATGGAGAAGAGGCTTTCACAGCGGGTATTGGAGCAGAAGCTATTCTTGAAATATTAAAATCTTTAGATCTTGAAGCAGAAAAAGCTGCACTTGTTAAAGCAATTAATGAAACTAAGTCAAAAGTTGCTGAAGAAAGATCGATTAAAAGATTAAAGTTAATCGAATCATTCATGGAGACAGGTCAAAAGCCAGAATGGATGATATTGACTGTTATCCCAGTAATACCTCCAGAACTAAGACCTTTAGTTCCACTTGATGGAGGAAGATTTGCTACCTCTGATCTAAATGACCTTTATAGAAGAGTTATAAATAGAAACAATCGTTTAAAAAGACTAATGGATCTTAAGGCGCCAGACATAATAATAAGAAATGAAAAAAGAATGTTACAAGAGTCAGTTGATGCTCTATTTGATAATGGTAGAAGAGGAAGAGTCATTACAGGAACAGGTAAAAGACCATTAAAATCTTTAGCAGAAATGCTTAAGGGTAAACAAGGTAGGTTTAGACAGAATTTGTTAGGAAAAAGAGTTGATTATTCAGGAAGATCGGTAATTGTTGTTGGACCGGACCTTAAACTTCATGAATGTGGTTTGCCGAAAAAAATGGCTTTAGAATTATTTAAACCATTTCTTTATGCACGACTGAATAAATTGGGTCTTGCCTCAACCATTAAACAAGCAAAAAAATTAGTTGAGAAAGAGACTAATGCTGTATGGGATGCGCTAGAATTGATCGTTAGAGAGCATCCAGTAATTTTGAATAGAGCTCCAACCCTACATAGATTAGGAGTTCAAGCATTTGAACCAAAACTTATTGAAGGAAATGCAATTGAATTACATCCACTAACTTGCGCTGCATTTAATGCTGATTTTGATGGAGACCAAATGGCCGTTCATATTCCTTTAAGTTTAGAAGCTCAATTAGAGGCGAGAGTATTAATGATGTCAACTAATAACATTTTAAGTCCTTCTAACGGAAAACCGATAATAGTTCCGAGTCAAGATATGATTTTAGGGATTTATTATTTATCTCAGGAACCTGTTTCAAAAGATAAAATAGAAGGTTATTTTGTTGATAATGCAGAAATAGAACATGCTCTTGAAAGCGGTCAATTAAAAGTTCATTCAAAAATCATATCTAGATTCGAAACAATTGACGAAAAAGGAGATAAAAAAATTGAAAAATATACTAGTACTGTAGGAAGATTTTTATTAGCAAACGTTTTACCAAAAAATAATAAAATTAAATTTTCTTTAGTAGATAGATTGCTACCAAAAAAAATAGTATCAGAGGTAATAGACATTGTTTTTAGATTTTGTGGACAAAAGAAAACTGTAATTTTTTGTGACAAGTTAAAAGATTTAGGATTTAAGCACGCTTTTAGAGCTGGAATATCATTTGGAAAAGACGATTTAGTCATACCAACAAACAAAGATCAGCTAATTAATGAAACAAAAAAACTTATTGCTGATTATGAAAATCAATATTCAGAGGGACTTATTACAAGAGGTGAGAAATATAATAAAGTTGTTGATGCATGGTCTAAATGTACAGATAAAGTAGCTGGCGAAATGATGAAAGGTATATCTGCTACAGAAACAACTGATGAAGGTCTTAAAATTAATTCTGTATTTATGATGGCTGATAGCGGAGCAAGGGGATCAGCAGCACAAATGAAACAGCTTGCGGGAATGAGAGGCTTGATAGCTAAACCGTCAGGAGAAATTATTGAAACACCAATTACTTCTAATTTTAAAGAAGGGTTAACCGCATTGGAATATTTTAATTCAACTCATGGAGCTAGAAAGGGTCTAGCTGATACAGCTCTTAAAACTGCAAATTCTGGGTATTTAACTAGAAGATTATGCGACGTGGCTCAAGATTTGACTATTACCAAGAAAGAGTGTGATTGTGGAAAAGCAGGAAGTATTAATTTGTCAGAAATTATTGAAGGTGGAAATGTAATTGTCGGATTATCGGAGAGAGCTTTAGGAAGAGTTGCTGCTAATGACGTAAAAAATCCTGTTACTGGTGAAAAAATTATTAAGAAAGGTGAAATGATTGATGAGTCAGGATGTGAAAAAATTGATGCTGCTGGAGTAAAATCTATAAATGTTTATTCAGTTATAACATGTGGATCTAAAGAAGGAGTTTGTGCAATGAGTTATGGAAGAGATCTTTCTAGAGGAAAAATGGTTCATGTTGGTGAAGCTATTGGAATGATATCAGCACAGTCTATTGGAGAACCAGGAACTCAACTTACCATGAGAACCTTTCACGTCGGAGGAACAGCTTCTATAAAACAAGAATCTCAAATAGTCACAAAGACAGATGGGATATTAAAAATTATTAATACAAATCTTATTGAGGACTCAAAGAAAAATTTAATTGTTATGGGTAGAAACACTCAGATATCTATAGAAGATGAGAAAGGTGTACAAGTAGCAATTTATAAAGTACCATATGGATCAAAACTTTTCTTTCAAAATGGTGATAAAGTTAAAAAGAATTCTAAAATTTGTGAATGGGATCCATATACAACACCAGTCATTGCAGAAAAAAGTGGTATTGCTGGATATGTCGATTTAATTGACGGTGTATCTTTGCAAGAGATAACAGATGATACAACAGGTATATCCTCAAAATCAGTAATTGACTGGAGATCGCAGTCCAAAAATACTGATTTAAAACCAAGAATAACGTTAAGAGATGAAAAGGGAAATGTTATTAAAAAAGCTGACGATAATGAAGCTAGATATTATTTAGTTCCAGATTCAATTTTATCAGTTAAGGATGGTCAGAAAATATATGCTGGTGACGTTATAGCTAGACTTCCAAAAGAAACCTCAAAAACTAAAGATATAACTGGAGGCTTACCAAGAGTTGCTGAATTATTTGAAGCAAGAAAAGCTAAAGATAGCGCAATAATAGCAGAAAATGATGGTAAAGTTTTGTTTGGGAAAGAAGTTAGAGGAAAACAAAGAGTCTCGATAGTAGCTGAAGGTGGCGAAACTTCAAATTATTTAATTCCAAAAGGCAAACATATTAATTTTAATCAAGGTGAAAAAATAAAAAAAGGTGAATATTTACTGGATGGCCAACCTTTACCTCATGATATTTTAAGAATACTAGGAATTGAAGAATTAACAGAGTATTTTGTAAATCAAGTTCAAGAAGTTTACAGGTTACAAGGAGTTGTAATTAACGATAAGCATATCGAAACTATTTTAAGACAGATGTTAAAGAAAATTGAGGTTAAAGCTTCAGGTGACTCAAATTTATTACCTGGAGAAATAATTGAGAGAATAAAATTTGATACAATGAATGAAAAACTCAAAGCAGAAAATAAGAAACCGGCAGTTGGTGAAAGAGTTTTAATGGGTATTACAAAAGCATCATTACAAACCGAGTCCTTCATTTCTGCGGCTTCATTCCAAGAAACAACAAGAGTTTTAACTGATGCGGCAATTAAAGGAAAAGTTGACAAACTCCAAGGATTAAAAGAAAATGTTATTGTTGGAAGATTGGTTCCTGCTGGTACAGGATCAATAAAAAATGATTGGAATAAAAAGGCTCTAGATGATGATCAAAAATTTTTATCCGAGCAAGAAAAAATTGAACCTGCAGAAACTCCAGTAAATCAATAAAAATAAGACATTTTGATCGTCATTTTAAATTGACAAAGTGAAATTCTATAGTATTTTGGCGATGTTTTTGGTTGGAATGTAGTACTTTAGTACTAAACGCTGCCATAAATAACCTGTCAGTTATTTCATCAAAAATAAAACTAATTATAAAAAATATGCCAACGATTAACCAATTGTTAAGAAAAAAAAGAACCAAAGTAAAATCTAGGGATAAAGTTCCTGCTTTAGAAAAATCACCACAAAAAAGAGGAGTGTGTGTAAAAGTTTATACGACAACACCAAAAAAACCAAATTCTGCACTAAGAAAGGTCGCAAGAGTAAGATTGTCAAATGGACATGAGGTAACTTCATACATACCAGGAGAAGGACACAATTTGCAAGAACACTCTGTTGTATTAATTAGGGGAGGTAGGGTAAAAGATTTACCAGGCGTAAGATATCATATTCTTAGAGGTAATTTAGATACTCAAGGAGTAACTGCTAGAAAACAACAACGTTCAAAATATGGAGCAAAAAAGGGTAAATAAATATGTCTAGAAAAAAAAGAGCTCCAAAAAAAATTCAAGTAATAGATCCAGTTTATAAATCATCAATAATTCCTAAGCTAGTAAATTCTATTATGTACGATGGAAAAAAAACTATTGCTGAAAAAATAGTCTATGATGCAATTGATAAAATTAAATCAAAAGTTAAAGAAGAACCAATCAATGTTTTTAATGAAGCTATAAATAATATTAAACCAACAGTAGAAGTAAGATCTAGAAGAGTTGGTGGAGCAACTTACCAAGTACCAGTAGAGGTAAAATCAAAAAGATCACAAGCGCTCGCTTTAAGATGGTTGATAGATGCATCAAGAAAACGAAAAGATAAGAAGATGTCAGATAAAATATTTAATGAAATTTATGATGCCTATCAAAATAAAGGATCAGCAATCAAAAAAAAAGAGGATACCCATAAAATGGCAGAGTCGAATAAGGCTTTTGCTCATTTCAGATGGTAAGAAATTATGCCAAGAACTCATAAATTAAATAAGTATAGAAACATTGGGATCATGGCACACATTGATGCAGGCAAAACTACAACAACCGAAAGAGTTTTATACTATACAGGAAAAAGTCATAAAATAGGTGAGGTACACGATGGAGCTGCAACAATGGATTGGATGGAACAAGAACAAGAAAGAGGAATAACAATAACTTCTGCTGCAACAACCTGTTTTTGGAGAGATCATAGAATTAATATTATAGATACACCTGGTCATGTTGATTTTACAATTGAAGTTGAAAGATCACTAAAAGTTCTTGATGGTGCGGTTGCTGTATTTGATGGTGTAGCTGGAGTAGAACCACAATCAGAAACTGTGTGGAGACAAGCGGATAAATACAAAGTTCCAAGAATTTGTTTTGTTAATAAATTAGATAGAACTGGAGCAGATTTTTTTAGATGTGTTGAGATGATTAAAGATAGACTCGGGGCAAAACCACTAGTAATGCAAATTCCTGTTGGTATTGAATCTTCACTTCAAGGAATAGTTGATTTAGTTAAAATGAAAGCAGTAATTTGGAAAGACGAAACATTAGGTGCTGAATTTGAAATAAAAGACATACCAGACGATTTAAAGGAGATTACAAAAAAATATAGACAAGAATTAGTAGAAACGGCTGTCGAACAAGATGAAAAATTAATGGAGAGTTATCTTAATGGAGAAGAAATCAAAGAGGCAGATTTAATTAAATGCATAAGAAAAGGGTGTTTAAATTTTGATTTTGTTCCTGTCTTAACTGGTTCGGCATTTAAAAATAAAGGTGTTCAGCCACTTTTAGATGCAGTTGTCGATTATCTTCCAAGTCCAGAAGATATAGGGTCTATTAAAGGAACTAAGCCTGGCTCAGAGGAAGAATTAGTCATGAAGTTTGAAGATAATGCTCCTTTTTCTGCATTAGCTTTTAAAGTCGCTAACGATCCATTTGTTGGATCATTAACTTTTATCAGAATTTATTCAGGAACTATTAAAGCTGGTACTGGAATTTATAATACATCGAAAGATAAAGAAGAAAGAGTTGGCAGAATGCTTTTAATGCATGCAAACTCTAGAGAAGATATAAAGGAAGCCAATACAGGTGATATAGTTGCTCTTGCTGGACTTAAGCATACTATAACAGGACATACTTTGGCAGATGAGGATAATCCTGTTTTACTTGAACCAATGGAGTTTCCTGATCCAGTTATTGAGATTGCAGTTGAACCAAAGACAAAGGCAGACCAAGAAAAAATGGGAGAAGCTTTGGGAAGATTAGCTAAAGAAGACCCGTCTTTCAGAGTAACCTCTGATGAAGAGTCTGGACAAACTATAATTAAAGGAATGGGAGAGTTACACTTAGATATCATTGTGGATAGAATGAAAAGAGAATTTAAAGTTGAAGCAAACGTTGGAGCTCCACAAGTTGCATATAGAGAAACCATTCAAAGTTTATCAGAATTTGATTATACCCATAAAAAACAAAGTGGTGGAGCTGGTCAATTTGCTAGAGTTAAATTATCTGTTGAACCATTAGAACCGGGAGCAGGAAGACAAGTAGAAAGCAAAATAAAGGGTGGAGCTATACCTAAAGAATTTATACCTGGTGTGGAAAAAGGAATTGAAACAGTTTCTGATACAGGAATATTAGCTGGCTTTCCAATAATTGATTATAAAGTAACAATTCTTGATGGCTTACATCATGATGTTGACTCAAGTGTTTTAGCTTTTGAGTTAGCTTCAAGACAATGTTTTAAAGAGGCGTGTACAAGAGGAACTTTAAAACTTTTAGAGCCAGTAATGAGAGTTGAAGTTGTAACACCTGAAGATTATATGGGAGATGTTATTGGTGATCTAAATAGTAGAAGAGGACAAATAAATACTCAAGACCAAAGAGGTAACGCTACAGTTATAACAGCCATGGTCCCTTTAGCTAATATGTTTGGGTATATAAATAATTTAAGATCGATGTCACAAGGCAGAGCTCAATACTCAATGTTTTTTGATCATTACTCAAAAGTACCTCAAAACGTTCAAGACGAAGTTACAAAGAAAACAGGTTAATTATGGAAAAGCAAAATATTAGAATAAAGTTAAGAGCGTACGATAATAAAATTTTAGATCAGTCTACGGAAGAAATAGTAAATACTGTTAAAAGAACAGGTGCAAATGTAAAGGGACCAATTCCTTTACCAACGAGAATTGAAAGATTTACTGTTTTAAGATCGCCACATATAGATAAAAAGAGTAGAGAGCAATTTGAAACAAGAACACACAAAAGATTGATTGATATAATTGAACCAACACCCCAAACAGTAGAAGCACTTATGAAATTAGATTTAGCTTCTGGTGTAGATGTAGAGATAAAAATATAATTATGACTGAACTTGCTCTTATAGGAAAAAAGATAGGTATGACTAGAGAATTTTTTAAATCTGGACAATCAGTACCTGTGACTGTGGTTAAAATGGAAAAAGCAAGAGTAATACAAGTAATTAATAAAGAAAAACGTGGATACAACGCAGTACAACTTGGCTATGGAAAAATAAAAAATTCAAAACTTACTAAGGCGATGAAGGGTTTTTATAATAAAAAGAATACAGAGCCAAAAAAGATATTAAAAGAGTTTAGAGTAACAAGCACTGAGAATTTTAAAGAAGGTAATGAATTTGGATTAGAAATTTTTAAGGAAGTGAAGTTTGTAGATATTAGATCTAAGACTATTGGAAAGGGTTTTGCAGGAGCAATGAAAAGGCACAATTTTTCTGGGCTTAGAGCCACACACGGAGTATCAGTTTCACACAGATCACATGGATCTACAGGTCAAAGACAGGATCCTGGTAAAGTTTTCAAAAATAAAAAAATGGCTGGACATATGGGTAATAAACTAAGAACTATTCAAAATATAGAAATTGTTAAATCTGATTTAGAAAATAATCTGTTATATTTAAAAGGATCAATTCCAGGATCAAAAAATGTAGAGGTATTGGTTAAAAAATCAGCAAAAAATATTAAAAAATTAACAATTTCAGAAAAAATTGAGGTAGTAGAAAAAGCAAAAAAAATCCCAGACAAAAAGAAAAAATAATATGAAAATAGAAAAATTAAATTTAGATGGTAAAAAAACTTCAATTGAAGTTTTAGATAAAATTTTTTCAGGAAATATAAACAAAAATTTAGTCAATAATGTTTTGTATAAAGCCAATGCAAATTACAAGGGTAGACGAGCAAAAACTAAACAACAAAACGAAATAAAAGGATCAACTTCAAAAATATATGCTCAGAAAGGAACAGGTAATGCTAGACACGCAAGTAGAAAAGCACCTATATTTGTCGGTGGTGGTGTTGCGCATGGTCCCAAAGGCCAATTATCGTATAAGAAGAGAAAATTAACAAAAAATGAAAA
This sequence comes from uncultured Pelagibacteraceae bacterium, assembly GCA_902567765.1. GTDB lineage: Bacteria > Pseudomonadota > Alphaproteobacteria > Pelagibacterales > Pelagibacteraceae > Pelagibacter. The sequence continues at coordinate 65,160 of CACFNI010000001.1, read as the reverse complement.
AAGATTAAGCATTGCATCTTTAATTACTGAAAAAAAAAAATTAAACAACTTAGTTATTTTCAGTGATTTTGGTGATGAGATAAAAAAAACTAAAGAAATGAATAAAATAATAAATAAATTTGAAATTAATAATTCACTCATTATTTTAGATAAAAAATCAAAAGATAAAATATTTAAGGCTACAAGAAATATACCATCAGTTAAAGTGACAGATGTAAATCACTTTAGCGCTTTCGATATTGTTAAATTTAAAAAAGTCGTTTTTACCGAGAGTTCAGTCAAAGAGCTAGAAAAGAGATATTCATAAAATGCAAAAAATTCATTTATACGACAAAATTTATTCACCTTTTGTTACTGAAAAATCAACTTCCTTATCAGAACAAAATAAGATAGTTTTTAAAGTTCCAAGTAAAGCTAATAAAAAATCATTAAAAAAAAATATTGAAAAAATTTTCAAAGTTAATGTTGTTAAAGTTAATATAATTAATAAACAAAATAGAAGAAAATTAACAAGAGGCAGAAAAGTAAAAATACAAGGCTACAAAAAAGCAATCATAACTTTAAAAAAAGGTCAAAGTATTGATCTTACATCGGGTATTTAATTATGGCATTAAAAACATTTAAACCATATACAAAATCAACTAGAGGAACAATCCTCATAGATAGAACAGGTCTATGGAAAGGAAAGCCCTTCAAGTCATTAGTCTCTCCAAAAAATCCTAGAAAAGGTAGAAATAATTACGGACGTATAACATCAAGGAATAGAGCGGGTGGTCACAAACAAATGTATAGGGAAATTGATTTTTACAGAAAAAAATTTGATGTGGAGGCTACAGTTGAAAGAATAGAGTATGATCCAAATAGATCATGTTACATTATGTTAGTAAAATTTGATGATGGAGTATTTAAATATTATTTAGCTCCACAAAAAATTAAAGTAGGTGATAAAATTATTAATGGAAATAAAAAAGAGATAAAAATAGGAAATTGTATGCCACTACAAGATATTCCAGTAGGCATAAATATTCATAACGTTGAACTACAGCCTGGTTCCGGTGGAAAAATAGCAAGATCAGCAGGAACATCTGTCGTAATTTCTGGTATTGATGGAAATTATTCTTTAATAAAAATGTCTTCAGGCGAGGTAAGAAAAATAGATTCAAGATCATTAGCTACAATAGGAGTTTTATCTAATCCAGATCAAAAAAATATTAAAATAGGCAAGGCTGGAAGATCAAGATGGCTTGGAAGAAGACCCCATACTAGAGGAGTTGTTATGAATCCAGTTGATCACCCTCATGGAGGAGGTGAAGGTAAAAGTGCGGGCGGTAGACATCCTGTATCTAGATCAGGTCAATCAGCAAAAGGTTTGAAAACAAGAGATAATAAAAGAACAGACAAATATATAATTAGAAGAAGAAAGAAGAAAAAAGATTAAGGGATAATTTATGGCAAGATCAGTTTGGAAAGGACCATTTGTAGAAGAAAGTCTGATCAAAAAGGTTGATATACAAAAAAAGGACTCAAATAAAAAACCAATTAAGACCTGGTCAAGAAAATCAACAATAATACCAGATTTTATAGGCTGTAGTTTTCTGATTTATAATGGAAAAAAATTTATACCACTTACAATTTCAGAGGATATGGTAGGTCACAAATTAGGAGAATTTGCACCCACTAGAACTTTTGCAGGTCACACACCAGCAGATAAAAAAGCCGCTAAAGAGGCAGGCTCTGAATCTAAGGATGAGAAAAAGTAATGAAAAAAATTAAAAAAAATAAAGATTTGAAAGAAAAGACTGTAAAATCAATTAATAAAAACGTTAGATCTAGTGTAAGGAAATTAAATCCTATATTAAGAGGTATTGTGGGAAAAAAAGTTGAGACAGCAATGAGGGACTTAACATTTTCTGAAAAAAGAATATCTAAAGATATTAAAAAAACGATTTCCTCTGCAGTTGCTAATGCAGAAAACAACTATCAGTATGATATTGATAAATTAGTTGTTAAAGAGGCTTATTGTGGAAAGCAAGTTATAATGAAAAGATTTAGAGCTAGAGCAAAAGGTCGTGCAGCTCCAATCTTAAAACCTTATTCAAATGTTACGATAATTTTATCAGAACTAAAAAAAATGGAGAGTCATGGGTCAAAAAGTTAATCCAGTTGGTTTAAGATTAGGCATAAATAGAGGTTGGGACTCTGTTTGGTATGCAAAAAAGAAAGATTTTGGAAATTATCTAATTGAAGATTTTAAAATAAGAGATTACATAAAAAAAAATGTAATTAATTCTGGTGTGTCAAAAGTTATGATTGAGAGGACCTCAAAAAAATGTTTTGTAACAATTTATACTTCAAGACCTGGATTTGTTATTGGAAAAAAAGGTAGTGACATTGAAAAAATTAAAGGAAAACTATCAAAAATTACATCTAATGAAGTCAATTTAAATATTAAAGAAGTAAAAAAACCTGAAACAAATAGTTTTTTAGTTGCAGAAAATATAGCTCAACAATTAGTAAAAAGAATTTCCTACAGAAGAGCAATGAAAAGATCTATGCAATCTGCATTAAGGTTAGGAGCTAAAGGTATAAAAGTTTCTATAAGTGGACGTTTAGGTGGCAATGAAATAGCAAGGACCGAGTGGTTGAGAGAGGGTAGTATACCATCACACACACTAAGAGCTGATATTGATTATGCTGAATCCGAAGCATTAACAACCTATGGAATAATAGGAATAAAAGTTTGGATTTATAAAGGTGAAATTTTTAGCAAAGAGTTTAGTCAAGAAACAAATAAAAAATAATTATGTTACAACCAACTAGATCAAAATTTAGAAAAGCACATAAAGGCAGAATTCATGGCCATGCATCTAGAGCTAATTATATTAATTATGGTGCTTTTGCACTTAAGGCTATGTCACCTGATAGAGTTATTGGCAAGCAAATAGAAGCAGCAAGAGTTGCACTTACAAGACATATGAAGAGACAAGGAAGAGTTTGGACAAGGATATTTCCAAATATCCCTGTTTCAAAAAAACCAGTAGAGGTGAGAATGGGAAAAGGTAAAGGGTCTCCAGAATTTTGGGCTTGCAGAGTCAAACCTGGGAGAATTCTTTTTGAAATCGATGGTGTTTCAGAACAAATAGCTAGAGAAGCACTGTATAAAGCTTCTGCAAAACTTCCAATTAAAACAAAATTTATTAAAAGAATATCGTAATGAAAAAAAAAGAATTAAATAAACTAACTAAGGCACAAGCGCTTAAAAACTTGGATAAAATGAAAAAGGATTTATTTAATCTTAGATTTCAAAAAGTAAATTCTCAAATAGAAAATCCTGCTAAGATTAACGAAACTAAAAGAACAATCGCAAGACTGAAAACACTTTTGAAAGGAAAGTTAAATGCCTAAAAAAATATTATCAGGAATAGTAGTAAGTGATAAGCCTAATAAAACAATAACTGTCCTGGTTGAAAGAAAATACCAACATCCAATTTTAAAAAAAATAATAAAAGTTAGAAAAAAATATAATGCCCATGATGAAAATAATAAATTTAAAAACGGAGACAAAGTTTCTATCATTGAGAGCAAACCATTTTCAAAAAATAAAAAATTTCAAGTAATGGAGGACTCGAAATGATACAAGTACAAACTGAATTATTAGTTGCTGACAATACTGGAGCAAAAAGAATTGAGTGTATTAAAGTTTTAGGGGGGTCTAAAAGAAGATATGCTGGTATTGGTGATACAATTGTCATTGCGGTAAAAGAAGCTATACCAAGAGGAAAAGTTAAAAAGGGATCAGTACACAAAGCTGTTGTTGTTAGAGTTAAAAAAGGAATTCACAGAGATGATGGTTCCAAAGTTAAGTTTGATAATAATGCAGCTGTATTAGTTGACGAAAAAGGAGAACCTGTTGGAACAAGAATTTTTGGTCCAGTAACAAGAGAATTAAGAAGCAGAGGGCAAATGAAAATTATTTCACTAGCTCCAGAGGTATTATAAAAATGATTAAAAAAGGTAATAAAGTAAAAATTTTAGCTGGAAAAGATAAAAGAAAAGAAGGAGAAGTTATTGAAATCGATAGAGCTAATAATAGGGCAAAAGTCAAAGGCATTAATATGGTAAAAAAACACGTAAAAACTACAAAAGAAAAAAAGGGAGGAATTATTTCAAAAGAGAATTTTATTAATTTATCAAATTTAACAATAATGATTGAAACAAATAAAAGTAAAAAAAAAGAGGTTAAAAAATAAGCATTATGATTCCAAGACTTAAAGAACTTTATTTTAAAGAAATACAAACTTCATTAAAGGAAAAATTTGGATTTAAAAATTTATATATGACGCCAAATTTAGAAAAAGTAGTAATTAATATGGGTTTAGGATTAGACGGTAATGACTCTAAAATCATTAAATCTTGTGAAGAAGATTTGGCCAATATTTGCGGTCAAAAGCCAGTTCTAACAAAATTTAAAAAATCCATATCTAATTTTAAGACAAGAAAAGGCACAAATGCTGGTCTAAAAGTTACTTTGAGAAAAAACAAGATGTATGAATTTATAGATAGATTAGTCAATATAGCATTGCCACGTATAAAAGATTTTAGAGGTTTATCATCAAATGGTTTTGATAAGTTTGGAAACTACACATTCGGAGTTAAAGAACATATAATATTCCCAGAAGTTAATTTCGATAAGGTAGATAAAATAAGAGGTTTAGATATTACTATAGTTATTAATTCAAAATCTATAGAGCATAGTCACGAACTATTAACAAAATTGAATTTCCCATTTAAAAAAAAAGGAGAAAACTAAAATGGCAAAATTAAGTGCAATAAATAAAAACAATAGAAGAATAAAACTTGTTAATAAGTACTTTAAAAAAAGACAAGAACTAAAGAAAATAATCATGAATAAGAAAATCTCTTTAGAAGAAAGGTTTAAGGCACAACAAAAGCTTTCAAAGCTTCCTAGAAATTCTTCCAAAGTAAGAATTATGAATAGATGCCAAATAACCGGCAGACCGCATGGAGTTTATAGAAAATTAAAAATTTCTAGAATTGCTTTACGACAACTAGGATTACAAGGAAAAATACCAGGCATGGTTAAATCAAGCTGGTAGAAAGGAAAATTATGAGTTTAAGTGACCCAATTGGAGATATGATAGCGAGAATTAAAAATGCACAATTAAGAAATCATAAAGTTGTAGAATTACCTTCTTCAAATTTTAAAATAAGCATATCAGAAATTTTAAAAAACGAAGGGTATATTAAGGATTATAAAATAAACGAAGATAAGAAAAAACCAGTTTTATCAATAAATTTAAAATACCATTCTGGAAATCCTGTTATAAGCACAATTGAAAGAATATCAAAACCTGGAAGAAGAATTTTTTCTAGTGCTGAAAGTCTTCCAAAAATTAATAATGGCTTAGGTATTGCAATAATCTCAACTCCCAAGGGTGTGATGACCGATCTAGATGCTAGAAAACAAAAAATCGGCGGGGAAATAATTTGTAAAGTATTTTAATGTCTAAAATTGGAAAAATAAATATATCGATACCAGATAAAGTAAAAGTTGCATTAAATGGATCTGTTTTAAATGTGGACGGTCCTCTTGGGAAAAAATCTCTCAACATTGATTTAAATATATTTGATCTTAAAATTAATGATGGAAAGGAAATATCTATAAGACCAAAAAAAATTGATCAAGATACTAAAAGACTATGGGGAATGAACAGAAGTTTGGTTAACAACGCAATAATAGGAATAAGTAAAGGTTATGAAAAAACGTTAGAACTTGTAGGAGTAGGCTACAGGGCAGTTTTAAAAGGTAATCAATTAAATATGCAACTTGGATTTAGCCATGATATTATTTTTGATATACCTGATGGAATAAAAGTTACTGTTGAAAAACAAACTTCTTTAAAGATTTCAGGCCATGATAAACAGCTTGTTGGAGAAGTAGTTTCAAAGATTAAATCTATAAGACCTCCTGAACCGTATAAAGGTAAAGGAATAAAGGAAAAAGATCAATACATACTTAGAAAAGAAGGTAAGAAAAAATAATGAAATTAACTACTTCAAATAGAAAAAGATTCAGAGTTAAAAACAAAATAAAAAAAGTTGCTAAATCAGATAGATTTAGACTTTGTGTTTCGAGATCAACCAAAAATATTTCTGCACAAATTATTGATGATAAAAATTCAAAAACTTTATTTTCAGCATCGTCAATAGAAAAGGATATTAAAAATTTGAATGTAAAAAATAAAAGCGATCTATCAAAAGCAGTTGCTGAAAGACTTGCAAAAAAAGCTATTGAAAAAAAAATAACAAAAGTTTATTTCGACAGAGGTATTTACAAATATCACGGGAGAGTAAAAATCTTTGCGGAAACTTTAAGAAAAAATGGAATGGATTTTTAATATGGAAAAAAATAAAGATGATATTGTAGAAAAATTGGTTCATATCAATAGAATAACCAAAGTTGTTAAAGGCGGAAGAAGATTCGGATTTTCAGCCTTAGTAGTAGTTGGAAATCAAAATGGAAAAATTGGAATAGCTCACGCAAAAGCTAAACAAGTACCTGATGCAATTAAAAAAGCTAATGAAATGGCACGAAGAAAACTTATTCATATTCCTCTTAGGGAAGGAAGAACAATTCATCATGATATTTATGGAAAAGATGGAGCGGGAAAAATTAAATTAAGAGCCGCACCAAAAGGAACTGGTATAATTGCCGGAGGTCCTGTCAGAGCCGTGTGCGAGGTTTTGGGTATAAGAGATATCGTTGCAAAATCAATGGGTACTGCAAATCCACACAATGTTATAAGAGCTACAATGAAAGCTCTTACAGGACAAAATTCACCAAAACAAATATCAACAATAAGAAATAAAAAAATTTCTGAAATAATAGAAAAAAGGGGATAATGACATCGCTAAATACAACAGGAAAAATTATTAGAAAAAAAATTCGAGTAGGTAGAGGCATAGGTTCCGGAAAAGGCAAAACCTCAGGCAGAGGAGTGAAAGGGCAGAAATCTAGATCTGGTGTTGCAATTAAAAGTTTTGAAGGTGGTCAAATGCCCCTTTTTAGAAGACTACCAAAAAGAGGTTTTAATTCTATAAAAGATTTAAAAATTGCAATAATAAATCTCGAAAAAATTCAAATGTTCATTAACAAAAAAAAATTGAATTCTAATGAAGTAATAAATGTGAATACTTTAAAGAAGCTCAAAATAATAAATAAAAATAGCAAAATATTGAAAATTTTAGGAAAAGGCGAAATTAAAGATAGAGTTAATATTCAAGCAGATTTAATTTCTAAATCAGCAATTGAAAAACTTAAAAAAATTGGTGGTTCAATTCAAATTAATAAAAAATAGACCAGCTAGTTTATGAGTACAAGTCTACAATCAGGGGATCTTAAAAATAGAATAATATTCACAATTTTTATTTTATCAATTTATAGGTTTGGAACTTTTGTTCCTTTACCAGGCATCGATCCAGACCAACTACAAGTTATGATGGAAGGCAATCAAAAAGGTTTATTAGGAATGTTTAACGTTTTTGCTGGTGGCGCTATCAGTAGAATGGCAATTTTTGCTTTAGGCATTATGCCTTATATATCATCATCTATTATTGTGCAGTTATTAACAGGTGTTTCTGATTATTTTAAAAATTTAAAAAGCCAAGGAGAGATAGGTAGAAAAAAAATATCACAAATCACTCGATATGGCACTGTTTTATTAGCCATGATTCAAGGATATGGTTTAGCTGTCGGATTAGAATCTTCTGCTAATCTTGTTATAAATCCTGGAATGTTTTTTAAAATATCAACTGTTACAACAATTGTTGCTGGAACAATTTTTTTAATGTGGCTAGGTGAACAAATCACACAAAGAGGTATAGGTAATGGAATTTCATTAATAATATTTTCAGGTATTGTAGCAGAAATACCCCGAGCCCTTGTGACAACATTTGAGTTAGGAAGAACAGGGGCAATATCAACTGTGATGATAATTTTAATTTTCTTGCTATTAGTTGGAACAATAATGTTTATCGTATTTATGGAAAGAGCACTAAGAAAAATTTTAATAAACTACCCAAAAAGACAAATGGGAAATAAAATGTATGGTGGAGATTCATCATTTCTACCTTTAAAAATTAATCAAGCTGGAGTTATACCAGCAATATTTGCTTCAGCTTTACTTCTACTGCCAGTTACTTTTTCTAATTTTAATTTTAGTCAAAGTGAAACTTTTTTAAATTTTTCATCTTTTTTCGGTCAAGGCCAACCTCTCTATATGATATTATATGCATCAGGAATAATTTTTTTCACTTTTTTTTACACTTCAATAACTTTTAATCCTAATGAAACTGCAGAAAACTTAAGAAAACAGGGTGGTTTTATTCCAGGAATACGCCCAGGAGAAAGTACAGCAATGTATATTGATAATATTCTAACTAAGCTCACGACAATTGGTGCATTGTATTTGACATTAGTTTGTTTAATGCCAGAATTTTTAATTGCAAATTACCCAATACCTTTTTATTTGGGAGGAACATCTATACTTATCGTAGTTGTTGTTGCAATCGATACTGTTACACAAATTCAGACAAGAATGATGAGTTCTCAATATGAACAATTAATTAAAAAAACAAAATTTGGAAAATAAGTGAATATCATTATCTTTGGTCCACCTGGTGCTGGAAAAGGAACACAAGCTAAATATTTGGTAGAAAAATTAAATAAATTTCAAATATCTACAGGCGACATGTTAAGAGAAGAAATTAAAAAAGATTCTGAAATTGGTAAAAAAATCCTTAACAATATGAATGATGGAAAATTTGTTGACGATGAAATTGTAAATAAACTTCTTGAAAGAATAATATTTGACCCCTTAAAAAAGAATAAACTAATTTTTGACGGTTATCCAAGAACTATAAATCAAGCAAAAAATCTCGAGATATTATTAAATAAATCAAATCAAAAAATAGATTATATTTTTTTTCTTAATGTAAATAAGGATGCAATTATTAAAAGAATTGAAAAAAGAAAAGTATTAGAAAAAAGATCAGATGATGATGCAAGCACTATTTTAAAAAGATATGAAACATATATGGAAGTAACAAAGCCTGTACTAGATTATTATGCGAACAATGAAAATTTTCATGAAATAGACGGATCTATGCAAATAAACGATATTTCTCAAAAAATTGAGGAAAAACTTAGGGTTTAACGCATTGACTTTAAACAAACTTCTTATATAAAAGGCTAAATTTTTAATCACTTTTTATGGCGCGTATTGCAGGGGTAAACATTCCACAAAACAAACTTGTTCAAATTGGACTTACTTATATATATGGAATTGGTGATAAATTTTCTGAACAAATTTGTAAAGACTTAGAAATTCCTAAATCAAAAAGAGTCAATGAATTAACCGATGATCAGATTCTAAAAATTAGAGAATATATTGATAAAAATTTTAAAGTTGAAGGCGATCTAAGAAGGGAATATTCATTAAATATAAAAAGGTTAATTGATCTCGCATCATATAGAGGTTCAAGACATAGAAAGAAATTGCCAGTAAGAGGGCAAAGAACAAGATGTAATGCAAGAACAAGAAAAGGTAAAGCTATTGCTATAGCTGGAAAAAAATTAACACCATTGAAAAAATAATAATGGCAAAAACAGAAAAAAAAACCAACCAAGATCAAGAACAGGAAAAAAAAGTTAGTACTGTTAAAAAAAGTACATACTCAAAAAAAAAGAAAGTTAAAAAAAATATACTTAATGGAATAGCGTATGTTCAATCAACATTTAACAATACAATTATTTCAATAGCAGATACTAGTGGTAATGTTGTTTCTTGGGCATCTGCAGGACAGAAAGGATTTAAAGGATCAAGAAAATCAACTCCTTATGCAGCGCAAGTTGCTGCAGACGCAGCTGCCTCTAAAGCTCTAGAATATGGAATGAAAGTATTATCTGTAGAAGTAAAAGGTCCAGGATCAGGAAGAGAAACTGCTTTGAGAGCTTTACAAGCTAGAGGCTTTAAAATTATTTCAATTAAAGACACAACACCAATGCCACACAATGGATCAAGACCACCTAAAAAAAGGAGAGTATAAATGGAAACAAGTGATGTAAATATTAAAAATTGGAAATCATTAATAAAGCCATCAAAATTAGATGTTCAACTTAGTGATGACAAAACTTATGCAAAAATTACAGCAGAACCTTTAGAAAAAGGATATGGATTAACTCTTGGAAATTCTTTAAGAAGAATATTATTATCTTCCATAAGAGGTGCCGCAGTAACCTCAATACAGATTGATGGTGTTCTACATGAGTTTACATCTATTAAGGGTATCAGAGAGGATGTTACTGATATTGTATTAAATGTTAAATCTTTAGCTCTTAAAAGTTCTTTTGAAGGCGTAAAAAAATTAATTTTAGATGCTAAGGGACCTGGTGAAATAAAAGCTTCAAATATTACAACTGTGCCCGATATAGAAATTTTAAATCCTGATTTAGTAATTTGCAATTTAGATGAAAAAACAAATTTTCATATGGAAATGACTGTTGAAACAGGCAAAGGATATGTTCCAGCCTCTATGAATAAACCAGAAGAACCTCCACTTGGTCTTATCCCAATTGACTCTTTATATAGCCCAGTTAAAAAAGTTACATATTCAGTAAGCACAGCTAGAGAGGGTAAAGCTTTAGATTACGATAAACTTACTATGGAGGTAAAAACTAATGGATCAATCTCAGCAGAAGATGCAGTAGCCTACTCAGCGAAAATATTTCAAGATCAATTGAACATGTTTGTCAATTTTGATGAACCCCAAGAAGTCATTGTCCGTGAAAAACCCTCTGAACCAGAATTTAATAAAAATCTTCTTAGAAAAGTTGATGAATTGGAGTTATCAGTTAGATCTATGAATTGTTTAAAAAATGATAATATAATCTATATAGGTGATTTAGTTCAAAAATCCGAAGGTGAAATGCTAAGAACACCAAATTTTGGTAGAAAGTCGTTAAATGAAATTAAAGAAGTTTTAAATGGGATGTCTCTATATCTTGGTATGGAAATACCAAATTGGCCTCCAGATAATATCGCCGAGATGTCAAAAAAACTTGAAGAAGCTATATAAAAATCATGAGACACGGATTTGCAAATAAAAAACTTAATAGAACTTCAGAGCATAGAAAAGCCTTATTAAAAAATATGCTTAATTCATTAATAAAATATGAGCAAATTACTACGACATTGCCAAAAGCAAAGTTTTTAAAACCCCAAGCAGACAAAATTATAACGTTAGGAAAAAAGGAAACATTGCAAACAACAAAGCTATTGATGAAAAAGTTACAAAATATTCAATCAACGAACAAAGTTAAAAAAACTTTGTCAAAAAGATATGTAAAAAGAAATGGTGGTTACACTAGAATAGTAAAGGCTGGTTTCAGGTATGGAGACAATGCACCTATGGCAGTTATAGAATTTGTTGATAGAGATAAAGAAGCAAAAAGAGTTGATAAAAAGAAAAAAGATACCACAAAAGAAAAAAAAGAAGAGAAAAAATCAGCTTCAGCTTAACTAAAAACCAAAAAATAATGAAAAAAATTTATTACGTTGAAGAAACGTTTAATAATATGCGTATTGATCGCTGGTTAAGAAAGAATTTAGTAGATCTACCACAATCTTTCATAGAAAAAAACTTACGATATGGAAAAATTAAAGTTAATAATAAAAAAGTTAAAAGTTCTTACAAAGTAAATATAAATGATAAAATAGAATTAAATAATTTCTCATTTAAGGCAACAATATTAAAAAAAAAATTTAAATTTAAACCTACAAAAAATATAATAAAATCAAATGAAGATTTAATAATTGATAATAATAAGGATTTTGTAGTTATTAATAAGAAATCAGGCATTTCTGTTCAAGGAGGAACTAAATCTAAAAAAAATCTTATTGATATTTTTTCTAAAAGTAAAATATTTGTTGATACAAAGCCTTTTACAGTCCACAGACTAGATAAAGATACATCGGGAGTTTTTATTATAGCAAAAAATAGAGAAACAGCTCAACTTCTTACTTCCTTATTTAGATTAAGAAAAGTTTATAAAACTTATTTAGCTATATGCCACGGTGAAATATCTGAAAGATCAGGTGAATGGAACAATAATTTAATAAGGTACGAAAAAAATAAACCAATTTCAGAAAAAGCTCAAACGTATTTTAAAGTTTTAGATAAAAATACTAATTTTACTCTTATTGAAATGAAACCTATCACTGGACGTAAGCATCAACTGAGAAAACAGTTATTTGAAATTGGTCATCCTATTTATGGTGACAAAAAGTATAATCTTGAAAAAAAATTACAAGGTTCTAATAAAAATCTAATGCTTCATTCATATCAAATTAAATTTATGATCAATGATAAAAAATTTACCTATAGAGCAATACTTCCAGATTATTTTAAAAAGTTTTTAAAAATTAAAAGACTCAACTTTTTAGGTTTTTAATAAAATTTTTAATTAGTTTCAGCTTAAGATTTTTATAAGATTGCTTTTTAATTGTATTGAGATTGATTAAACTCTTATCATTTATACCACAAGGTATTATTTTTTCATATTTTTTTAAATCTGTATTAACGTTAATTGAAAAACCATGATAAGCCACCCATCTTCTAACTCTTATTCCTATAGCTGCTATTTTTTTTATTTTTTTTTTATGTATAACCCAAATACCAATATTTTTTTTATCTGCAAATGAATTAATTTTATAACTTTTAAAAGTTTCTATTATTGTCTTTTCAATTTTGTTAATTAAATTTCTGATATCTTTTTTCCTATTATTTAGATTTATAGCAAAGTAAAAAATAATTTGACCTGGTCCATGATATGTTATTTTTCCACCTCTATTTGTTTTATATAAATTTATAGATTTATCTAAAATTTCTCTCTCATTATAACTGCTTCCTGCTGTATAAATTGATGGATGTTCTAATATCCATATTAATTCTGAGGCTTTATTTTTGAGAATTTTGTCAATTCTATTCTCCAAAAAACTTATAGCTTTAGCGTATTCTACAGGTTTTTTAGATTTTTTGATCTCAATATTCATTAAAGATTTGTATTATATGAATTATGTATTAATAGTGCCTAATAAATTATAGGTAAATTTATGACTTTAATTAAAAAAATAAAAGATAAAAAAGTCAATTTTGAGTTTAATAAAGAGTACATTAATGTTGTTACTGATAAAATAGTTAATAATGATGCTTTATTTATTAATAATTCATTTAAAGAGATGCACCCAGCAGATGCAGCCGATATCATTGAAAATTTGAGTGATAATAATCGTGAAAAATTAATCAAATTAAATAATTTTAAAATTGATCCAGAAATATTTATTGAATTAAATGAGTCAATTCAAAAGGAAATAATTAATTATTTATCATCAGAGTCAATAGTGACAATTTTAAAAAATTTAGATTCCGATGACTCTATTCAGATTTTAGAAAATATTGATGAAAAAAATAAAAATTCAATTTTAAGTTCTTTGCCACCTAAAGATCGCTTTGCCTTATTAGAGAGCTTAAGTTATCCAGAGGATACAGCTGCTAGATTAATGCAGAGACAATTTACAGCCATTCCGAGCAACTGGTCTGTTGGTCAAACTATTGATTATCTTAGAGAAAATAAAGATTTGCCGGAACAATTTCTTGAAATATTTATAGTTGATAATGAGTTCAAACCAATAGGCACAGTTCCATCTTCAAAGGTTTTAAGAACACCAAGAGACACTAAGATGATTTCCATAATGAATGAAAGTCAGCTTTCAATTCCAGTAGACATGGATAGAGAAAAGGTTGGACACTTATTTGAAAATTATAATTTAAATTCAGCTTGCGTTGTAGATAAAAATAATAAACTGGTTGGAATGATAACTAGCGATGATGTTTTAACAGTTCTTAAAGAAGAAGCTGAAGAAGATGTATTGAGACTAGCTGGTGTTGGTGATGAAGAAATAACCGATGGTGTTTTTACAAAAACTAAAAGAAGATTTAATTGGTTATTATTAAATTTATTTACAGCATTTTTAGCAACTTGGTGTATTAGTTTATTTGGAGCCACAATAGAACAAATGGTAGTATTAGCTTTTTTAATGCCAATAGTAGCATCAATGGGTGGAAATGCTGGCATGCAAACTCTCGCTGTTACTGTGAGAACACTTGCAACCAATGATCTTACAAAAAATAATTTTAATCAAAATATATTAAAAGAATTTAATATTGGAGTTTTGAATGGAATTATATTTGCAATTATAAGTTCTTTTATAGTTCAACTTTGGTTTAATGATGCACAGTTATCTTTAATAATATCAATTTCAATGGTACTTACTATGGTCGTTGCGGGTCTATTTGGAATTTTAGTTCCTGTAACATTAAAAAAAATGAATATTGATCCAGCTATTGCATCAAGTGTTTTTGTTACTACAATTACTGATGTTATAGGTTTCGTTTCATTTTTGGGAGTTGGCGCTTATTTTTTTTAAAATTAAAAATTATCTATTAATCTAATTTTATTCAAATAGTAAGCTATAAACAATTTTGATTTTTTAATATTATTAGTCATTTGTAAATTATTAATATTTCGTAATTCAAGATATTCAATACTAGTATTATAAATTTTTTTAATTTCTTTTTTATTTTTTAAAAGAAATTTTTTTTTATCATCAATTTTATTTAGTTTTTTCTTAATGGAGTAAACAGTCTTAGATAATTGTCTTGCTATAGATAGTTCATTTTTATTCAAAAGTATATTTCTTGAAGATAAAGCTAGTTTATTTTTATCACGTATTGTTTTACAGGGCACAATTCTTGATTTGTAATTTTTTTCAATAAAATTTTTTACAAGATATAACTGTTGAAAATCTTTCTCACCCATAAATATTTTTTTTGGTTTTATAATTTTGGTGAGACGGTCCATTACATCGATTACACCCTCAAAATGGCCTTTTCTATATTTTGCGCACATAATCTTATCTTTTTTAGATAGCTTAATTTTCTTTGTTCTCTTGTAATTATAAATATCGTTGTTCTTAGGTACAAATACGAAATCTACATTAAGTTTTTTGAGAATTGATAAATCTCTTTTGTGACTTTTAGGATAATTTTTGAAATCGATTTTATTATTAAATTGTGTTGGATTAATAAATATACTGACTAGAGTTTTTTTACATTCTTTCATCGACTTTTTTATTAATGACATATGTCCCTCATGGAGACTGCCCATAGTTGGCACAAAACCTAAGTTTGAAACACCATATAATGCCTCATTTAAATCATTTTTATTTAATAAAATTTTCATTTGTATAAAACTTTTTAATAAGTAAAACATTTAAATGATTAAACAAGCAATTATTCCGCTAGCTGGTCTTGGTACTAGATTGTTGCCATTGACCACTGTATTTGCTAAGGAACTTCTACCTATTAATGGCAAACCTGGAATTGAATATATTTTAGATGAATGTATTGAAGCAGGTATTAAAGAGGTAGTTTTTATAATTTCTAAAAAAAAAATGTCTATAAAAGACTATTTTTATAGTGATAGTTTTTATAAAAAAATAATTAAAAAAAAGAAAGATCCTAGAATCATTAATGAATATAAAAAAATATTAAAATACAAAAAAATAATAAGATTTGTTTATCAAAATAAACCACTCGGTACTGGAGATGCTGTATTAAAAACAAAAAAAATTGTAAAAGATAAATTTTTTTTAATGTTGTTACCAGATGATCTTATAATAAAAAAAAACTGTTCAAAATCTATGATTGATATTCACAATCGTTACAAAACGTCTGTAATGGCTTGCATGAATGTAAGTAAAAAAAGTGTTTCAAGATGGGGTATTTTTAAATTGGGAAAAAAAATAAATAAAAAAAATTATTATATCAAAGACGTTATTGAGAAACCATCTGTTGTAAACGCACCATCAAATAAAGCAGTCATTGGAAGATATATACTTCCTAAAACAATTTTCTCGAAATTGTCAAAACAAAAAAGTGGTAAAGGTGGTGAAGTTCATATAACCGATGCAATTCAAAAATTAATTTTTGAAAATAGTAAGTTCATAGCACATAATTTTTCAGGAAAATATTTAGATTGTGGAAGCATGAATGGTTATATTAATTCAACTTTGGAAATTTCAAAATCATGAAACTATGCATGATAGGCACTGGATACGTTGGTTTAGTAAGCGGGGTATGTTTTGCCGACCTTGGAAATGAAGTAATTTGTGTCGATAAAAATGCTGACAAGATAAATTTACTTAAAAAAGGAAAAATTCCAATTTATGAACCTGGTTTATCTGAACTAGTTATCAAAAATTTTAAAAATAAAAGATTGAATTTTTCAACTAATTTAAAAAAATCAGTCAGTGAATCTGATATCATTTTTATTTGTGTCGGAACCCCAAGTAAAAAAGGAAGTTCAACTGCAGATCTTAGCCAGATTTATAATGTTGCTAAAGAAATCAGTTCCTCAATTAACAAATTTAAAATAGTAATTACCAAATCAACAGTCCCAGTTACCACAGGAGACGAAATACAAAAAATTTTATCAAGAAAAAATAACAAAAATAAATTTTCAGTGGTGTCAAATCCTGAATTTCTTAGAGAAGGAGAGGCTATAAGAGATTTTACATATCCAGATAGAGTCGTAATTGGAACTCTCGATAAAAAGTCTAATCGTATTTTAAAGAATCTTTATAGTCCATTGATCTCGAAGGGGGCCTCATATTTACAGACATCAAGAAGAGCTGCTGAATTAATTAAATACGCATCTAATGCCTTTTTGGCTACCAAAATTACATTTATTAATGAAATAGCTAATTTATGTGAAAAAACTGGAGTAAATATAGAGGATATATCAATTGGTATGGGTCTTGATAAAAGAATAGGAAGCCGATTTTTAAGAGCCGGACCTGCTTATGGTGGATCTTGCTTTCCAAAAGATACAAAAGCTATAACCTCAACTGCTGATAAGTTTAAAACCAATTTGTCTATTATCAAGTCAGTTATTAAATCAAATAAAAATAGATCAAAAATATTACTTGATAGAGTTTACGATATTTTAAACAAAAAAATCAAAAATAAAAAAATTACTTTTTTAGGAGTTACATTTAAAGCTAATACAGATGACATGAGAGACTCTTCAAGTCTTATAATGATACCTGCTTTATCAAAAAAAGGTGCACAAATTAAATATTTTGATCCAACGGGTGATAAAAAGGAGTTTGCTAAAATTAAAAATGTTTATAATTCAAATACAATTAAAGATGCCATAAAGGGTTCTGACCTTGTTATTATCCATACTGAGTGGAATGATTTTAAATCAATCAACTTTAAAAGTTTAATTAAAGGTAAAAAATTTATTATATATGATATGAGAAATATTTATTCTCCAAATAAAATAAAAGCCCAAGGTTTTAAGTATTATAGTGTAGGAAGGTAAGAATTAATTTAATTCAAAAATAGCATCAACTTCTACTGCAACTCCCAAGGGAAGACTATTTGTGCTTACTGCAGCTCTTGCATGCATTCCAGCATCTCCAAAAATTGATGCTATCAAATCTGAAGCGCCATTTATAACTTTTGGCTGATCAATAAAATCATCTACTGAATTTACAAAGCCTGTGAGTTTAATACATGATTTTATTTTTGATAAATCGTTTTCACATGCTTTTTTAGCTTGCGCAACAATACTTAAAGCACATCTTTTAGCCGCATTATAACCTGCATCTATATCCAAATTTTTTCCTAGTTTTCCCTTAATTAATTCACCTTTTTCATTCATTGATATTTGACCTGATATAAAAAGTAATTTACCTGAAATCCTTATCGCTACGTAAGAACCAACTGGATCAGCAGCTTTTGGAAGTGTGAGTTTTAAATCCTCTATTTTTTTATCATAATTCATTTATTTTCTTTTTTTTGATTTTTTATTTCTATCGTATTCTTTTCTTTTCTCAATCAATATTAAAGCTTCCTCCATCGTAAGTTCAGTAGGATCTTTTTCTTCAGGTATTGTTGCATTGAGTGATTTGTACTTGATATATGGACCATATTGACCTTTCATAATTCTTACAGGCTTTTTATCTTCTGGATGTTCACCAAGATCTTTTATCAGAGATGACGATATTCTACCTGGTTTTGCTTCAGCAATTAAAGTAATGGCTCTATTTAAACCTATCGTAAAAATCTCCTCAACATTTTCTAATCTTGCTGATTTATTTTCACATTTTAAATATGGGCCAAATCTTCCTGAATTTAAAAAAATTTCTTGATTATTTTCTGGGTTTGTACCGAGACTTTTAGGAAGAGAACACAAAAATTTAGCTCGATCTAAGTCAATAGAGTCAATATCTATACCCTTAGGAATTGAAACATTTTTTAAATTTTCATTAGTATTCTTTTTAACTTTTTTCTTTTTTTTCTTTTTATTATCTTCAATTTCGATAAGATCAACTTCATATTGTAAATAAGGTCCAAATCTTCCATTTTTTAAAAAAATGTCTTTACCCATTTCATTTTTACCTATCAATTTAGGCTCAGCAAGATTGACTTGTTCAGCTGCTTTTGCTTTAGATAGAGGTCTTGTGAATTTACAATCAGGATATTTTGAACAACCAATAAATGCACCACCTCTAAAGCTATTTTTTAAACTTAATGTACCTTCACCAGAAAATTTACAACTTTTATTATATAATTTGCAGTTCCTATCAATTTTACCATCTTTATTTGTCTCAAAGATTAAACTACCTAGGCTTTCATTTAACAAATCTAAAACTTCTCTTGTTCTTTTTTCCTTAACATCTGAAACATTTTTATTGAAATCATTCCAAAATTGCTCAAGAACTTTTATCCAATCCTCTTTACCTGACGTTATGTCATCAAGTTGATCCTCTAATTTTGCTGTAAAATTATAATCAACATATTTAGTAAATAATTTTTCAAGAAAAGCAGAAATGAGTTTGCCTCTGTCCGTTGGGAAAAATCTTTTATTTAATATATCGGCGTATCCTCTATTAGCAATAACAGATATTATACTTGCATATGTTGAGGGTCTTCCAATACCTAGTTCTTCAAGTTTTTTAACAAGGCTAGCTTCAGAGTATCTAGGTGGTGGTTGTGTAAAATGCTGTTCGTCTATAAAATTTTCTATGTTAATAGGTCCTTTAGATACTTCTGGTAATATTTTTTCTTCATCATTATTTTCGTCAATTTTATAGAGTTTTAAAAAACCATCAAATTTTATAACAGAACCACTTGCTTTCATAATATTTTTTCCATCATCAGAATTTATAATTATGGTTTTTCTATCAAATTTTGCCGTTTGCATTTGAGAGGACAGGGCCCTGGACCAGATTAAATTATAAAGCCTGTGTTGATCTGAACTTAAATATTTTTTAAGCTTTGAGGGATCATTATTTATGTCTGTAGGTCTGATTGCTTCATGAGCTTCTTGTGCATTTTTTGCTTTTTTTCCTGAATAATTATTTGCTTGATCTGGGAGATAGTCATTTCCGTATGTTTTAGAAATATATTTTCTAAAATCATCAACAGCATCTTTTGATATATTGGTTCCGTCAGTTCTCATATAAGTTATTAATCCTTTGGTATCACCATCAATATCAATACCTTGATATAATCGTTGTGCAATCTGCATAGTTCTTGAAGCACCAAATCCTAATTTACTTGATGCTGACTGTTGTAATGTTGATGTAGTGAAAGGTCCTGATGGATTTCTTGAATAAATCTTAGATGTAATATCAACGATTTGGTATTTTTTATTTTTAATTTTTTCAATTGCCTTGTTTATTTCTTCTTTATTTCTAAATGAAAATTTTTCTACTTTTTTTCCATCAAGTTCAAATAAGTTAGACGTAATTTCAACATTCTTATTATTTGAAAAGCTAACATTTAAGGACCAAAACTCCTCTGGCTTAAATATCTCTATCTCATGTTCTCTTTCTGTAAGAAGTTTTAAGGCAACCGACTGAACCCTCCCTGCAGATTTTGATCCAGGTAATTTTGTCCAAAGGATTGGAGATATATTAAATCCAACTAAATAGTCTAACGCTCGCCTTGCCATATAAGCATCAACCAGGTTAGATTCTATATTTCTTGGATTATCTATTCCTTTTGTTACTGCTTTTTTTGTTATCTCATTAAAAATAACTCTTTCAATTTTTTTATCTTTCAATAGTTTTTTTTCATCTAAATACTCTTTGACATGCCAGGCTATAGCCTCACCTTCACGATCGGGGTCAGTAGCCAAAATAATTTTATTAGAATTTTTTGCAGCATCAGTTATTTCTTTTAAATATTTCTTTGAGAAGCTATCAACTTCCCAAATCATTTTAAATTTTTCTTCTGGATTTACTGAGCCATTTTTGGAGGGCAAATCTCTAATGTGACCATAACTAGCTAAAACTGTAAAATTATCACCCAAATATTTATTAATCGTTTTTGCTTTTGCAGGACTTTCTACAATCACTAGATTCATTTACTCAGAACCTACATAAAACACCTAGATAGTCAAATTAATAAATTTTTGTCTTCGATTCAGTATTATTTTTTAAGCGTTTTATATTTTCTCTATGGGTATAAAAAATTAAAATAAATAAAATTATAAAGAAAAAATGATTTTTATCACCGATTAAAAAAAAGTGATATATGGGAATAATCAATGAAGCTAACAAGGAAGAGAGCGATGAATATTTTGATAGAAGAAAAATAATAAACCAACTAATTATAAAAACAAATCCAAGAACATAATTTATACAAAATAGCATACCAACATAAGTTGCCACACCTTTGCCGCCTTTAAATTTTAACCAAACAGGAAAAACATGACCTAAAAATACAGACAAAGCAGATATAAATATAAAATCTGGAAAGTTAAATTTAATAAAAATAATAGGGATTACAGCTTTTAAAATATCTAAAAATAATGTAGAGAAACCTATAAGTTTATTTCCAGTTCTTAATACATTGGTGGCACCAATATTTCCTGACCCAATATTTCTTATATCCTGTTTTAAAAGTAATTTTGTTAGTAAAAAACCAAATGGTATTGAGCCAAGTAAATAGGAAACTAAAGCTATAAAAAATACTTCCATGATTTAAATTTTAAATAATTCTTCACCTTTTACAAATGTATTAGTGACTAAACCCTGCAATTTTTTATCTTCAATACAAGTATTTTTAGATTTTGAAATAATTTTTTCTTTTTTAACAATCCATGGTTTGTAAATATCAACTATACAAAAATCAGCATCGCCTCCAACAGAAAGGTTACCTTTGTTTATTTTTAAAATTTTTGCAGGATTATTTGTTAATAATTCGATTAACTTAAATAATTTTACCGAACCATTATGGAATAGTTCTAATGATAATGCTAGTAGAGTTTCTATACCAGAAGCTCCTGTAGCTGCTTGAGAAAAAGTTAATCTCTTAGACTCTTCATCTTCTGGTTTATGATCAGAAACAATAACGTCAATTAAACCTTTATTAATTGCTTTTACCAGTGAAACTCTATCTTCTTCAGTTCTTAGAGGAGGCGATAGTTTTAAAAAAGTTCTAAAATCTCCTATATCATTTTCATTTAGTGATAAATTGTTAATTGATACTCCAGTTGTAAAATTAACATTATTTTTTTTTTGAGAAATAACATCTATAGATTTAGCTGATGAGATTTGAGAGATATGATATCTACAATTAAAATCTTCTAAAAGTGTAAGATCTCTTTCAATAATTATTTTTTCAGCTAAATCTGGTATTCCTTGAAGACCAAGCTTTGTTGATATTATACCGTCATTAACCAGTCCATTTTGAGAAAGTTCTTGATCTTCAGCATGTTGCATTATTAAACAGTCTAAATCATAAGCAGACCTCATTATTCTAGACATAAGTCTTGTATTCTGAATTGTTTTTGCTCCATCTGTAAAACCTACAATTCCTTTATTTTTCAGCAAACCAAACTCAGTCATATTTGTGCCCTCAAGATTTTTAGTCATAGAGGCAGCAGGAAAAATATTTATTTTTGCCTTGTCTCGACCTCTTCTTTTTAAAAAATCAACAATTGATACGTTGTCAATTACAGGTAAGGTATTAGGCATTGTTACAACAGAGGTCACCCCTCCTGCAATTGCAGCATTACTAAGAGTTTTAAAATTTTCCTTATATTCGTAACCAGGTTCCCCTACAAAAACTCTCATATCCACCAGTCCAGGAAATAGGTATTTATCTTTAAGATCAATATATTTTTCTCTTGATGGAATATTATTTTTATTAACTTTTTTACCAATTGCTTCTATTTTTCCTTCTTCACTGACAATTAAACCTCCAACTTCATCAATTGAATTTTTTGGATCTATAATATTAGCATTTAGAAAATATTTTTTTTTCATTTTTCGCAAAAAATTTTTAAACAAGCCATTCTCACTGCAACTCCTAATTCAACTTGTTCTTTAATTACACTTTTGTTTATATCATCAGCTAGTCGAGTATCGATTTCTATACCTCGGTTCATTGGACCTGGATGCATTATCAATGCATCATTTTTTGCTTCCTCCAATTTATCTGGAGTTAACCCATAATACTCATAGTACTCTCTGTTTGATGATAAAAATGAACTTGTCATTCTTTCATTTTGTAATCTTAACATCATTACTATATCACAGTCTTTTAATCCTTTTTTCATATTTGAAAAAGTATTTACTCCTAGCTTATTAATATCTTTGGGAAGTAGATTTGAAGGTGCAACAATATTTATTTCAGCACCTAACATGTTCAGCAAATAAATATTAGATCTAGCAACTCTCGAATGAAGAATGTCACCACATATAGCTATTCTTAAACCTTGTATTTTATTTTTTCTATCAATAATTGTTAAAGCATCAAGCAATGCTTGTG
The DNA here is from genome assembly GCA_902567765.1 of uncultured Pelagibacteraceae bacterium. Lineage (GTDB taxonomy): Bacteria > Pseudomonadota > Alphaproteobacteria > Pelagibacterales > Pelagibacteraceae > Pelagibacter. Next base: position 42,168 of record CACFNI010000001.1, on the reverse strand, counting down.
TAGGATGCTCTCTTCTTCCGTCACCGGCATTTAATACAGCGCAATTAACTTTTTGCGATAAAAGATTACAAGCCCCAGAGTCTTGATGTCTTACTACTATTATATCAGGATGCATTGCATTAAGTGTCATAGCCGTGTCTATCAATGTTTCACCTTTTTTAATTGCAGAGTTAGTAATATTCATTGACATTACATCTGCACCAAGTCTTTTTCCCGCTAATTCAAAAGAACTTTGTGTACGAGTAGACGGTTCGAAAAACAAATTAATTTGTGTTTTACCTTTTAAAATATCAACTTTTTTATTTTTACTTTTGTTAACAGAAATGAATTTTTTTGATTCAGAAAGTATTAAATTTACATCAGAAACAGATAAATCTTGAATACCTAGGAGATGTTTTTTTGAAATTTTAATAGCTTTGTTAGAATTTATTGCCATTAAAATTAACTCTATAACTATAATGTAGAATTATTGCAAGTATTAATTATTTAAATAATCTAGAGCCCCTTGAAGTATGAATGTAGCTGCATTTTCGTCAATTTTTTTTACTCTTTTAGAAACATTTATATCCAATTGACTTGATAAATTGAATGCACCAACCGTTGATAATCTTTCATCCCATAAAATTATGGGAATATTGACCTCTCTATTGATTATAATAGATTTATCCTTAACAGATTGAGATGATTTACCCTTTGTACCATCCATATTAATTGGATCACCAATAATTAATCCTTGAATATTATTTTCATTAACTAAATATTTAATTTCTTTGATAAATTCGTTTAGAGATGAGGTTTCGACGGTTTTTAAAGGCATAGCAATTAATCTTTTGTCATCAGAGATCGATATACCAATCCTTTTTGTACCAATATCAATACCTAGTAATCGTGATTTTTTATCAATTTTACTCTTAAGTTTTTCAATAGTGATCATGTTGTATTTTTCTATTTTAATGATAGATCTAATTATCATATGACTATAGATCTTAAAACCGTTAAACACATATCTAAATTATCAAGAATTTCAGTTGATGATCAAAAAGCCAAGAAACTTGAGAAAGATTTAAACTCAATATTTAAATGGATTGAGAAACTAAATGAATTAAATACAGACAATGTTGAGCCTTTAACATCAATTGCAGAAACAGCCCTAAGATTAAGAAAAGATCAAATTCTATCTAAAAATATCAGAGAAGATATCCTTAAAAATTCTCCAAAAGACAATAAAGATTATTTTGTGGTACCAAAAGTTGTAGAGTGATGACTGATATAACAAATTTAACATTAACTGAGCTTGTTAAGAAAATTAAATCTAAAGAAATTTCCTCAACAGATATTACTTCTAATTATATAGAGAGATCAAAATCATCAAAAAAACTAAATACTTATATCGAAGAAACTTTCGATGATGCTCTCGCAAATTCAAAAAAATTTGATGCTAAACCAGATTTTCAAAAAAAACTTCCAGGCATTCCTATAGCTGTTAAAGATCTTTATTGTACAAAAAATGTTAAAACAACAGCAGGTAGTAAAATTTTAGAAAATTTTGTTCCAGGTTATGAGTCTACCGTTACTCAAAATCTCTGGAATTCAGGAGCTATATTACTAGGAAAATTGAATTGTGATGAATTTGCTATGGGCTCATCAAATGAAACAAGTCATTTTGGAAATGTTTTAAGTCCAATTGATAATAATTTAGTACCAGGAGGTTCTTCGGGTGGTTCTGCTTCTGCTTTAGCAGCAAAACTTACGCCAGCGACCATTGGTACCGATACAGGTGGATCAATTAGACAACCAGCTTCTTTCACAGGAACTGTAGGATTAAAGCCTACCTATGGGAGTTGTTCTAGATACGGAATAGTTGCTTTTGCATCCTCTTTAGATCAGGCAGGCCCAATGACAAGAGATGTTAAAGACTGTGCACTTTTGCTTGAGGTAATAAGTTCATTCGATAGCAAAGACTCAACATCAATTGATTTTAAACGGCCAAATTATTTTTCTGATCTTAATAAAAATATTAAGGGTAAAAAAATTGGTATTCCTAAAGAATATAGAGTTGAGGGAATGCCTGCCGAAATAGAAAAATTATGGGAAAATGGTAAAGAATATTTAAAAAATTGTGGGGCTGAAATTATTGATATTTCTTTACAACATACAAAATATGCTCTTCCTACTTATTATATAGTTGCTCCAGCAGAGGCATCTTCAAATCTAGCGAGATATGACGGAGTGAAATATGGATTTAGAGTCGAGGGTGAAAATTTAATTGATATGTATGAAAAAACTCGATCTCAAGGATTTGGTGAGGAGGTTAAAAGAAGAATTATGATAGGTACATACGTTCTTTCGTCAGGTTATTATGATGCTTACTATCTTAAAGCTCAAAAGGTAAGAAAACTTATAAAAAACGATTTTGATGAAGCTTTTAATAAAGTTGATGCAATTTTAACTCCTTCTACACCAAGTTCAGCCTTTAAAGTAGGTGAGAAAATGGACGACCCTGTTTCTATGTATTTAAATGACATCTTTACTGTCCCTGTAAATTTAGCAGGATTGCCTGGTATTTCAATTCCAGCAGGTTTAGATGAAAATAACTATCCATTAGGTCTCCAGCTTATTGGAAAACCTTTCGATGAACAGGGAATTCTAAATATTGCATACTCTATGGAAGAAAAAATTAATTTTAATTTAAATACAAGCGATTGGTGGATTAAGTGAAAAAAGATCAATACTTGATAGAGAAAAATGGAAATAATTATGAAGTAGTAATTGGATTAGAAGTACATGCTCAAGTGCTTTCAAAGTCAAAATTATTCTCTAATTCAGCAACAAAATTTGGATCTGAGCCGAATACTCAAGTAAGTTTAGTTGATGCTGCGTTTCCTGGAATGCTACCTGTAATAAATGAATTTTGTATCAGACAAGCTGTTAAAACAGGCATTGGTTTAAATGCTAAGATTAATAAAAAATCAATTTTTGATCGTAAAAATTATTTTTATGCTGATCTACCTCAGGGTTATCAAATTTCTCAATACAAAGATCCAATTGTTGGTGAAGGATCAATTGTTCTAGACTTACCCTCAGGTCCCAAGACTATCGGAATTGAAAGACTGCATTTGGAACAAGATGCTGGAAAAAGTATACATGATATAGACCCTAGTAGCACTTTAGTTGATTTAAATAGATCTGGTGTAGCTCTTATGGAAATTGTTAGCAAACCAGACCTTAGATCTCCTGAAGAGGTCAATTTATATATAAAGAAATTAAGATCAATAATGAGATATTTAGGTACATGTGATGGAAATATGCAAGAAGGTTCATTAAGAGCAGATGTTAACGTGTCGGTGAGAAAACTTGGCAGTGATAAATTTGGTACACGTTGTGAAATTAAAAATGTTAATTCAATCAAATTCATGCAAATGGCTATAGAGTATGAAGCAAATAGACAAGTTGAATTGTTAGAGGAAGGCGGTTTAATTAATCAGGAAACCAGACTTTTTGATACTAAAAAAAATCAAACAAGATCAATGAGATCAAAAGAGGATGCTCATGATTATAGATACTTTCCTGATCCGGACCTATTACCTTTAGAGTTTGATGATCAATTTATAGAGGATATTAAAAGTGAAATACCTGAGCTTCCAGATCAAAAAAAAGATCGTTTTATCGAAAAATTTAAACTTTCTCCTTATGAGGCTACAGTACTAGTTTCAGATTTAGAGACGTCAAAGTATTTTGAAAAAGTAATTAAAAACTCTGATGTTAAATTATCTGCAAACTGGATTACTGGTGAATTATTTGCATTGCTTAATGAAAAAAATATTGAAATTGATCAAAGTCCAATAAGTTCAGAAAATTTATCAAAATTAATTAACTTAATTTCAGATGGAACTATATCAGGAAAAATCGCTAAAACATTATTTGTAGAAATGTCAAATGGAGACCAGGATCCAAAGAAAATTGTTGAGGAGAAAGGACTTAAACAACAAAGTGATCCAAAAGAATTAGAAAAAATTATAGATAAAGTGATTTTAGATAATCCAAACAATGTACAAAAATATAAATCTGGAAAAGATAAACTTTTTGGTTTTTTTGTTGGTCAAGTAATGAAAGCTTCATCAGGTAAAGCAAATCCAAAAATGGTTAATGATATATTAAAGAAAAAACTTTAGCCTAAATGGGTAAAAATTTACAAATTACAAATGATATAGAAAAATATATTAGTGATAATTCTTTAAATTTGAGTCCAATTCAGAAAGAAATTATTTCGTATAATAAAAGTCTTGGTGAAATTAAAAAAATGCAAATTGCAGAAAGTCAATGTCATTTTCTGCATTTATTAATTAAATCATCTAATGTAAAAAAAATTTTAGAAATTGGAACTTTTACCGGATTAAGCACCGTATCAATGTTACAAGCTTTACCTGATGATGGTGAATTAATAGCCTTGGATAAAAATAAAAAAACATCAGATGTTGCTTTCAATTATATTAAAAAAGCTAATCAAGAAAATAAAATAAAGTTAATGGTCAAACCAGCTCTAGAAAGTATAAAAATTTTAAAAAAAGAGGGTGAAAAATTCGATCTTATATTTATAGATGCAGATAAAGAAAATTATAAAAATTATTATGACCATAGCATCGATCTGATTAAAAAAAATGGATTAATAATTATTGATAACGTTTTATGGTATGGAGATGTTGTTAAGAAAAATAAAAATGATAAAATAACAACATTTATAAGAGATTTTAACACTTATATTAAAAAAGACAAAAAAACTGAAAAAGTTATGATGCCTATTGGTGATGGCTTAACTATCTGTAGAAAATTATAATGTTTTATATTTTTGGATTTTATAAATTTAAAAAAATAAAAGAGATAAAAAAAAATAAGAAAATCTTAAATATTTTTTTTATTAAAAATGAAATTCGTGGAACGATTATTTTGTCGAACGAGGGTATTAATGGAACAATTTCTGGAAAAAAAAATAATCTAAATTTGGGAATTAAAAAAATTAAAAAAGTTTTCAATTTTTTAAATTTTGATAGTGAGAATTTTTCTTTAAATAAATTTCAACCTTTTCATAAGTGTAAATTAAAAATTAAAAAGGAATTAGTTCCAATGGGAATAAATATTAATAAAAGAAGTCTTAATGGTCAAATAAGCCCAAAAAAATGGAATAAAATTATTTCTGACGAAAATACGACTTTGATTGATGCAAGAAAGCCATTTGAGTATGAGGTGGGTTCATTTAAAAACTCAATAAATCCAAAGATAAATAACTTTAGAGAGTTTCCAAAGTTTTTAAAAAAGTTAAATAAAAATAAACCTGTTGCTATGTTTTGCACGGGTGGCATCAGATGTGAAAAAGCCTCTGTTTTTTTAGAAAAAAGAGGATTTAAAAATGTTTATCAACTTAAAGGAGGAATTTTAAACTACTTAAAAACAATAAAAAAAAAGGACAGCTTGTGGAAAGGTGAGTGTTTTGTTTTCGATAATAGAATTAGTGTTAAACATGAATTAGTTAAGGGATCGTTTTCGATGTGTAGTGGTTGCAGAAAACCAATTTCAACCAAAGATAAAAAATCAATAAAATACGAGGAAGGGGTTTCTTGTCCAAGATGTCACGATATTTTGACAAATATTCAAAAAGATAGATTTAGAATGAGACAAAAACAAATTAGTCTTGCAAAAAAGAGCAAGAAGAGACATATCTTCCAAAAAGAATATTAAAATCTTTGATCCATAAATGAATTTACTAAAAGATAATATACCTGATCTTGTTAAAAAATTGGCAATTCCAGCTAGCGTTGGAACGCTATTTCAAACACTCTATAATATTGTTGATACTTTCTATGCAGGTAAAATTTCACCAGAAGCTTTATCTGCATTATCTAAGTCTTTTCCAATTTATTTTATTATTATTGCAACATGTATAGGAGTTACAGTTGCAGGAACAGCCTTAATTGGTAATAGCATAGGAGAGAATAATAAAAAAAAAGTTTTAAGTTATTTCATTAATACAATTTATTTTGGATTTTTAATATCGATTGTTATTACATTTGTAGGATTAATTTTTTCTAAAAAAATTTACTATTTAATGGGTTCTACAGATATAGTAACAAATTTGGGTCTTGAGTATACAAATATTATTTTTTCAGGGTCTTTTTTATTTATTTTAGTTGTTGCTTTGAATTCTTTATTGCACGCTGAAGGTGACACAAAAACATATAGAAATGTTTTAATTTTGTCATTCATTTTAAATATTATATTAAATCCAATTTTCATATTTGGTTTTTTATTCATTCCAGCGCTAGGTGTTACTGGAATTGGCGTGTCAACAATTGTTGCTCAACTAATATCTTTTATAATTATATTTTTAAAAATTTTGCAAAATAAGAGACTAAAAAGTTTAGCAAAAGATTTTTTATATCCAAAACTGAATTATTTAATAAATATTTTCTTTCAATCAATGCCAATAACTATAGCAATTTGTGGTTATTCAGTAGCAGCTGCAATTATTTTTACTTACGTTGGCATGACTAATGAATTTGCAACCGCAGGATACGGGGCAGCAACAAGAATAGAGCAAGTCGTCCTTTTACCCATCCTTGGCATTAACACTGCATTAATATCTATTATCGCACAAAACTATGGAGCTAAAAAATACGATAGAGTTAAAGAAACATATTTTACAGCAATTAAATATTCTTTTTTTATAATGGTTATATCAGGTGTTATAATATTTTTAACAGCAAACATTATACCAAAATTTTTTTCAGATAATTTTGAAGTAATAGATTATGGAAAAAGATATTTAAAAATATCTGCATTTGTTTTACCAGCTTATCCTTTCTTTTTTCTTACCAATGGTTTTTTTATGGCTCTTAAAAAATCTGAAAACGCGATGCTAAATAATATAGCTAGAAATGTTTTGGTACCTATAATTGTATTTTATCTAGCTAAGTATTTAAGCGTAGATTATGATAATTTCTTTTGGTTATGGGTAATTTTTCAATGGCTTGTATCAATTATTTTACTAATCGTTGTGAACTATTATCTTAATAATAAGCTATATAAATCTAGCACTGTCGTTAATCCATAACCATAAATCTTCTGAAAAAGATCTTCTTACAAATAAATTTAATTCATTATTATCTCTATTATGTAATATAACATCTATATGATTGAATAAGGTTTGAGTTACAGAGCCTTTTTTTCTTTTAAATTCATTAAAATTAAAAGGGCAACTTTTTGATAATAAATCATAAATTTTGTTACCTTTAAAATTAATCATTACCCAATGATCAGACACGTTAGTTACAGCACCTTGGTTTAATTTAGAAATTTCATCAAACAATCTATCTTCCAAATCTATTTGTTCTTTTAAAGATTGTTTTTTATTATTTGAGTATACCAACCATTCATCTGGGCTTAACCAGAGTAAATTATAACCTTCATTGCCTGACGAAGTGTTTGCTTCAGTCGGAGGTAATATAGATAGAATCTTTCCTATTTTTTTTGAAAATTCTCTTTTTTTACTTCTTAAATTTATTTTTATTATAGGTTCAACTTCTGCAATTTTTATATCACCAAATATTTTTTCCTCTTTAATAGTTGAATTAAAATTAAGCATTTAACCTCTTATTTTCTTTATCATAAAACACAGTATCTGTTATAGTTACGTTAATATTTTTATTTTCCATTGGCACAATAAGCTTTTTTCCTTTCATCTTCTTTCCACCTCTTACAACAGCAAGAGCAATTGATTTTTTTAAATTGGGACTAAAATAGCTTGAAGTTACATGCCCAAGCATTTCAATCGGTTTTTTATTTATATCCTCTACTAACTGAGCACCTTCCTCCAGGACTTCCAAGGGATCTTCAGTCAAAAGTCCAACTAATTGTTTTCTATCATCTCTAATGGTGTCGCTTCTATAAAGAGATCTTTTTCCAATAAAATCATATTTCTTTTTTCCAATAATCCAGTCCATTTGCAAATCAGAAGGTGTCAATGTTCCATCTGTATCTTGTCCTGTAATTATGAAACCTTTTTCAGCTCTTAAAAGGTGCATAGTCTCAGTTCCATAAGGTGTTATATTAAACTCTTTTCCAGCATCCATACATTTTATCCAAACATCTTTCGCATAATTAGACTGAATATTAATTTCATAACTGTGTTCGCCAGTAAAACTTATTCTCATAACTCTACAATTTACATTATCTATTTTAGAATTTTTGAATGACATATGTGGAAAATTTGCATCAGACAGATCTAAATCAGGAATAATTTTTTTCACAATATTTTTTGATCTTGGACCACAAATACTTATGGTTGAGTATTGATCTGTAACAGTTGTCAAATAGACGTCTAATTCAGGCCACTCTGTTTGAAGGTAATCTTCAAGTTTCGAGAGCACGTTAGCAGCTCCCCCTGTCGTTGTTGTCATAATATAATGATTTTCACCAAGTCTAGTTGTAACTCCATCATCATAAACCATTCCATCTTCATTTAACATAAGTCCATATCGGCATTTTCCTATGGCAAGTTTTGACCAAGCGTTTGTATATACTCTATTTAAAAATTCAGATGCATCAGTGCCTTGAATATCAATCTTTCCTAAAGTTGAGGCGTCAAGAATGCCAGCGTTATCTCTAGCTGCTTTACTTTCTCTCTGAACTGCTTGAAACATTGTTTCATTATTTTTAGGAAAATACCAAGCTCTCTTCCACTGGCCAACATTTTCAAATTTAGCATTATTTTCAACATGCCAATCATGTATTGCGGTTTTTCTTATGTGATCAAAAAATTCACCAACATTTCTCCCTACAATTGATCCAAACGTAAGAGGGGTAAAAGGAGGTCTAAAAGTTGTTGTTCCTAGATCACCCATATTTGTTCCAGTTGTGTCTGCAATAATTCCTAAAGCATGCATGTTTGATAATTTCCCTTGATCAGTACCCATACCTGTCGTTGTATATCTTTTAACGTGTTCAATAGATTTAAAACCCTCTCTAAGAGCCAATTTAACATCTTTTGCAGTTGAGTCATTTTGGAAATCTAGAAAAGGCTTCGTTTTAGAAAGCGGTTTATCTGATGGTAACAACCATATATTTCTTTTTTCAGTTTCTTTTGAACAAATAACATTTAAATTATCATAAATCGTTTTATCTAAGTCTAAAAAAATTTTGATATTTTTAATGGTATTAGTTATTAAATCATCCAACTCGAAAATTCCATTACAGGATCCAACACTAATTTGATCTGAAGGTGATTTATTAATATCTGGTATAAAAATATAATTTTCATCTTTAAATTTTAATTTTCCACCAGACTGTGTAAATAAATGTACCATAGGTGTCCATCCACCTGACATACCCAAGCAATCACAATTAATTTTTATTTTTTTTCCAACTACATTTTCACCATCCGCTGATAATTTCTGAACATTTATAGATTTTATTCTTTTGTATCCATTAGTATTGACTATAGTATGGCTCCATAAAATATTAATACCAATCTTTTGAACCTTTTTAACTAAAGTAGAATTGGAATTTTCTCTTATATCTATAATTGTATTTACTTTGACCCCACTTTTGTTTAACGATATAGCAGTTTCATAAGTGCTATCATTATTTGTAAACAGAGAAATTTCGTTTCCACTTTTCACTCCAAAAAAATCAATATATTTTTTTATAGAGGAGTTTAATAGAATTCCAGGTCTATCGTTGTTATTAAATATTAATGGTCTTTCAATAGATCCTGTTGCAATAACTACTTTTTTGGCTCTTATTTTCCAAAGTCTTTGTCTAATTTTATTTTTTCTTTCATTTATACCCAAATGATCTGTTAAATTTTCTTTTGCTAGTAAATAATTATACCCATGAAACGCTGCAACACTTGTTCTTTTTTTTATAAGTAAATTTGGATAATTTTTTAAATTGTCGATTTCTTTCTTGAGCCATTTGTTTGAGTACTCATTATTTATTTTAAAACAATCATCTTCTTGATAAATGGTAGATCCGCCTAAACAATTTTTATCATCTATTAGTATTGTGTTTAAGCCTTTTTCGGCTGCCAATTTAGCAGACAAAATTCCTGAAATACCTCCTCCAATAACTAACACATCGCAATGAGCATATTGATGATCATATAAATCAGTATCTGGTTTTGTAGGAGATTTACCAAGCCCTGCAGAATGTCTGATAAAAAATTCATATTTTTCCCAAAAACTTGCTGGCCACATAAAAGTTTTATAATAAAAACCTGCAGGAAGGAGAGGGGATAAAAAATTATTTATTCCTCCTATATCGAAATTAACACTAGGCCAACAATTTTGACTAAATGACTCTAATCCCTCATAAAGTTCAATTTCAGTAGCTCTTACGTTTGGTTCTGTTGAAGAGGGATCATTACCTATTTGAATAATTGCATTTGGTTCCTCTGATCCACAAGTCATAATTCCTCTTGGTCGATGGTATTTAAAACTTCTTCCAACTAGATGTATATCATTGGCTAATAAGGCAGAAGCAAGAGTATCTCCTTTAAAACCAAAGAGTTTTTGACCATTAAATTTAAATGATACTCTTATAGTTTGATCAATAAAATTATTTTTATTTATACGTAAACTTTTTGACATAACTATTTTAAAGGAGGTCTTTCTCCCATTTTGTATACTGCGTGAATTTTATCATTTGATGTATCTCTAACTACATTAAACCATTTTCTGCATCCATGCGCATGGTTCCATCTCTCAAATTGGATGCCTTTGATATTTTTTCTCATAAACAAATATTCAGCCCATTGATCATCACTTAATTCTGTGGGTTGTTTAGGTCTTTCTATATGGGCTTCACCACCACAGGAAAACTCTGATTGATCTCTTTCTCCGCAATATGGACAATTAATTATAAACATTAGTGCGCAACAGCAGCTGCTCCATGTTCATCAACTAGATCACCACTAACAAATCTATTTAAATTAAAAGCAGCATTTAATTTATGAGGTTCATCGTTTGCGATAGTATGAGCAAAAAGATCACCGGACCCAGGTGTTGCTTTAAACCCTCCTGTTCCCCAACCACAATTAAAATATAAACCTTTAATATTTGTTTTACTTATTATAGGACTAGCGTCTGGACAGATGTCAACAATACCTCCCCATTGTCTTAACATTTTCATTCTACTAAAAATAGGGTACAGCTCCAATATTGCTTTTAAAGTTCCTTCAATTACATCATGACTTCCTCTTTGCGTGTACGAAACATAAGCATCGGTTCCAGCTCCAATAACTAATTCTCCTTTATCAGATTGACTTACATAAGCATGAACTGCATTTGACATTACTACAGTATCTATAATCGGTTTTACCGGTTCAGATACGAGAGCTTGTAAAGGTTTACTTTCCAAAGGCAATTTTATACCAGCCATGTTTGCTATAACACTCGAATGACCTGCTGCAACAACTCCAATTTTTTTTGTTTTGATGAAACCCTTGTTTGTTTCAATTCCATCTACACGATCACCGTTTCTTTTAATGCCTTTTACCTCACAATTTTGAATTATATCAACACCCATAGCATCTGCTCCGCGAGCATAACCCCAAGCAACAGCATCATGTCTTGCTGTTCCAGCCCTTCTTTGAAGTGTTCCACCCAAAACAGGATATCTGATATTTGGTGAAGTATTTATAATTGGACAGAATTTTTTAACTTCTTCTGTATTTAACCATACAGCGTCTATTCCATTTAATCTATTTGCATGAGTTCTTCTTTTTAGATCTCTCACATCTTGAAGATTATGAGCTAGGTTCATAACTCCTCTTTGACTAAACATCACATTATAATTTAATTCTTGGGATAAGTTCTCCCATATTTTTAAAGCATGATCATATAATCCTGCGCTTGCATCCCATAAATAGTTAGATCTAATTATTGTAGTATTTCGACCAGTGTTACCACCACCAATCCATCCTTTTTCAACAACAGCTATATTTGTCATACCATGTTTTTTTGCTAAATAATAAGCTGTAGCTAAACCATGACCACCTCCACCAACAATAATTGCATCGTACTCTTTTTTTGGTTCAGGATCTCTCCATGCTCTTTGCCAATTTTCATGGTTACTTAAGGCATTTTTTATAAGTGAAAATATCGAGTATTTATTTTTCATTTTCTGAGTGAAATTACTTGATTAGTATTGAATATTCAATGATTTCAAGTTACACACCTAAATAAGGAAGGATGGGTGAGCTGGTTTAAACCAGCGGTTTGCTAAACCGCCGTACGCTTGAAAAGGTGTACCGAGGGTTCGAATCCCTCTCCTTCCGCCATAATCACAAGGGTATCACTATACAAATATAAATATCATTTTTAGTATTTTTTCTATATTTATATAATTAAGTCATGAATATAATTTACATAGTTCAGGCTAACTCATGGAATTTAAACGCTGGAACTCCAATAATAGCTAATCAATATGCTTTACTTGCTAAGAATAAAAATTTTAATGTATGTGTTGTAACACCAACAAACAACAAAGAAAATTTTTATAAAATTTTAAAAAAAAACGATATTTTATACTATTCGATACCCTCAATAACAGAATGGAGATTAAATGGTTTCGATGAAAAAAAGGACAAAATTGATCGAGATTTAAAATTACCATTTAAGCCAGATTTAATTCATATTATCGATTGGTTACACTTTGATTCTCAGTTTTTATACTCAATTTCAAATTTAAAAGTTCCAATAATAAGACATTACTGCGCTTTTGAAGACTTTTGTTATTTTGTTCATCCAATTTACAAAAAAAAAGACAATAGTCTCTGTAACTTTAAATTAAATGCCGACATATGTAGTGATTGTATTTCTGAAAATATATTTAAAAATTATAAATTTTTAAAAAGAGTAAAATCTTTTTTATTAAATGAAAAAAAGAAAAATCTTCAAATGTTAAAAATTAAATTGAAAGATAGAAATAAAATTGCAAATTCACATATAGATAATATATATGATCATTTGATTTTTCCCTCAAAATCATTTGCTGATTATTTTTTTACTCACGCAAAAATGACAAAACCTTATTCAGTAATTCCACACGGCATTAAAATAAATAAAATTATTAGTAAAAAAACTAGTAAAGAAACTTTTAATATTATTTATACTGGTGGATATGCATATAGAAAAGGTTGGGAGATAGTCGAAAAATCATTTGATAAATTGTTAAAAAAATACCCAAATAAAATTAAATTAAGAATTTATGGGGATAAAAATAAAATACAAAAATCAAAATTAGGAAAATTTAATAATATTGAACTTTTTGATCATTTTAATCATAATGAAATTAAAAGCGTACTTTCTTGGGCTGATATAGGAATTCTCCCCTCACTGTTTGAGACGTACGGCACAATTATTAGAGAGTATCTAAGTTTCAATGTTATACCTGTGGTATCAAATTTCTTTGGTGCAAATGATATAATTAAAAATAATGAAAATGGAATAATCCTTGAAAAAAACTGCTTTGAAGATTTAGTATTTTCTGTGGAGAAAATTTTAAATAATGTAGAATTTACTAATAAATTAAGAAAAAATATTTTCGAAACTAAAATTATATCAGAAGATGAAGAGTTTGATAAAATTAATGATATTTACAATCTATATAAATAAATTTTTATTATGAAAAATAAAGATATATCTATTATTTTGTTACTTTATAAAACTCCAAAAAAACTTTTAAAAAATTTAGAAAAATATAGAAATTTTAAAATATTAATTTTAAATCAGAGTAATGATGAGGAATTAAAAAATTGGGTTAAGAATAAATTTAAAAAAGTTCAGTTTTTTGGTTCGTTAGAAAAAAATGTGGGTTTTGCAAAAGGTATAAATTTTTTAGTTAAAAAGGTAAAAACAAAGTTTTTTTTATGCACACAACCCGATGTTTTGATATCTGACAATTCAATTAAATTATTAAAAAAGACTCTTATAAATAATAAAAATTGTATAATTTCAGTTCCTTATATCAATCCATCAAAAAGGAAAAAAGGAAAGAAAATAGTAGATAATTTTTATGGGGGAATTTTTATGGCAGATAAGTCAAAATTTTCAAAAATGAAAATGTTTGATGAAAATTTCTTTTTTTATTGGGAGGATATGGATTTAAGTAATAGAATTAAAAAAACCAGATATAAAATCATAACTAACTTTGATGCATCCGCAAAACATTTTTATGGATCCTCTTCTTCATTTAGCGTGTCTAGTTTATTTATTAGATCTTCTAATTTTAAATTTGGAGAATATCTCTTTCAAAATAAAAATAATAAACTAAGACTAATAAAAATTTTTAGGCAAATAATACTGCTTCTGCCTATTTCAACGTTTTATTTATTAACATTCAGGCCAGTTAAATCTTTGGAAAATTTTTTTTATTTTATTGGTATTTTAAAATTTCTTTTATTTAAAATTAGAAATTAGTACAGTGGATCATTTTTAAAAAAGTTTTTCATTTTTACCGGTTTTTTTTCGACCATGTATCTATAAACATTATAATTTTCTAGTACTCTTTGAACATAATTTCTTGTTTCTTTAAATTTAATTAATTCAACCCAATCAATATAACTAATTTGTTTTTTTTGTGGATTTTTATTTAATCTTTTCCAGTACTTAACTCTCTTGGGACCGGCGTTATATGCTGCTATTGCAAATGGGTAGGAGCCCTCATATTCCAAAATCAATCCTGCAATATAATGCGATCCTAAATTTATATTATATTCAGGATCTGTAGTTAATTTTGATTTTACATATGGAAGTTTTGCTTGTTTAGCAACTACTTTTGCAGTGTAAGGCATTAATTGCATTAATCCTTTAGCACCGGCATGACTATGAGCAGTCATATCAAATTCGCTCTCTTGTCTTATAATAGAAAGAATAAAAGCATTCTCAGGAATTTTTCTTCCATTTATATAATTTGGTGTACTTATAAGTGGATAGTTAAAATTATTGTGAAATCTTTTTTGGTATGATGCTAATTTTGCAATTTGTATAGCAAAATCATATCTTGAAATTTTTGAGGCTAGCTCACCTGCTAAAATTTCACTTCCATTTTTAATATCTGTATTAGCTAAATATCTCAATATGTGTTTTGTATATTTATCTTTATCTAGTTCATCTAATAACAAAACTATTTTAACAAGGTCACTTTCGTAAAACTTTTTTTTAAATTTTTCATCTATTTTTAATTGTTCTGGTAGTTCGAAAGGTTTTTCTGGATATAATTTAAGGTATGCTAACTGTCCATAGTAAGTTGTAAGATACTTAGTGGCCTTCTCATACCATTCATTAGATAAATTTATGTTAAGTTTTTCATAAGTCTTTCCTAACCAAAAAGCACCCCTAGATAGACTAATTGGATAACCAACATTATTATAAAAATTTTCAAAATGGTCCTTTGCTAAAATAGGATTATTTAAAAAACTTAATGCAATCCATCCACTCATCCATTCAGCTTCTGCATACTCAGGCCCTTCATTTAAAGCATGTTTGCTAGCAATCTGATATGCAAGTTCATATTTTTTTTTGTATAAAAGTGATCTTGAAATTATTTGCCTTTCTTTCCACCACTTGTCTGGTCTGACCATATATTTTTCTGTATTTTTAATTTTAAGTAAAATTTCTAATGAACTATCAACTCTACCTCTTTTTCTCCTCCATTTTAAACGGTCATAATTAAGACCTGCATCATTTTTTAATTTTTTAGGAACATTAGCTATAGCCTGATCAACTCCATAAGATCTACTCATTAGGATTTGTCTTGCTGTATATAATAACTGATAGTCTTTTGGTAAATATCTTAACATTCTTTTTAAATCCCAATGTTTATTTTCCCATGCCAAGTAATCAGCTCGTTTAATATAATCATCTGATTTGAGATATTTTTTAAATTTTTTCCTAAAAAACTTCATCTCAGACCTACTAAGTTTTGCAGTTATCCAACCTTCTTTTATTAGCTTAGTTCCAAGTAAATTATTTCCATTTGCTATGTGACTTTCTCCTAAAATTAATTTTCCATAGCCACTCAACGGTTCATCTCCATCAAACCATTCTATTATTTTCTTTGGTGATATATTTTTAGTAGATAATTTGTGTTCTGCTAAATATTTGACTCGATTTATTCTAGGATAATTACTATTTCTATTAATAAAAGTTTGATACTCATAAAATGAAGCTGTATTGCCTTGAGTTAAAAGATGTCTCCATTGAACAAAGTTATATATAGATTTATCTTTTGCTTTTTTTGAAATTGCTAAAGCTTTTGACCATTTTTTTTTCTCAATTTCCTGAATAGCTCTTTTTGCTAATATATAATCTTTTTGTCTAAAATATTTCGATTTTTTTTTAGACTTCTCTATCTCTTTTTTAACGATTAAAGGTTTACTTTTAGGAACTAAAAATAAAACCTTTTTTTTTGTTACACTTTTATCTTCAATTTTCTCTATTTTTTTTTTGGTTTTTTTAATTTCCTTTTCTTTTATTTCTATGTCATTTTTTGGCTTAGGTTTTGGTTTTAAAACACCTTGAACAATTTTTTTAGCGATGATCTCTTTATTGAGATTTGGCTTTTTCTTTGGCAATATTTTAAGATTTTCTGCGTAACTTGTTACACTAAATACTAACAAAACTAACAATATCTTTATAAATAAAAATGGTTTTTGTGACATAATTTTTACTAAATGAATCAATAAATTATGTTATAAGTATTTATGTTTAAAGGATCAAATGTTGCTTTAATAACACCATTTAAAAATAATCAACTAGATGTTGATAGTTATATCAAATTAATTCATTTTCATTTGAAAAATGGTACTAATGGCCTAATTCCAGCGGGTACAACTGGAGAATCTCCAACTTTAAATCATAAGGAGCATGAACAAGTAATTGAACTATGCATTCAAGAAGCAAAAGGTAAAATTCCAGTTATCGCAGGCACCGGGTCTAATTCAACTGAAGAGGCAGTATCTTTAACAAGGCATGCTGAAAAAGCAGGTGCAGACGGCGTATTAGTTGTTACACCTTACTACAATAAACCTACACAAGAAGGCCTGTACCAACATTATAAAGCAATAAATGATAACACAAGTCTTCCAATAATAATTTACAATATTCCTAGTAGATGCGTTATTGACATGTCTGTAGACACAATGTCAAAATTATTTGAACTAAAAAATATTGCTGGCGTTAAAGATGCTACTGGAGATTTAAATAGGCTTGACCAAACAATAAAAAAATTAGGACCAGAATTTATCCAGCTTACTGGTGAAGACGGTTTGGCATTTGAATTCAATAAAAGAGGTGGTGTAGGAATCATCTCTGTTACTGCTAATATTGCACCAAAACTTTGTTCAGATATGCAAAAGTATTCTAAATCGAAATCTGATAACGAAATTAAAGAAGCTGAAAGAATAGATCAAATGTTGCAACCTTTACACAAATCATTATTTATTGAAAGCAATCCTGCCCCAGTTAAATATGCCGCAAAACTTTTAGGAATGTGTGATGACGAAATTAGATTGCCACTTGTTAAAATTAAAAAAGAGTCACAAGAACAGGTTAAAAAAGCTTTATTATCTGCCAAACTTATTAGTTAATGAAAAAAAAAACCAACCCTGGTTTAAAAATTATTTGTTTAAATAGAAAAGCAAATTTTAATTATTTTTTTGAAGACATATATGAAGCTGGAATTGTTCTTAAAAGTTCTGAAATAAAATCAGTAAGAAATGGAAAAGTAAATATTGCAGATTCTTATGCTGTAGAAAAGAATGGAGAAGTTTTTTTGGTTAATTCTCATATATCTTCATATAAAGAAGCCAGTTATACAAATCATAATCCAATTGCAGAAAGAAAACTTTTACTAAATAAAAAAGAAATAAACAAAGTTATTGGAAAAATGCAGAAAGAGGGTTTTACTTTAATTCCTACAAAAATGTATTTTAAAAAAGGAAAGGCTAAAATCGAAATCGCTGTTGCCAAAGGTAAAAAAAAATATGATAAAAGACAGTCTATAAAGAGGAGAGATTGGGATCGTGACAAAGCAAGATATTTCAGAAAAACGAGCTAAAAAAGTTTTTTTGGCAATTGGATCTAACTTAGGCAATAAAATAATAAACATCGAAAAAGCCAAATATAAGCTCCAAAATAATTTTATTAAAATACTTAAATCATCAAGCAATTATGAATCACTTTCCTGGCCAGACACAACTAAACCTAAATATATTAATACAGTAATTAAAATAAAAACAACTCTTTCGCCAATAAAACTCTTAAAATTATGTAACAAAATTGAACATGAAATAGGCAGAAAAAGGTTTGGAAAAAATGAACCGAGAGTTTGCGATATTGACATAATTGACTATGATCAAAAGATTATAAGATTTAAAAGACCTGATAATTTAATTATACCTCATCCTCGTATGAAAAAACGAAATTTTGTGTTATTGCCGCTTTATGAAATATCCAAGAACTGGAAACACCCAGTGAACAAAGTAAATATAGCTAAATTAATTAGTTTTTTAAATGATGACGATTTAACAACTATTAAACAAATCTAATTTGATGATATAATAAGTTATGCTCAAATCTGATGATTTAATAAATAAAGTAAAATCATATAATAAATTTCTGAATCCAGAAACTCTAAGTAAAGCTTATGAATTTGCTTTAAAAGCACACAAGACTCAAAAAAGAGATGAAGGTGTACCTTACATAATTCATCCTATTGCTGTAGCAAGTATTTTGACAGAATTAAAATTAGATAGCGCAACAATAGCCACAGGTTTACTCCATGACACAATTGAGGATACGCAAGCAACATATGAAACAATTAAATGCGAATTTGGTCAAGAAGTTGCAGATTTAGTTGATGGTGTAACAAAAATTTCTGAATTTGAAAATCAGGCAGTAGCAAATTCAAAAGCTGAAAATTTTCGAAAACTTATTTTAGCGACTTCTAAAGATATTAGAGTTTTACTAGTTAAGTTAGCTGATAGATTGCACAACATGAGAACCATAAAGTTTGTTAAAGATAAGGATAAACAGATAAGAAAATCAAAAGAAACTATGGAAATATATGCACCTCTTGCCGATAGAATGGGAATGCATAGAATTAGAGATGAATTAGAAGACTTATCCTTCCAGGTTCTGAATAATGAAGCAAGGGAATTGATAAAAAAAAGATTAGATGAAATTAAAGATGATAAAGTTAATTCATTTAATTCTATTTCATATAAATTTAGCGATTTATTAAACCAATATAAACTTAATGCAAAAATTATTGGTAGAGAAAAAACACCTTTTTCAATTTGGAGAAAGGTGCAAAAGAAAAGGGTTTCTCTTGAACAAATAACTGACGTAATAGGTTTTAGAATAATTTTAGATAATATAGATGATTGCTATAAAGCTCTTGGTATTTTTCATAGAGAGTACAACTGTATACCAGGTAAGTTTAAAGATTATATTTCTTCACCTAAAATAAATCAGTATAAGTCTTTACATACCGCAATAATAGGTCCAAATAAAAGACCAATTGAAATTCAAATTAGAACTCAGCCAATGCATGATTTTGCTGAGAGAGGTATAGCATCTCACTGGAAATACAAATCCTCAGAGAAATTTAATTCTCTTACATGGAAAGAATACGATTGGTTAAAAGATTTAGTAGATATAATGGATAGAAATGAAAATCCTGAACATTTCTTTGAATATACAAAATTACAGATGTTTCAGGAAAATACTTTCTGTTTTACGCCTAAAGGGTCGGTTATTAAGCTCCCTAAAGATGCTACACCGATTGATTTTGCTTATGCTGTTCATACAAAGATTGGTGATACTGCAATTGGATGTGAAATTAATGGTAAAGAAAGTGACCTTCAAAGTATCTTACGTAACGGCGATATAGTAAAAATCATCACATCTAAAAATAAATCACCATCATTACATTGGCTGCCTTTAACAAAAACTGGAAAAGCAAGAGCAGCAATTAGGAAATATTGGCAAACAAAAGACAACAATAAAACTGATGTAAGAATTAAAAAATATAATACAATCGTGTGGATTTCTTTACCTGACAAGCCCGGAAAGTTAGGTGAGGTCTCTACGCTTATAGGTACTCACAAACTCAACATATCTAGCGTAGAAATGAAGGAAAAGACCAAGGATTATATAAATTTCAGATTTAATTTAACAATAAATGATCTGAAAAACTTTACAAATTTTATCAGTGAGTTAAAACAAAAACAGATTAAATTTAAAATCATAAGGCACGAAAATAAGAAAAATGCTTTCACACAAAAAATCTTTAAATATTTTAAAAAAAACTAATGCTCTAATTGATGGCCATTTTGTTTTATCATCAGGACTGCATTCACCTCAATATGTTCAATGTGCAAAGCTTCTAAGCTTTCCACATATCGCAAATAAAATTTGCATTTCGTTAGCTAACAAGATTAAAAAAAAATTTAAGAGAATTGATTTAATATTATCACCAGCAATGGGCGGCATTATTATTGGTTATGAAATAGGAAAGCTTTTAAAAAAGGAAACAATTTTTTGTGAACGTGTTAATGGAAAGTTCGCCTTAAGAAGAGGTTTTAATATAAAAAAAAACAAGAGAGTTCTAATTGTTGAGGATGTGATTACTACAGGAAAGTCTAGTCTCGAATGTTCTAAATTGCTGGTAAAATCTAAGGCTAAGCTAATAGGGTTTGCTTCAATAATTGATAGATCTAATAAAAAAAGTCTTTTAATTAAAAAAAAAATAATATCTCATATTAAAATTGACATTCCAACTTTTAATAAAAAAAATTTACCTAAATATTTAAAAAAAAAACCTATTTCTAAACCCGGTAGTAGGTTTATTAGATGAAAAAATTAGGTATTAACGTAGATCATGTAGCAACTATTAGAAATTCAAGAGGTGGAATTCATCCAGATCCTCATATAGCGGCAATTGTGGCAACAAAGTATGGAGCAGACTCTATTACGATACATCTTCGAGAAGATAGACGTCACATTAAAGATCTAGATGTTAAAAAAATTTGTAAAAATAATAAAATCATTGTTAATTTAGAAATGGCAGCTAATTTTCAAATGCTTAAAATTGCATTAAAAAATAAACCCAATTATGTATGTATTGTACCTGAAAAAAGAAAAGAGGTTACCACTGAGGGAGGTCTCAATATTTTAAAAAATAAATTAAAGTTAAAAAAAATTTTAAAATATTTAAACAAAGCTAATATTAGAACAAGTCTTTTTGTTAATCCTTCTCTAAAAGATATAAAACTATCAAAAGAGATAAATTCAGAATGTATCGAAATACATACAGGCAGGATATCTGAGTTAATTAAAGCAAACCTAGATTATTCTAGGGAATTAAAAAAGATTAAGAAATGTGCAAAATATGCAATTAACTTAGGACTTGAAGTGCATGCAGGACATGGGATGGACTATAAAACTACTAAAATTCTAAATAGCATAAAAGAAATCAAAGAATTTAATATCGGCCATTTTATTATTGGAGAGTCTTTTTTTTATGGAATTAAAAATGTCATTAAAAAGTTTAAGGGTATACTAAAAAAGTAATTATGAAAATAACTGGAATCGGCGTTGATATTACAAAAAATTCAAGAATTAAAAATATGTTAAAAAATAGACAATTCATAAATAGAGTATTTTCAAAAGATGAAATTAATAGTTCGAGAAAAAAGTTTGATAAAACCTCCTTTTTTGCAAAAAGATTTGCTGCAAAAGAGGCTTTTTCAAAATCCTTAGGTACAGGTATAAGCTGTAATTTAAACTTCAAAGATATAGTTGTTAAAAATGATAAATCTGGGAAACCTTTTTTTAAAATAAATAAAAAAGTTAAAGCAATTATTTATAAAAAACATAAAACAAAAAAATTTAATTTCTTTCTATCCATAACCGATGAAAAAAATTATTCTATAGCATTCGTAATTTTTCAAAAATAATGAAAATAAATAAAGATTATATTTTAGATAATTTAAAAACATTATTTTATGCTTTAGTAATTGCTTTGCTTATTAGATCGCTGTTAATTCAACCTTTTTACATACCATCATCATCAATGGAGCCAAATCTTTTAGTGGGTGATAGATTATTTGTAACTAAATACTCATATGGTTATAGTAAACATTCATTTCCATTTAGTCCTCCACTTTTTAAAGGTAGAATTTTAAGTTACAAGCCAGAAAGAGGAGATGTTGTAGTTTTTAAAACACCTTCAGATAATAGAACAGATTATATTAAAAGACTTATAGGGTTACCAGGTGACAGCATTCAATTTATTGATGGGGATGTCTATTTAAATGATAACCAAATACTTAAAAGTATAATATCAAAAAAAGATCAAATTTATTGTGGTGATAAAAAAATGACTGTTAACACATTTGAAGAAAAACTTCCTAATAAAAAAAAATACATAGCATCTTATAGGACAACATTCAGATTCAAAAATTCAGACAAGTTTATTGTACCGTCAAATCACTATTTCTTTTTAGGCGATAATAGAGATTGTTCAAAAGATAGCAGATTCTTATCAAGTGTTGGATATGTGCATGAAAATAATCTTGTTGGTAAAGCACAATTTATATTTTTTTCATCAAATTATAAAATTGGTAGAGTTTTTGAATTTTGGAAATGGCATAAATCTTTTAGGTTCAAACGTATATTTAAAAAAATATTATGATAAATGTTGAATTGAATAAATTAGAGAAAATAATAAACATTAAGTTTAAAAATCAAAAACTATTAAAAAAATCTTTAACACACAAAAGCTTTAATTCTGTTGATAGTAATGAAAAACTAGAATTTTTAGGGGATAGAGTTTTAGGATTGATAATTTCAAAAAAGTTACTTGAAAAATATCCCAAAGATACAGAAGGATCTCTTGATAAAAAATTAGCTGCATTAGTTAATAAAAAAAAATGTTTGGAGGTTGCTAAATCTATACACTTAGAAAAATTCATATTTGTTGGAAATTCAAAGCAAAAGATTATTAGAATAGAAGATAAAATAATTTCTGATACCTGCGAGTCTTTAATTGGAGCTGTTTATCTCGACAAAGGCATAGATTTTGTAGAAAAATTTATTCTTGGACTTTGGAAAAAACATATAAGTTTAAGCCAACAAACTTATGTAGATCCTAAAACTAAATTACAAGAATACTCTTTAAAAAAATTTAAAGTTTTACCTATCTATAAATTAATTAGTACTTCAGGACCTAATCATAAACCTATTTTTAAAATAGGAGTAAAACTAAAAAATCAAACTTTCGTTAAAGGTAGCGGCCCATCCAAAAAAGATGCCGAACAAAATGCAGCATTAAATTTATTAAAAAGTATTAAAAAAAATGAACTGGATAGATGAGGGTTTTTTAATCCATAAGAATATTTATAATGAAAATTCGGTTATTGCTGAATTTTATACAAAAAATCATGGAAAATGTTCGGGTATTATATTTGGTGGAACTTCAAAAAAAGTAAAAAATTATTTACAAATAGGTAATAAATTCCACATTAATTTTAATTTCAAAAAGGAGGGAACAACAGGGTATTTTAAAGTTGAAATTTTAAAAGCTAACTCCCCATTCTTTTTTGATAATAAAAATAAATTAATGTGCATATCTTCAGCTATGAGTTTAATAAAATTATTGACAGTCGAGTCTGAGGAAAATTTTAAAATTTTTAATCTCATTGAAATTTTTTTTGAAAATTTAAGAGATGATCAGTGGCTTAAAAACTATATACTTTGGGAGTTAAGTTTGTTTAAATTTTTAGGTTATGACTTAAATTTAAAAAATTTGGTTTCGTCAGAAATTATTAATGATCAAAAAAAGTATTTTGTTAAATCAAATAGTTCATCAAAAAGCGTTCCAAATTTTCTCGTTGAAACCAATGAAAGTGATGTTGAGTTTGAAAATCTTTTATTAGGATTAAAATTAGTAACTGATTATCTAGATAAAAGCATATTGTTACCAAACAATATTAGTCATCCTTATCAAAGATTAAATTTTATAAATATTATTAAATGACACTTATCTCAATGTATTTGCAATTTTATCAGCAAAATAAGTTACTATTGCAGAAGCTCCTGCTCTTTTAAATGACATCAAAGATTCAATTATACTATTTTCATTGATAATTTTTTTATTAATACCGTTTTTAATTAAACTGTATTCTCCAGACACCTGATAAGCAAAAACAGGTATTTTAAAATTTTCTTTTACCGATTTGATAATATCTAGATAGGGCATACCAGGTTTTACCATTACCATGTCCGCTCCCTCTTTAATATCCAATGCTATTTCTCTTAATGCTTCTTGATTATTAGAAAAATCCATCTGATAAGTTTTTTTATCTCCTTTAAGTAAATTTTTTGATCCTACTGCGTCTCTAAATGGACCATAAAAACTTGACGCATACTTTGCGGCATACGAAAGTATCTGAACATCTTGAAAATTTTTTTTATCTAATGCTTTTCTAATTTTTCCAATTCTTCCATCCATCATATCTGATGGTGCTATTACATCGCACCCCATTTCAGCTTGTAACAATGATTGTTTAATTAATATATTTACAGTTTCATCATTTAAAATTTTTCCTTTTGATAATAAACCATCATGACCATGTGATGTATAAGGATCTAAGGCAACATCACACATAATTCCAATTTTATTTTTATATTTTTTCTTAATTAATCTTATAGCTCTACAAACTAGATTGCTTTCATTTAATGCTTCATGTCCAAAATTATTTTTTAACTTTGAATTTGTATATGGAAATATTGCAACTAAAGGTATTTTAGATTTTACAGCTCTATCAATTATCAAAGGCAATTTATCAATACTGTATCTATAAACACCTGGCATTGTTTTAATTGATTCTTTTTTATTTTTTCCATCAATAACAAATATTGGAAGTATGAGGTCATTAACTGACAAATTGTTTTCTTGAACTAACCTTCTAGTCCAATCGCTTTTTCGATTTCTTCTAAGCCTTAAATTTGGATATTTTCCAGTGATAATCATTCTCAATTATTTTTATATGCGACAAAAGTTATATGTATTATATTCATAAATAAAGTATTTATTTAGGCACATGAATAACGTTACATCTATTAACAAACTAAAAGTAAACAAAGCTATGGGTGATTTTCAAAAACAAAACATTCATTTTGATATAGATAAGCTTAAAAACGCATGTAATGAAATTTTAAAAATTAAAGGTTTCGATACAAGTTTAGGTATTCCTCATTTTGCAGGTATATCACTGAACCAAATACCTGGCGACCCAGATTCAATTAAAGGAAACAAAGTTAGAGGCGTATATTGGACTAAGCCAGACTCGACTGGTGTTGAAGTATCTAGAGACGTTGAGATTGATGAAAGTAAATATACTGAGTTTGTAAAAGATTTTGAACATACATATTTTAAAGAAGTTTATGATGAATTATCAAAAAAATATAAATTAGGAAGAGTGAGATTGTTATTAAAAGAACCTAGATCAACATTAAGTTGGCATAGAGATCCTGAACCAAGATTACATATTCCCATTTATACAAATCCTGGAGCGATAATGGTAATAGATAAGGTTGCTCATCATATGCCTGCAGATGGATCAGTTTGGGTAACTAATAATTTAAAATATCATAATGCTTTTAATGGTGGTGAAGAAAATAGAGTTCACTTGGTAGCATGTGTTTTAGACTACAAATTTAATTAAAATTAGTTTATATTATTTCTTGTTGAAGAAAATTTTTATTGCATCAGATCATGCCGGTTACAGCATGAAAAAATACTTAATTAGTAAATTTTCAAAAAAATTAAAAATTATTGATTTAGGACCTAAAAATGACAATTCAGTGGATTATCCAGATTTTGCAAAAAAATTATCAAAAGTGGTATCTCTTAAAAAAGGAAGTTTTGGAATTCTTGTATGTGGTTCAGGCATGGGAATGTCAATGGCAGCGAATAAAACCAAAAATATAAGGGCTGCTCTATGCTTTAGTGTTAAAAACACGCAATTATCTAGATTGCATAATAACGCAAATATCATTACATTAGGAAGTAGATTGATTAGTAAAAAAAAAGCTTTCAATCTAACTAAAATTTTTTTAAATACTAAATTTGATGGAGGAAGACATTTAAGAAGAATAAAAAAGATATAATTATGTCTAGTGAAAATAAATATTTAAATGATCAATACAAAGGTTTCTTTGAGGATAGTCTATCAAAAACTGATCCTGAATTATACAAAGCTATAAGTGATGAATTAAAAAGACAACAAGAACACATAGAATTGATAGCATCCGAGAATATTGTTTCTCAGGCTGTTTTAGAAGCGCAAGGTTCAGTTTTAACAAATAAATACGCTGAAGGATATCCTGGCAAAAGATATTATAATGGATGTGATCATGTTGATGTTGCTGAAAATTTAGCAATTGAAAGATTGAAAAAACTATTTGATTGCAAATTTGCAAATGCTCAACCACATTCAGGTGCTCAAGCTAACGGAGCAGTTTTTTTGGCTTTACTTAAACCTGGTGATACATTTATGGGTATGAGTTTAAATTCTGGTGGTCACATAACTCACGGTTTAAAAATTTCAATGTCAGGAAAATGGTTTAATGCGATTTCTTATGATGTTGATAAGGAGTCAGAACTTATTAACTATGATAATGTTGAAAAAATTGCATTAGAGCATAAACCAAAACTTATAATTGCTGGTGGAAGTGCATATTCAAGAGTTATAGATTTTAAAAGATTTAGAGAAATAGCTGATAAAGTGAACGCATATTTGATGGTTGATATGGCCCACTTCTCAGGTTTGGTCGCTGGAAAAGGTTATCCTAATCCATGTGATCATGCTCATGTCGTAACTTCAACAACACATAAAGTTTTTAGAAGTGCTAGAGGTGGAATTATATTAACAAACCACGAAGATCTTGCAAAAAAATTTAATACTGCAGTTTTTCCTGGTTATCAAGGTGGACCTTTAATGCATATAATTGCTGCAAAAGCTGCAGGATTTTTAGAGGCACTGAAACCAGAATTTAAAGACTACATTAAATCTGTTCTTGCTAATGCTAAAATATTGTCTGAAACATTGAAAAATAATGGATTTAAGATTTATTCGGGTGGTACAGACTCTCATTTGATGCTTGTTGATTTACGTCCATTTGGTGTCAAAGGAAATATAGCAGCTGAAAGTTTAGAGCGTGCAAATATTACTTGTAATAAAAATGGAATACCGTTTGACACTGAAAGTCCGATGGTTACATCAGGCATAAGACTAGGAACACAGGCTGCAACAACACGAGGATTTGGACTAAAAGAATTTGAAAAAGTTGGTGAATTAATAACAAAAATAATTAAAGGTTTATCGGATAATCCAGAGGACAATAGTAAGACGGAAGATGAGGTAAGAAAAGAAGTTATTAGCTTATGTTCAAATTTTCCAATTTATAAACATTTAAGATAAACATGATTTGTCCATGTGAGAAAAAAGGAGAGACTTCAGTTGTTGACTCTAGACCAACTGAGGATGGAACAGCAATTAGAAGAAGAAGACTTTGTTCTTGCGGGGAAAGATTTACTACATTTGAGAGAGTTCAATATAGAGAACTTTTTGTAATCAAAAAAAATGGAAGAAAATCTACTTTAGATAGAGACAAACTTTCAAAATCAATTTATATAGCAATGAAAAAAAGACCTATAGATACTGAAACTATTGAAAAGTTTATTAGCTCCATAATGAGGTCACTTGAAGAATTAGGACAAGCCGAAATTACAACATCAACCATAGGAACAATGGTGATGGAGAGATTGAAAGACTTAGACCCAGTTGCATATGTAAGATTTGCATCAGTTTATAGAAATTTCAGAGAAGAAAAAGACTTTGTACAATTTGTGGACAAAATTGATGTCTACAAAAAAAGATAAATTTAACAAAAAAGATCATTATTATATGAGCCTTGCTATTAACCTAGCAAAGAATAAGAAAAATTTAACTGGGACAAATCCCTCTGTTGGATGTGTTATAGTAAAATATGACAGAGTAGTTGCATTTGGATCAACAAACTTTAATGGCAGACCACATGCTGAAACAATAGCTTTAAATAGAAATAAGAACAATAATAAAGGTTCAACTTTATATGTTTCGCTTGAACCATGTTCTCATTATGGAAAAACACCACCATGTACCAAAGCAATAATAAAATCAAAAATTAAAAAGGTTATATATTCAACAGAAGATAATGATTTTAGAAGTCATAAAAAATCAAAAAAAATTTTAAAATCTAGAAAGGTATCTGTTCAATCTGGTTTATTAAGCAAAGAAACAAGAAAATTTTATAAAATTTATAATTATGTTAAAAAAAATAATAGACCTTATATTATTGGTAAATTAGCATGCTCTTCAGATTTAAGCATTTTAAAAAATAAAACACATATAACGAATGAATACTCAAGAAAAGTGTCCCATTTATTGAGATATGAAAATCAAGGCATATTAACAACATACAAAACAATAAATAATGATAACCCAAAATTTACTTGTAGAATAGATGGTCTTGAAAATTTTTCACCAGTTAGAATAATTATAGATCGAGATTTAAAGATTAAACAAAAATCCTATGTTTTGCTCAAATCAAAATTTCAAAAAACTATCATTTTTCATAACTCTAAAAACTTAAAAAAAATAAATTTTTTAAAAAAAAGAGGTATTAAATTAGTAAAGTTTAATACTGAAAATGATAATTATTTTGATTTAAAAAAAATTTTTAAAAAAATTTACGATATTGGAATTCATTCAGTTTTGATAGAATCAGGAAAAATTTTTATTAACAGATTATTATCAAAAAATTTATTTAACGAGTTTTATCTATTTATGAGCAATAGATCATTAATAAATAAAAATAAAGTAAAGATTTCGGACGTGAAAAGGACTTTAAATATAAAGTTTAAAAATAGAAATATCGTCAATACTTATCTAGATAAAGATAAACTTTTACATTATTACTAGACCATGTTTAACGGAATTATATATGAACGAGGTGTAATTAAAAAAGTAATTAAAAGACCAAAAGGCATTAATCTTTTTTTAAAATCTAAAATTAAATTAAAAAGAAAAGATATCGGTATATCAATCTCTTGCGATGGAGTATGTTTGACTCTTATATCCGTAAAAAATGATTATCTCGAATTTTATTTATCTAATGAGACTTTGAATAGATCAAAATTTAAAAATATAAAAATTAACGATAGGATAAATCTTGAAACACCACTTAAATATGGTCAAA
Organism: uncultured Pelagibacteraceae bacterium; assembly: GCA_902567765.1. GTDB lineage: Bacteria > Pseudomonadota > Alphaproteobacteria > Pelagibacterales > Pelagibacteraceae > Pelagibacter. The sequence continues at coordinate 12,805 of CACFNI010000001.1, read as the reverse complement.
AAATTTCTGGACATATTTGCCAAGGACATGTTGATACAGTAGGAAAACTAGCATTTATTAAAAAAATTGATAAATCTTTTTTATTTGAATTTTATGTATCCAATAAAGATAGGAAGCAATTAGTTGAAAAAGCATCAATAAGTATCAATGGAATATCTCTCACAATTTCAAAAATTACAAAAAAAGGTTTTCAAATTTGGGTAATTCCACACACATATATGATGACAAATTTATCGATTTTAAAAAAAAATGATCTTGTTAACATTGAGATAGATATCTTATCAAAATACGTTAAAAATTATTTTAATGAGAAAAAATAAATACACATCAATAGAACAGGTTATTCAGCTTACCAAAAAAGGAAAAATGTTTATTTTGGTAGATGATGAAAAAAGGGAAAATGAAGGTGACTTAGTTATTTCTACATCCTATTCTAATCAAAAGAATATCAATTTTATGGCTAAATACGGAAGAGGATTAATCTGCATGGCTTTGGATAGTGGTCAAGCTAAAAAGCTAAATCTTACTTTGATGTCATCAGTCAATATATCAAGAAATCCAAAAACTGCTTTTACAGTATCAATAGAAGCTAAAAAAGGAGTTACGACAGGTATTTCTGCGAAAGATAGAGCTCATACAATTAAAGTTGCTTCAAAAAAAAAAGTAAATAAAAATGATATCATCTCACCAGGTCATGTTTTTCCAATTATTGCAAAAGATGGTGGTGTACTAGTTAGAGCAGGACATACAGAGGCGTCTGTGGATATATCTAAACTGGCAAAAAAAAATAATTCGGCAGTTATTTGTGAAATTATGAATGAGGACGGATCTATGGCAAAAGGTAAAGATCTTTTTAATTTTGCAAAAAAACATGCCTTAAAAATTGCAAAAATAGAGGATTTGATAGCTTATAGATTAAAAAAAGAAAAACTTGTTAAGTTAAAAAAACAATCAGAAATTTTTTTTAGAAAAAGTAAGTATAAAATTAAAATATATGAAAACTTATTAGACGGATCTGAACATTTTGCCTTAATAAAGGGAAATATTAGAAAAAGCACAATTCCTAGAGTAAGAGTTATATCATCAAATGTAGTTCACAATTATCTTATAAATCAAAAAATACCAAATTCATTTGATAAAACATTAAAACATTTTAAAAGATATAATAATTGTGTTCTAGTATTTATAAGAGATACAAATTTAAAATCTGTCACTCAAACACTTAAAGATTATAAAAATAAACAATTTTATAAAAAAGGAAATGATAAATTAATAAGAAATTATGGTATAGGTGCTCAAATAATAAAGGATCTTAAAATAAAAAAAATGATTTTAATTACTAGATCTCCAAAAAAGGTAGTTGGTTTAGATGGTTATGATATAAAAATTGTAAAACAAGAAATAATAAAATGAAAAAAATATTAATAGTATCCGGAGATTACTACAAAGATATAACAAAAGGACTTTTGAATAGTGCTTTAAAAAAAATTCCAAAGAATTTCAAAGTTAAAATTATAAAAGTTCCTGGTGTTTTTGAAATACCAGTTACTATATCTAAAAATATAAGAAAATTTGATGCTTTTATAGCTTTGGGCTGTGTTATAAAAGGGCAAACTCCTCATTTTGATTTTATTTCATCAGCAACAACAAATGCAATTATGGAAATTTCAATTGATAATAAAAAACCTGTAGGTAATGGAATTATTACTTGTTTAAATTTTAATCAAGCTGTTAAACGAAAATTTAAAGGTAAAGAGGCAGTTGAGGCTGTTTTATCAATTTTATCTCAATAAAAAAATGAGAATTCCATATAATCCAAAGAATAATCCACGAGTAATTATTATCCAAAAATTGTATGGAAAAATATTTAACCAAGATGAAAAAATTTTATTTCCAAAGCATAGATTCAAAAAATTTATAAAAGATATAGTAGAAGGTTCTATTGAGAGAAAGGAAGTCATTGATGATGAGATAAAAAAACATTTAAGTAAAGATTTAAATTTAAGAAAAGTAGATAAAGTTTTCCAAGTAATAATTCAATCAGCGATATTCGAAATGTTATATAAAGAAAGAACTCCAAGAAAAGTCATAATTAAGGAGTATTTAGTTGCATCTAACTTTTTTCTGTCTGAGTCTCAAACAAAGTACCTAAATGCAATTTTAGATAAAATTTCTAAAGAAATAAGAGTTTCCAATGCATGAATTCCAATTAATTAATAAATATTTGAAACCTTTAACTTTTAAAAAATCACCATCCTTGAATTTAAGTGATGATGTTTTTTTTGATAAAAAAAATAATTTAATTATTTCAGTTGATACTTATAATGAGGGTACCCATTTTTTAAATTTTAACAAGCCGGAATTAGTTATAAAGAAAATTTTAAGATCATCAATTTCAGATTTAATTTGTAAAGGTGTTTATCCAAAGTATTATTTTGTCTCTGTATCTGGAAATAAAAATAGCTTAAGTAGCCTAAATCTTAAAAAAATAAGAAGGTCATTAAAAGAAGAACAAAAAAAATATAAATTACTTATTGGAGGTGGTGATACTACCTATTCAAATAAATTAAGTTTTTCAATTTCAACTATAGGTTTTTCAAAAAACATAATTTCAAGAAATAATGCTAAATTAAATGATGATATATATGTTACTGGTAATCTTGGTGATAGTTACATTGGTTTATTAGTTTTAAAAAAAAAAATTAAATTTAATAATCATTTATCCGAATATTTTAAAAAAAAATATTATTTACCTGATATTAAATATTCACTGACAAATAATCTCAAAAAATTTGCCAACACATCTATTGATCTTTCTGATGGTCTAATTGCTGATTTAAACAAATTAATAAATAATCAAAAATTATCATACAATATTTTCTTAAATGATATCCCAATTTCAAAAAACCTGTCCTTATTAATTAAAAATAAAAAAATAATAAAAAAAAATGTTATTTCGAAAGGTGATGATTATGAAATTTTATTTACAGCTCCTAAATATAAAAGAAATATAATAAAAAATATTTCAAAATTTAAAAAAATAAAAATTACTAAAATTGGTTATATTAAAAAAAATAACAGTAAATCTAATGTTTTAAGTAAAAGTGGATCAAAAATTTCCTTTAAAAACAAAGGTTATTTTCATACTTTTGACTAAGTTATTTATTGCCTTTTACAGCTTTTTTTGTATTGTGCGGGCTTTAAATTAATTTAAACAATAATAACAACAATATACTTATGGACATTTCAATTGATACAATTTTACTTTATACAATAGCTGCGGGCTTTATTTCAATAATTTATGGTTTCCTAACTGGTAAACATATTTTAAATTCTAGTGCTGGTAATTCTAAAATGCAGGATATTGCTTCTGCTATCCAGATAGGAGCAAAGGCATATTTAAACAGACAATACAAAACTATTGGTATTGTTGGTGTTGTTGTTTTAATTATAATTAGTTATGCTTTTAGCATACTGGTTGGTCTAGGTTATTTAATTGGAGCAACATTGTCAGGAATTGCAGGTTATGTGGGAATGTTAGTTTCTGTTCAAGCAAATGTTAGAACGGCTGAAGCATCTAGAAAAGGACTTGCAAGTGGACTTTCCGTTGCATTTAAATCAGGAGCTGTAACAGGAATGCTAGTTGCTGGTTTAGCTTTATTATCAATCGCAGTTTACTATTTTATTTTAATTAAAAACAATGTTGACGAAAGAGAAATTGTTAATGCATTAGTAGCCTTAGGTTTTGGTGCATCTTTAATTTCAATTTTTGCTCGATTAGGTGGTGGTATATTTACAAAGGGTGCTGATGTTGGAGCTGACTTAGTTGGCAAAGTCGAAGCTGGAATACCAGAAGATGATCCAAGGAATCCAGCTGTAATAGCTGATAATGTTGGTGATAATGTCGGTGATTGTGCTGGTATGGCTGCTGATTTATTTGAAACCTATGCTGTAACGATCGTCGCAACAATGGTTTTATCATCAATATTTTTTATTGGTGATATGAATATGATGGTTTATCCACTAACTATTGGTGGTGTATGTATTTTAACTTCTATACTAGGAACCTTTTTTGTTCGATTAGGTAGTAGTAAAAATATTATGGCCGCTTTATACAAAGGTTTTGTGGCTACAGCAATATCTTCTTTAATTTTATTATACCCTTTAACAGATTATGTAATAGGTTTTTCAACACAATATAATGTAAATGACGTAACTTTTAATGGTAAAAGTTTATATTATTGTGGGGTAATTGGTTTAGTAATAACAGGCTTAATAATTTGGGTAACTGAATATTATACAGGCACAAGCTACAGACCAGTTAAAAGTGTAGCTAGCTCATCTACAACAGGTCATGGAACAAATGTTATTCAAGGATTAGCTGTATCTTTGGAGGCAACAGCTATACCTGCTTTAATAATTGTTTCAGGTATTTTATTAACAAATTATATTGCGGGACTTTTTGGTATTGCTATTGCAGTAACAACAATGTTGGCTTTAGCTGGTATGGTTGTTGCTCTTGATGCTTATGGTCCTGTAACAGATAACGCTGGTGGTATTGCAGAAATGTCAAAGTTGCCCAATAATGTTAGAAAAACTACTGACGCTCTAGATGCTGTTGGAAATACCACTAAGGCTGTAACTAAGGGTTATGCTATAGGCTCTGCAGGATTAGGTGCCTTAGTGCTTTTTGCAGCGTACACAGAAGATATTAAACACTTTTCAAAAGTAACAGGCTCTAAATTAGAAGGTATTGTTGTGACATTTGATTTATCAAATCCTTATGTTGTTGTTGGTTTGTTGATTGGAGGTATGCTTCCATATTTATTTGGTTCAATGGGTATGCAAGCAGTTGGTAGAGCAGGGGGCGCTGTTGTTATAGAGGTGCGTAGACAGTTTAAAAAATTTCCTGGAATTATGAAAAGAAAACAAAAACCTGATTACGCAAAACTAGTTGATTTATTAACGGTTGCTGCAATTAAAGAAATGATTATTCCTTCATTATTACCAGTGTTGTCACCTATAGTTCTATATTTTATTATTTTTGCAATTGGTGGACAAGTAGCTGCATTAGCATCTGTAGGAGCAATGTTGCTTGGAGTAATTATCACTGGTCTTTTTGTTGCTGTTTCAATGACTGCAGGAGGTGGTGCTTGGGATAATGCCAAAAAATATATCGAAGATGGAAACTATGGTGGTAAGGGTTCAGAAGCACACAAAGCTGCAGTAACAGGAGATACTGTTGGTGATCCATATAAAGACACTGCAGGACCAGCCGTTAATCCAATGATTAAGATCACAAATATTGTAGCTTTATTATTATTAGCTGTTGTAGCTGGATAAATTAATCTATTTTTTTTTGACCTAATGGATCATTGATTTTTTGCCTTAGTCCAACTAAAAAGTCCTGAATAAAACTATCCTTTGAACTAATTACATTAGTTGTATTTTTTGAAAATTTTAATTTATTCATATCATTTTTATTTAAAAATTTTTTTTTGACCAGTATTCCCATCTCATTCATTTCTATTATTAAAACATTATTAACAATAAGTTTCTTTCTTCCGAGAGTAACAATTGAGCTTTTACTTTCTTTTCTTTCCAGGTATATCCAAAGATCGTTATCAAAAGTACTTTTTGTTGATGGAGGTCCTAAACGATTAAGAATATCATTTTTATTGGTCTTATTTATAACAAGTTTTTCTTGTTTTTTTTCTAGAAAATGTACACCGTGGTGATTTACAACTTCATTTAAACTACAATTTGGAATAAGTATAAACAATATAAAAAAAATTTTTTTATTCATGAATAATAAATATATTAATATTTATAATAGTTTAGTCAATTTATCTAGAAATAAAGACTTATATAAGAATTTTACTGCACAAGATACCTTTTCAGATAGGTTAATATTTTTTCTTATTCATTTTGCCTTTTTTCTAAAAGCATTTAAAAAAAATGATAAGAAAATTCTTCAGGATATTTATGATTATATTTTTAAACAATTAGAATTAAGTATTAGAGAGATAGGATATGGAGATGCCTCAATAAATAAAAAAATGAAAGACTATATTAATCTTTTTCATTCAATAATTATTAAGATTGAAAATTGGAATTCTTTTAACCTAAAAGAGAAAAATCAAATAATAAAATCTCAATTTAGTACAGCTAATAATGATGATTTAGGTATATATTTTGATAAATTTAGTGTAGAATTAGAAAATAATACTTTAAATTATTATATAAAAAGTGTAATTAAACTCAAAAAATAGTTATGGCTGTACCAAAACGAAAAACAACTCCATCAAGAAGTGGGAAGAGAAGATCTCATATTAAGTTTATAAAGAAAAATGTTATAGAGGATAAAAAATCGGGTGAATATAGATTGCCACATCATATTGATTTAAAAACTGGCATGTACAAAGGTAAACAAATATTAGACCCAAAGGATTAGTTAACTAATATTTTTAAATGAATAACGTAATTACAATTGCAGTGGATGCAATGGGTGGTGATGGGTCGCCACAAAAAGTTATTAAAGGAATACAAGATCATCATAAAAAAAGTAAAAATATTTTTTATAGAATTTTTGGAGATGAAAACGAAATTTTAAAATTTATTCCAAAAAATTTAGATCCAAATTGTTTTGAAATTAATCATACCGAAGAGAAAGTTATAGGTACCGATTCACCTCTTGGCGCAGCAAAAAGAGGCAAAAAAACAAGTATGTGGTTATCTATTGAAAGTGTGAAAGAAAAAAAATCAGATATTGTAATCTCTGCTGGAAACACAGGTGCACTTTTAGTAATAGCAAAGTTAAATTTAAAAATGATTGAAAATATAGATAAACCAGCTTTATCAGCATTATGGCCTAACAAAAAGGGAATGAGTGTTGTGCTTGATCTTGGTGCAAATATTGAATGTAATGACAAGAATCTTATTGATTTTTCTATAATGGGTTCTTCACTTTTTAAATCTTTGTTTCCAGATCTAACTCCAAAAGTAGCATTACTTAATATTGGATCAGAGGAATTAAAGGGTAATGAAATTATAAAAGAGACGTATAAAAAATTAAATCAAATAAATAATGAAGATTTTGAGTTTAAGGGTTTTATCGAAGGTAGTCATCTCATGGATGGAGAGGTAAATGTAATTGTGGCTGATGGATTTACTGGCAATATAGCTTTAAAAACTGCAGAAGGAACAGCTAATTTTATTATAGAAGAACTAAAAAAAACAATGACAAGATCTTTTATTGGTAAAGTTTCATCTTTACTTAATATTAAAAATTTAAAAAATTTCAAAAAAAGGTTAGATCCAAGACTTTACAATGGGGCAATATTTATTGGACTAGACTCGCCTGTTGTTAAAAGTCATGGTGGAACGGATTATATTGGTTTTTCTAATTCTTTAGGCGTTTGTGAAAAAATAGTTAAAGGTAACCTAATTGAAAAAATTAAAAAAAATATAGGATAAATGAGAACTAATCTTACTAAAAAGGATATTATAAACTCTGTTTATATGCAAATAGGATTTTCAAAAAAAATTTCGGAAAATTTACTTGACGATATATTAAATATTTTAATAGAAAACATTATTGAAAATAAAAAAGTTAAAATTTCTAACTTTGGCACATTTACTTTAAGAGAAAAAAATAAAAGGTTAGGCAGAAATCCTAAAACCAAAGAAAGCAAAATTATTTCAAGACGAAAGGTAATATTATTTAAACCATCAAAACAATTTAAAAACTTTTTAAATAATGATAAAGATGAACAAATCTAATAATGCTTATAAGTCAATTGGAGAAGTTGCTAAAATTTTAAATTTAGTTAATAAACATACAGGAAGTTTAAATACGCATACTATTAGATTTTGGGAAAAGGAATTTAAGCAAATTAAGCCAAAAATTTTTGCTGGTAAAAGACGATATTATGACGAAAGTTCAATTTTGTTATTAAAAAAAATACAATTTTTATTAAAAGAAAGAGGTATGACAATAAATGGAGTTAAAAAACTGCTAAATAATAAATCTTTAAAACTTGACGAAGTTGCAAATAATTCTATAAGTGGAGATAATTTAAAATTAAAAAATAAGCTAAAAAAAATTTTAAATTTAACTAAAGAACTTAAAAAATTAAAATAAAATGGCAAAAAAAACACATGTTAAAGTAAGACTGGTTCCTGAGGCCAAACCTGATAGTCCCTACTTTTATTATGTAAAAAAACCAGCTGGAGGAGAAAAGGCCAAAGTAAAATTGAAGGCAAGAAAATATAATCCCTCAACAAGAAAGCATGAAATTTTTGTTGAGAAAAAATTGCCTCCACACAGTAAATAGTTATTTTTTTTTAAAATTCCTTTTTTCGTAATCTATATATGACCAAATCATATTTTTCCAAATTCTATTTGTTATTTTAGGATCTATCTTATTCCTTTTTGATTTAATTTTTATTCTTTTTAAGATTATCTTTATTCTTTTTTTGTCAATGATTTGATTTTTTTTATTTTTTAGATTTAAAACTTCATTAACTAGATTTGTCCTTTTTTTAACAAGTATTATCAATTTATCATCAAGGTTATCTAATTTTTTTCTTATTTTATTTAATTTTTTTTGTTTATCAGGCGACATTAATTCAATTGGATTAATTTATAATTATTATATTTATAATCTTATGTACATAGAGAATAAAGAAATAAAAAAAAATATTGCAATATGGCTAATTTTTATGTTTTTTCTTATTTCGTTTATGATAGTTGTAGGTGGTCTTACAAGACTTACCGACTCTGGATTATCAATTACAAAATGGCAACTTTTTAGTGGTTTTCTTCCGCCTTTTAATGCAACTCAGTGGGATCACTATTTTAATTTATATAAGGAAATACCTGAATTTAAATTACAAAATTATTCAATGAGTTTGAAGGAATTTAAAGTCATTTTTTGGTGGGAGTGGGCTCATAGATTCCTTGGACGTATAATTGGTATATTTTTTTTAATTCCACTTATTTATTTTTCTTTTAAAGTTAAAATTAGAAAAATTATTGATCTTTATTTTATTTTCTTTTTAATATGCTTCCAAGGTTTTATTGGTTGGTACATGGTTTCTAGCGGTCTAGTAGATAGAGTAGATGTAAGCCATTATAGGCTAGCAATACATTTATTAATTGCGTTCATCATAATTTCATTAATTTTTTGGAACTATTTAAAACTTTGTGTCATAAATAATTTTCAAAACAAACTAAATCTTTTTTTACCTGTTTTTTTTCTAATTTTAATTTTTTTACAAATATCTATTGGTGCATTTGTTTCTGGAATGGATGCAGGAAGAATTTATAATTCTTGGCCTTTGATGGGATCTTCATATTTTCCAAATGATAGCTCTTATTTTGATTTATTTAAGTTAAGTGCTTTTGATGAACCATCGCTCGTTCAATTTATACATCGTAATCTAGCTTATTTTATTGTTTTATATTACCTATTTATACTAGCATGTATTTATAAAAGAAAATTATTTAGTTTATATTTACCAATAAAATTAATTGGTTCTTTTTTGTTAATTCAAATTATTTTAGGAATTTTTACTTTATTATATGGTGCACAGATTATACTAGCATCTATGCACCAAATTAGTTCAATATTTTTGGTTAGTTCTTGTATTTATTTTTTGTTTTTAAATTCAAAACCTAACTTACAGCCTTAAGACTTGGTTTGCCTGATGACTCTAAAGCTTGATTTAGGTCTTCAATAATATCATCAGGATGCTCTATACCTATTGATAAACGAACATATCCAGGTGTTACACCAGCAGCTAATAATTCTTCTGGTGTTAATTGGCTATGTGTAGTTGTAGCTGGGTGTATAGCCAAACTTCTCGCATCACCTATATTTGCTACATGATAAAACATTTTTAAGGACTCAATGAATTTCTTACCTGCTTCTACACCACCTTTAACCTCAATACCAACTAGAGCACCATTACCACCTTTAAAATATTTTTTTGCTCTAGCAGCTAAATCACCTTTGTGTAGGGTTGGGTAAATAACTCTTTCCACGTTTTTATGCTTCCCTAAAAAAGCAACAACTTTTTCTGCATTTGAACAGTGTTGTTTCATTCTAAGTGGAGCTGTTTCTAAACCTTGAATAATACCCCACGCATTATCAGGAGCGAGTGGTGCTCCAAGGTCTCTAAGTAAACAAACTCTAGCTCTAACAGCAAAAGCGACATTCGCTCCTGTTAGCTGTGGCACGACTTCACCCCAAACTGCACCTCCATAACTAGCATCTGGTTCATTAAACAGAGGTTGTCTTTTAGGATTAGCTGTCCAATCAAAATTACCACCGTCAACTAGACAACCACCAATTACTGTTCCATGACCACCAATAAATTTTGTTAGTGAATGTACAACAACTGCAGCACCATGATCAATTGGCTTACAAATTACTGGAGCAGCTGTATTGTCCATTATTAATGGTATATTTAGTTTTTTTCCTATATCAGCAACTTCTTGAATTGGAAAAACTCTTAAATATGGATTCGGTAATGTTTCAGCATAAAAACATCTAGTTCTTTCATCAACTAATTTTTCAAAATTTTTAGGATCAGACGGATCTGCATATCTACATTCAATACCAAGTTTTTTTAGTGTATGTGTAAATAAATTAACTGTTCCTCCATATAAATCTGTTGAACTAATAAAATTGTCACCAGATTGACATACATTCATTATAGCAAAAGTTGATGCAGCTTGGCCGGATCCTACCGTTACACAAGCTAGTCCGTTTTCTAAAGCTGCAACTCTTTTTTCTAATACATCATTAGTAGGATTCATTATCCTTGTATAAATATTACCAAATTCTTTTAATGCAAAAAGGTTGGCGGCATTTTCAGTGTCTTTAAATTGATATGAAGTAGTTCTGTATACAGGAACAGCGACAGCTGTTGTTGCTGGATCGCTTCTGTAATCACCTCCATGTAAAGCTATGGTTTCTGGATTTTTTATAGTTTTTGACATTTTATCTCCCTTTTTTTATCATGTTTATATTTTTAAAAGGCATGTTACACCTTTTAAACACCTTACGAAAAAATTTCGTATAAATAGTTTATTATAACAATCCTATATGGTGCAAGTTTTAAAAAGGCCTAAAAACTTATTGATTTTAAACAATTTTAACCAATCTTATAATTGACTTTTGATCTATAAGAAGTATTAATTCCGCACAATGACTAAATTTACTAAAAAAAGCGACATAACAAATAATTGGTTTGAAATAGATGCAAAAAATGCTGTGGTAGGCAGATTAGCGACTGTAATTTCTAAAATTATTAGAGGAAAAAATAAAAATACATATAGTCCCCATGTCGATGATGGTGATTTTGTTGTTGTGAAAAATATAGAAAAAATAAAATTTACTGGTAAAAAATTTCAAAATAAAAAATATTTTAGACATACTGGATATCCTGGCGGTATCAAAGAAACTACACCAGAAAAACTTAGTTTAAAAAAACCAGGTGAAAGTCTAAAGCTTGCAGTTAAAAGAATGTTACCAGGCGGTGTATTAGGAAAAAAACAACTTACTAAGCTTAAAATATACTCTGGAGAAAATCACCCTCACTCAGCGCAAAATCCAATTGTCGTTGATTTATCGAAACTTAATGTAAAAAATACAATTAGAAATTAATATGAATGAAGTTTCATCTAAAATAGATTTTAAAGAAAGTATGTACGCAACTGGAAGAAGAAAAAAATCAATTGCAAAGATATGGTTAAAAAAAGGCTCTGGAAAAATTTATGTTAATGGAAAAAATTATGAAGATTACTTCAAGAGATCCAATCACAAAATGCAAATACTTCGTCCTTTCGAAATAATAAATCAATCAACCAGCTATGATGTAAAATGCAGTGTAAAAGGTGGGGGTCATACCGGGCAAGCAGGTGCAATGGTTCATGGTATATCAAAAGCCTTACTTTTATTTGATTCGAATTTAAAAGCAACTCTTAAAAAAGAAAAACTAACCACGAGAGATTCCAGGGCCGTTGAAAGAAAAAAATATGGTCATAGAAAAGCAAGAAGAAGCTTTCAATTTTCTAAAAGATAATTTTTTTTTACTAATAAACTGTTATAATAAAAAATGCCTAAGCTTAATGTATTAATTGCTGGATCAACCGGTTACATTGGAATTGAACTAATCAAAATTCTATGTAAGCATAAAAATGTTTTTATAAAATATTTATGTGGAAATAAATCTGTTGGTAAAAAAATATCCTCATTTGATAAAAAATTAAAATTAAAAAAATTACCTAAAATAGTAAAATTTAAAAAAAAATTTCTTTTAAATGTAGATGTAGTGTTTACTGCTCTTCCAAATGGGGAAGCACAAGACATTTCAAAAAATTTATTACCTCACAATGTATTAATAGATATTGCTGCTGATTTTAGATTAAATAATCCCAAAACATATAAAAAATGGTACAAACAAATACATAAGGCTCCTGACAATATAAAAAAAAGCCTATATTCTTTGCCAGAATTTTCTAGCAAGCAGGTAAGAAATTTTAAAATAGTTTCTTGTCCTGGATGTTATCCAACATCAATATTATTACCTTTAATTCCTTTAATTAAAAAAAATATTCTAAAACTTGATAATATAATTGTTGATTCTAAGTCTGGATATTCGGGTGCTGGCAGAAGTGTTCATAAAGTTTATAAAGACAAAAATCTTTACGAGTCCATTAAAGCTTATGGCATAGGTTTTCATAGACACAATTCAGAAATTGAACAAGAAATAAAAAAAATCACAAAAAAAAATA